>JAKMCW010000033.1 GCA_022428205.1 Flavobacteriales bacterium
AGGTTTGGTCGATTTAGGCGGGGATGGTGGCTTGGATGAGGAAGCCTTGGTCGCCTCTGGCGCCACGGTTCTCACCTCTTATCCTTTTGGCGACCCCATGAACGGGGTGGAGGAGCGCACAGGCATACGGGTCATGCCGCTCCGGGAATACGAGGAGCCAGCACCACTGGCCCGGGCAGAGTACATCAAGGTATTCGGCTGGTTGACGGGGCAATTGCCAGCAGCAGATTCCGTTTTCAATGCCATCGTGAGGCGCTATGATGCGGCCCGCCTGAGGGGAACCCTCGCTGCGGAGAACAGCGGGCGTCCGGTAGTCTTTACCGGCAGCGAGCAAGGTGGTACTTGGACCGCGCCTGCAGGAGATGGTCTGGTGGCACGGCTGGTCGATGACGCCGGTGGCGCTTATCTCTTGAACGCCGAAACCGAGGAGGCGCTCAATTTGCGCCGGGTGGGCAGCAACATAGAGATGGACCGTGAGCAGTTCGCTGTACTGGCTGCCGATGCCGATGCGTGGGGCAAGGTGGTCTATGCGCCTGAGGGCTGGTACGTGGAGGATGCCGCGGCGGCATTGTCTTGGTTGCCCATGGATGAGATGTTGTTGTTTCACTGCAACACCGCGCAGGTCGACTACTTTGGAGCCGCTGTTTTAGAGCCAGACCTCATGTTGTCCGACCTTGTGGCAGTCTTGCATGGACTTCCCGTGGAACAGGAGCAATCGCCCTATTTCCAGCTGACCCAACCCCGGCCATGAACGCACGCTGGTCCAATCCCGTTTTGTTGGCCGCCATGGTCCTGCTTTTCATAGCCGGTCTGTTTTCGGGGCCGGCCCAACTGGCGTGGAGCGAGGAGTGGCGGGCACTTTCGGGAGAGGGGAGCCCTACGGCGGTGACGATCATGTGGCAATTGCGGTTGCCCAGGTTGATGACCGCGGTTTTATCAGGAGCCAGTTTAGGATTGGCTGGTTTGCTGATGCAAACGTATTTCCGCAACCCGTTGGCGGGCCCCAGTGTCTTGGGCGTAACATCGGGTGCAACCCTTGGGGTGGCGCTGGTGGCCTTGGGTGGCGCCACGCTCGGTTGGATGCCCCACGCTCTGAACATGGCCCCTCAAGTGATGGGGGCATTGTTGGGGAGCGGTGCCGTGATGGTGTTGCTGGGACTGGTGATGGGGCAGTTCCGCTCCCGCACGGCCTTGCTGATTTTCGGATTGATGGTGGGCTATTTGGCCGGCGCCTTGGTGACGGTGCTGCAGGCCGGGGCAGAGGCAGGGGCACTGCAAGCTTTCGTTCATTGGGGCATGGGTTCCTTTTCCCAAGGGGGATGGACGCCCTGCGCCATTGTGGCCGTCGCCCTGGTGGGTGCGGTGTTTTGGGTGCGCCGCACGGCGAGCCTGTTGGACATGTGGACCATGGGCGCATTGACGGCCCGTACCATGGGTGTGGACGAGCGCAAGCTGTCTTGGGGAGCGTTGGGAACCGCAGGGGTGCTGGCGGGTTTGGTCACAGCTTGGTGCGGCCCCATCGCCTTTTTGGGCCTGGCTACACCGCATTTGGTTCGCGCAGCAGGAGCGCCAAGGCGCCATGCTGGGCTGCTTTGGCCCGTGCTATTGACCGGGGCGACGTTGGCCCTGTTTGCCGATGGCGTTGTGCGGTGGTTTGGGGTGCCATTGAATGCCGTCCTCAGTCTGGTAGGGGCACCGGTTGTGCTCATGTTGATCATCAGAAGGGGACGCTGGTCCTCTTCACAAGCGCAAGGGGCATGAAGCTCAAGCTGACCTGTGATGCCGTAGAATTGGCCCATCCGCGGGAAGGAGCGGGGGCCTTGTCTTTCGACTTGCCTCCGGGGAGTGCAATGGTGGTACTCGGCCGCAATGGGACGGGAAAATCAACTTTGCTGCGCACCTTGGCTGGGCTTGACCTTCCCAAGCGCGGTACCGTGACGTTGGGGCCACAGCCGGTGGCCAAAATGCCACCCCGACGCCGGGCGGCCCACCTGGCATTTGTCTCCTCAACCCCACCACGTGGCGCCGCCTTAACTGTAAGTGAGGTCATTGAACTCGCGCTTGAGGCCGGTGGACATCCCGCCTCGTTGGATCGTATCGAGGCCGCCCTGGAGCAGGGGGGCATCGCGGCTTGGGCAGACGAGTCGATAGACACTCTGAGCGACGGCATGGCCCAGAAGGTCATGTTGGCGCGGGCAGCCGCGCAGTCAGACAGTGTCATCCTGCTCGACGAGCCTACCGCATTTCTCGATGTTGTGGGGCGACGCGAAGTCATGGCCGATGTTGGAGCTTGGCGGGACCAAGGGAAAGCCGTGGTGCTGGCCACCCATGACCTCGATGCTGTGGAGGAAGCTGGCTGGGCAGACCGATGGATGGTCATGCGGCCTCCGGCGAAAGGGGGCAGCTTGATCGTGGAATCGCCATTTACCTCAGATGCCGCAAAAGAACTGCTCACGGCCTGAGGTGGCCCTGTTGCAAACGAAGTTCCCAAAGCATGTGAGAGGTGGCTCCCGGGCGCGCCGCCGTCCGTAATTTCGCGCCATGCCATCCACGGCCCGTATGATCATTTCTGCACTCTTCCTCTTGGGGTTCGTCCTTTTGGTCGAATGGGGCGCTTGGCGGAGCATGCACCGCATGTGGTCTCAGCATCACCGCTTTGAGCTTCTGCGCAAGGTCTGGTGGGCGGTCTCGGTCGTCCAGTTCTTGTGGTTTCTGCTGTACCTCTATCGGTGGCCTGTATGGCGAGAGCACCATCCTCAATACCTGCTGCTTACCCATGCGGTGTTGATCAGCCTGTTGGTCCCCAAATTGTGGCTGGGAGGAACCGAGCTCATCGAGGCCATACGCCAAGGAATACAGTGGCTGTTGACACGACCAGAAGGCCGGTCAGGCATTCCCCGTCGCACCTTTATTACCTGGAGCGGACAGGCGGTCGCTGGAATCTTGTTGACCTCCTTCGCTTATGGCATGACGCGCGGGCGGTATGGGTATCACGTGCGCCGTATCGATGTTCCCATTCCGGACTTGCCCGATGGGATGGAAGGTTTGCGCATCGTGCAGATCAGTGATGCCCACCTGGGCAGTTTTTTGGAGGACTTCGGCCCTGTAGAACAAGGTTTGGCGCTGATCCAGTCTTTGGATCCCGACCTGCTCTGTTTCACGGGGGATCTGGTCAACGACCACAGCGATGAGGCCGAGCCTTGGGTCAGCCGCTTCAAAGCATTAGAGGCCCGCTACGGAAAGTTCAGCATTTTGGGCAACCACGACTATGCCGACTATGCGCGCCGCACAGACGAGGAGCGCAACGCCATTCGCCAGAGGATCCGGGAGATCCACGGTGAAATGGGTTTTGATTTGCTGTTGGACCAACACCGGTATATCGAACGCGGAGGAGACCGTTTGTTGCTCGCTGGGATTCAGAATTGGGGCAAGGGGTTCCGCCAGACCGGAGACCTTGATGCGGCCCTCGAGGGTGCCGATACGTCATTGCCGACCGTTTTGCTCAGCCATGATCCTACGCATTGGGAGGAGCGCGTCATGGGCGCCAAAGCCCCAGTTGAATTGACCCTGTCAGGGCACACCCACGGCATGCAAATGGGACTCGAACTCCCCGCCTTGGGCATCAAAATTTCGCCAAGCCGTTTGCGCTATCGCAGATGGGGCGGGCTCTACACCGAAGGGCAGCAACATCTACATGTCAACCGGGGCTTCGGCCTGCTTGGGTTCCCTGGGCGCATTGGCATGCCACCTGAAATCACAGAACTCACCCTGCGCAAGGCCTGATTACCTTGCCAAGGCCAAATTCAAGTCATGAGCGACGACAAGAAGGTCATATTCTCTATGGTCAAGGTCAACAAGACCACACCGACCGGAAAACACATCCTCAAGGACATCTATCTGTCCTTTTATTACGGTGCCAAAATCGGCATCATCGGTACCAATGGTTCGGGTAAGTCCACTGTGATGAAGATCATCGCAGGGCTCGACGAAGCCTACCAGGGCGAAGTGGTGTGGGCCGATGGATATACCGTGGGTTACCTGCCGCAGGAGCCCAAATTGGACGAAAACAAGACCGTCCGAGAAGTGGTCGAAGAGGGCACACAGGAAATTGTCAGTGTCCTCAAAGAGTACGAGGAAATCAACGCCAAATTCATGGAGGAGGAAATCCTCAATGATCCCGACAAAATGCAGGCGCTGATGGACCGTCAGGCTTCGGTCCAAGACAAAATCGACGCATTGGATGCTTGGGAACTCGACACCAAGCTCAACATCGCGATGGACGCTCTGCGCTGTCCTCCGGATGACCAGAAGATCGCAGAATTGTCGGGCGGAGAGCGCCGCAGGGTGGCCTTGTGCCGCCTGCTGTTGCAAGCACCTGACGTCCTGCTGTTGGACGAGCCCACGAACCACTTGGACGCGGAAACCATCGATTGGTTGGAGCAGCACCTGGAGCGCTACAAGGGAACTGTTCTGTGCGTCACGCACGACCGCTACTTCCTGGACAACGTAGCGGGGTGGATCCTGGAGCTGGACCGCGGAGAAGGCATTCCGTGGAAGGGCAACTACGCGGAATGGTTGGAGCAAAAGACCAAGCGCCTTGCAGAGGAAGAAAAGCACGAGTCCAAGCGCCGGAAGGAATTGGAGCGCGAGTTGGATTGGGTCCGCCAGAACCCCAAGGGGCGTCGGGCCAAGAACAAGGCGCGTTTGAGCAATTACGAGTCCATGTTGGCCGAGGGCAACAAGGAGAAGGAGGCGCGTTTGGAGATTCCGATTCCCAATGGACCGCGTTTGGGCAACAAGGTGATCGAGGTCGAAGGCCTCCAAAAGGCGTTTGGCGATCGCTTGTTGATCGAAAACCTGTCGTTCTCCTTACCTCCTGCAGGCATCGTGGGCATCATCGGTCCCAATGGTGCCGGTAAGACCACCCTCTTCCGCATGATGATGGGCGAGGAGCAACCCGACGCGGGTAACGTCGACTTTGGAGACACGGTCGAAGTAGGATATGTGGACCAACGCCACAAAGAAATTGACCCGGAGAAAACAGTGTGGGAAGTAGTGTCAGGCGGGCACGAGCAGTTGGACATTGGTGGTAGCCTCATCAATTCGAGGGCATACGTCTCCAAGTTCAATTTCGGCGGTTCAGACCAACAGAAGAAGTGCGGTGTGCTATCAGGGGGTGAACGCAACCGGCTCCATTTGGCCATGACCCTGAAGACTGAGGCCAACGTCCTCCTTCTCGACGAGCCGACCAATGACATCGACGTCGGAACGCTCCGTGCCTTGGAGGAAGGCATCATGAGCTTTGCGGGTTGCGCCGTGGTCATCTCACACGACCGTTGGTTCTTGGACCGAATCTGCACCCACATTCTCGCCTTCGAAGGGGACAGCCAAGTGGTGTGGTTCGAGGGTACCTACAGTGAATACGAGGCCAACAGAAAGGAGCGGCTGGGAGACTCGGGTCCCAAGCGCATCAAGTACCGCAAGCTCGTACGGTGATGGAGTATGCCGGCTATGTCGGCAGGTTTGCCCCGTCTCCGACGGGTCGGCTTCACATGGGCAGCATGCTGTCCGCAGTTGCATCTTGGTGTGATGCACGGCATGCAGGAGGTACTTGGTATGTCCGCATGGAAGACCTGGATCCGCCGCGCGAAGTGGCTGGTGCAGCCAGCGACATATTGAGGACCCTTGATGCGTTCGGGTTGCACTGGGATGGTCCAGTCATGTATCAATCAGGGCGCCATGAAGCCTATGCTGAGGCGCTGTCTCAATTGTTGGATGAGGGCAGGGCATTCGGGTGCGCCTGTACCCGCAAGCTGTTGGCGGGGGCCACAGTGTATCCAGGCCATTGTCGCTCCGGTCTCAGGGCAGGACAGACACCGCGCTCATACCGGTATGGCATGTCTTCAGGGGTGCACGGTTGGCAGGATGCCGTGCAAGGCGGCCAGTCTTTTGTCGCCGAGGAGTTGGGGGACTTCGTCATCAAGCGAGCAGACGGGCATTGGGCCTATCAGTTGGCTGTCGTGGTGGACGATGTGGCACAAGGCATCAATGCCGTGGTGCGAGGTGCCGACTTACTTGACAGCACGCCACGCCAGATTGCGCTGCGTCAAGCCTTGGCCCCAGCTGCCCCAGCTATATCATGGGCGCACCTGCCGATTTTGGTCAATGCCGACGGCCAAAAGCTGAGTAAACAAACCCTCGCGACCCCTGTGGAAGCGGACAAAGCGCCAGACATATTGGTGGCCTGTCTTTCGCTTCTGGGGCAACGGTGCGCGCACGAAGAGAAGGTGTTGGAGATGATGCAGGGCGGTGATGTGACCGGCATCTTAGCTGCGGCGGCACAAGGGTGGGAGATGGCGCGTGTTCCGGCTGCGCCCATTCACTCACAGGGGTGAGGGCAGGGGCCGGATGAGAAATGTCCATCCGGAGATTTGAATGCCCGCTGCGTCTCCTGATTTCGGCCCAAGCCGTTGAGCCAAAGGATTAATTCGTGTTGCAAAGCGGGATCCAACATGGCGCTGTTGCAGACCATGTGGTCACCCGTGCAGTATTCGCGGGTAGTGGCCAATCCACCGGCATCCGTGATGCGGTCAGCCCAACACAGTCCACCGCATAACCACCAGCCTCCTGCATCGCTCTCGCGGCAGCTTCTGTGCAAGTCTCTGCCTGGCGGGACGACAGCGTCACAATGTCCGTGCACCGCAAAAAAGGAAGAGGGGAGGCTCGGTAATGTCAATGTGTCGGTGACGGCACCGGAAAAAGCTACGATGCCGCGCCATGCATGGGGGTGAGCTCCATACCCCGACCACATGGCAGCCTCTGCGCCCGCACTGCTGCCCATGGCCACCCAATTGTCCGGTAAGGCCAAAGCGGCGGGCGCCTGTTGCAACCAATCCAATGCGGCCTTGAGGTCTTCAGCGGCGGCTTCTACTGCCGCCTGTTTTTCACGCGAGGGAACGAGACATCCAAAGCCTTTGTCCTTCATTGTCAGGCGATATGAAATGCTCGCGCTGGGGATACCCCTCATGGCGAGGCTGTCCAACAAAAGGGTGTGCGCTCCACGGTCCCGTTGTCCAGCGCTGAACCCTCCACCATGGACGAACACCACACCGGGTGCGTTGGCGATTGAAACAGAGGGGATGCGGAGGTCTAACGCGAGGGTATCTGGACCCACATGGCGGAAAACATGTGTGCTTTTGACAAAGCTGGACGCTGCAGTCGGTGTTTCGGGCGGTCTTTGCAGACCGACTTGGGAACAAAAAGAAAGAAGAATCAAAAGGGGCCAGCAGTGCTGAGCCGCGATCATGCCTTGATGCTGCGGGGATGGAAGCGCTCCATCTGGTCCCTCAAGAAGTTCTGATCCAAGTGGGTGTAAATCTCAGTGGTGCTCACCGAGCTGTGCCCCAACATCTCCTGGACAACGCGAATGTCAGCTCCGCTTTCCATCAGGTGGGTCGCAAAGGAGTGACGGAAAGTGTGAGGGCTCACCTGCTTGCGAATGCCCGCATCGTGAGCGGTACGTCGCAACATGGTAAATACCATTTGACGGGTCAACTCTCTTCCCCGGCGTCCAAGAAACAAGGTGTCCTCATAGCCGGCTTCGATTTCGACAAACCTCCGGTACTGCTCGATGTAGCGTGAGATGGTCTCCAACGCCACCTCTCCAATGGGAATGATGCGCTCTTTGTTGCCTTTGCCGATGACCTTCACCATGCCCTCGACTTCGTCGATGCAGCTGAGACGCAGGCCGACCACTTCCGAGACACGCAAGCCACAGCTGTACATGGTTTCGAGAATGGCGCGATTTCGGACCCCTTCCTTCCGAGAAAGATCAATCGCTTCGATGATGGATTGGATTTCCTCAACACTGAGGACATCGGGCAATTTCCTTTCGGGTCGGGGAGAGTCAAGCAGTTCGAGGGGATCCCGCTCCAGAATGCCTTCGAGCAGCAAATACTTACAGAAGTTGCGTACACCGCTCAGAATGCGACTTTGGCTGTTGCGGCTGAGGCCCTCATCAAAGAGTTGGGCAACAAAAGCATCGACGTGTGTCGTCTCGAATCCCTTCGGATCGAATTTGGGGTCAGCCAAGTTTTGGGCAAAGAATGCCAAACGCTGTACGTCCCTTAAGTAAGCCTCGACAGAATTTGAGCTCAACCCTCTTTCGAGTTGGAGCCAGGACCTAAATCCACGCATACAAGCCGTCCATCCAGCCGCGGGGGGCAGGGAGTGGGCCTTGTTGGTTGAGGATTCGTTGCTCATTCGTGTACACTCATTCTGCTCACCATTTCTTCACGGGCTCCAGGTTTGTCCGGTCTTCGTCAGTGCTTCCTGAACGGAAATTCGCTGTCCTTCTCTCTTTGCTACAACGAAGGGGCCTCGAAACGCATGGCGGTTTGAAATCCCTTCTCTGCAGTCTCTGGCTGCCCTATAATCAGCGAAGTGGCCATGGGTGTACCTGTGCCATTTCGCTCCCTTCTCCTCGGTAAGTGGAAGGCGAAAATTCAACTTCTCATCGAAATAATCGGTAACAACGCGATTTTTCGTTGCCGCAACCTGCACTTCATACCAAATTTCATTTGGAATGGAGGGGTCTAGATCGCGAACAGAGCTTACTGAATTCTCACTTTCACAAGTAATTACGGCAATTTCCATCGGAGCATCACCGTCGATGAAGGATAATGAACCTATAATTTCAGTAGGGGACGATAATTGTGGTTTACTGACGATGTAACTCAAGCTTCCCGCCTCTTGAAAGTCAAACCAGACAAATGACAGCTCCTGATCTGACGTCTGAGCCACGCTGCCTCCACTCGATGTGATTTCCGGTGTGCATCCGGGTGGGAGTTTCTCGACACATTTGACAAAACCACCCTCTGGCACTCCGCTGAGCGACAGGCGAATTTCGCAGCGGCCATCGGGCAATTCAGTGGCGCAGCGGGTGGCCGTTGGGGACGGTTCGGTTACAGAAAGTTTCGGTTCAGGCTCGCCGGAACTGGTCCGTGGCATTCGGGCCGAATTGGCGGAGACAGAGGCGCCTGAGGTGATGATGTCAAAATGGAAGGGGGCGGGTCTGACCGTCTCGCGGTCGTTGTTTCGAATGAAACTAAAATCCCATTCTAGGGTGC
This sequence comes from Flavobacteriales bacterium, assembly GCA_022428205.1. GTDB lineage: Bacteria > Bacteroidota > Bacteroidia > Flavobacteriales_D > Sanyastnellaceae > UBA8752. The sequence continues at coordinate 9,129 of JAKMCW010000033.1, forward strand.
GGTGTCCCGGTTCAGCCAACGGGGATACTTCGAGGTCGAGCAAGAGGTCAAACTGCTGAGATTCGGGGAGCTTGAGCCAACTGATCACCGCTAAGTTGCGCTCGGGATCCATGGTCATGCCCCCACCGTGAAGCTGTTTGGCACTCAACTGGCAATCCGAGGGCAAGGAAATGAGAATCCGCCCGAAATACTCGAGGTTGCCTTTGGTGATGGTGATGGTGAGCGGAGCGGAAGTGCCAGGAGATGGCGCGGCGCTCAGTCTTCCTTCCACAACAACACCACCGGGCGCTACCATGGCCAAACCAAAGGCCAAGACTGAAGATAGGAGGAAGAGAAAAGGTGTGGATCTCACAAAGGCAAGGTCCGGAGGATCCAAGGTGCAATGGAGTCTCTCAAACGAAGGTGTCGACAATGCCATGTGAATCAGTCGGCATCAGTAAAAAGGGCCAAAAAGAAAAGTCCCGCAGTGACGTTTCACCGCGGGACTACTTAACCAAATTATCACTTGATGCTCAGCTAGCCGGAGCTAGCCTTCTCACTTAAAACCGCTGCAAGGTACCGAGCGATGGGCTTTTCCGGGTGTAATCTTATCCAATCCCGACTGTTCATTATGTCTTGAGTTGGGGTGTTTCGGGGCGGGCAAGGCGGTGTGAGAATGATCAGGGCGTAACGTTGTACGGTTTCGCAAAGCATCGTACTTTTGCGGCCCATATTCTGTACGATGAAAGAAGGAATTCACCCCGATAACTACCGCACTGTTATTTTTAAGGATCTCACCGCCGACTGGCGCTTCCTTGGAAAGAGTTGCGCTGAGAGCAAGGACTCCGAGCAGTGGGAGGACGGAAATGAGTACCCTGTCATCAAGGTGGAGGTGAGCTCTGCGAGCCACCCCTTCTATACAGGTAAGAACACCTTGGTGGATACCGCTGGTCGAATCGACAAATTCCGCACGCGCTACGCCAAGCACAAGAAAAGCTGATCCATTCAGTGATTTTCTGCAAACGAAAAAGCCCGGCACTCGCCGGGCTTTTTCGTGCCTCAATGTATAGCCGTTCGGCTTATTTGACCGCAGACCTTACAGGGATGACGCCTGAAATTTCAATGCCGTAGAGTGTCATGCCTTTGGTGACTGTGGCGGTGTCACTCATCAACTGCAGCCGGCAGATGCCGAGGTCACGCAAGATTTGTGCACCCAGCCCGAAGGCCCTGCCTTGCCTCCTCGCCACTTCTGCAGGGCTGATAGGGGTGGCTTCCGTATCCAAATGGTCCGATTGTGCGGCTTTGTCGAGGGTGTCTTCCCATGAGGTGGTGGGTTTCTGCAAATAGACCAAGGCACCGCATTCACGGCTGCCAAGGTTGCGCAGCGCATGGTGAAAGGTGTCTCCCTTTCCCAATTCGCTTTCGCTCAAAAGGTCCAATTGAGGCTGGCTTGCGTGCATTCTTACAGGCACCGCGTCGTTTTCGTTCCACTGGCCTTTCGTGAGGGCGAAGTGCTCAGTGTCATTGGTCGTTTGCCGATAGGTAGTCAGTTGGAAGGTGCCAAACGCGGTCTCAATGGGGCGTGTTCCGGTGCGGCGGATGAGGGTGTCGTTGCTGATCCGGTATGCAATCAGGTCCTCAATGGAGATGATCTTCATGTCCAACCGGTCTGCCATTTCAAGCAGTTCGGGCAAACGGGCCATGGTCCCGTCCTCGTTCATGATTTCTACGATCACCCCTGCGGGCTCCATTCCCGCCAAGCGGGCGAGGTCGATGGCGGCTTCTGTGTGTCCAGCGCGACGCAATACTCCTCCTTTCCGGGCTTTGAGGGGAAAGATGTGTCCGGGCCGCCCCAGTTCTTCGGGGTGGATCTCGGGGTCAATTAAGGCCTTGATGGTCTTGGCCCGATCGGCTGCTGAGATGCCCGTGGTGCATCCGTGACCGACCAGGTCTACGCTGACGGTGAAGGGGGTTTCGTAGGCCGCATTGTTGCGGCTCACCATCAAATCAAGTCCAAGTGCTTCACAGCGGTCCTCCACCAGGGGGGCGCATATCAAACCCCGTCCTTCGGTGGCCATGAAGTTGATCATTTCTGGAGTGGCATGCCGAGCAGCAGCCACGAAATCACCTTCGTTTTCCCGGTCCTCATCGTCAACGACGATGATGATTTTACCGTTTTTGATGTCTTCAATCGCGTCCTCGATCCGGTCAAGGGGCCGTTGCGGTTGATTCATGTGGCAAATGTAGCGGGACGAATGCCTCGAATGGCGCAAATTTGCCGCATGATTCTACCGGTAGTCGCCTATGGAGATCCTGTTTTGCGCAAAGAAGCAGACGACGTCGTTGAGGGCATGGAGGGCTTGGATGTGCTGATCGCCAACATGTGGGAGACCATGTACCGCGCTGAAGGCGTTGGCCTTGCCGCGCCACAAATTGGACGTTCCATCCGACTGTTTGTGGTAGACGGATCGCCATTTGGAGAAGGGGAAGATGGAGATGCAGGGTGCAAGGATTTTAAGCGGGTCATGATCAACCCCGTGATTTTCGAGGAGAGTGAAGAGTCGTGCGACATGGAAGAGGGCTGCTTGTCCATTCCCGGTGTCAGGGAGCCCGTAACGCGTCCCGTGTCGGTCAAAGTGGAATACTACGACGACCAGTGGGTGCTGCGAGAAGAGGCTTTGACGGGCATTGCTGCGCGCATCGTCCAACATGAAAACGACCACCTCGATGGGGTGATGATTCCCGATTACGCCCCGGCATTGCGCAAAGCCATGCTGCAAGGCAAGCTCAAAGACATCGCCAAGGGTAAGGTCCCGTCTGACTATCCCATGCGTCATCCCAAAAACGTCCGTTGATCGTGCGTTGGTCTGTCGTGTTTGCTGTCTTGACCGCCGCCGTACTGGGGGGGTGTTCAGGTGTATCAGGCGATGCTGATGCCAATTTGCTGGCCCAGATCGCCGAGTCCGAAGCCCAGTTCCGGCGCTTCGTGGAGGCCGATGCGGATGTGGATTGGTTGGACGAAAGCGTCCAGTCCGTGGTGGGGGAGCTGTTGCGTGGATACGCCGCTTATGCCAACGGCCACCGCAGCGACAGCCTCTCGGTGGCATTTTTAATGCGCCGGGCCGATCTTTTACAAGGCAAAGGAGATGCCGAAGGGGCTGTAGCACAGTGGATTGACGTCGCAGAAGGCTTTCCGAAAAGTGCCAGTGCGCCTGAAGCCATTTTTTGCGTTGGCTTCGCCCGCGAATCGGCATTGCGTGACACGGCAGGAGCTCTAGAAGCTTACGGTGAATTGGTCAAGGCTTACCCTCAAAGTCCCTGGGCTGAGCAGGCGACTTTGGCTGCCAAGTGGTTGAGCTTTGACGAGGAAGCCATCATTCGGGCCCTCGATGGGGAGTAAGCAGAGAATGGGACGCGCATTGTGACAGGCGCTGAGCCGAGGGTCATTTGAGGGGTACAACTTTTTAAATCCCCGTCATGGAGTTTGAAGGTCAGGTGAGGGGCCCGAGGTAACTTGCGCGCTGCTACAACACCACACCAACATGTCCCGATTCCGTTCAGGCGTTCTTCACGGGGAAGAAGTTGCCGCTCTTTTTGACGATGCCCAAGACAAAGGCTATGCGCTTCCAGCAGTCAATATCATTGGAACCAACTCGCTGAATGCGACACTAGAAACAGCGGCTTCAGTGGGGTCGCCTGTCATCGTGCAACTTTCCAATGGCGGCGCAGCATTTTATGCCGGAAAGTCATTGAAGCTTGATCAACAGGCAGGTGCGGTGCACGGCAGTGTGTCTGCTGCGCTGCACGTGCATGAGATGGCCAAGGCGTATGATGTGCCCGTGGTCTTGCATACGGACCACTGTGCCCGGAAGCTGTTGCCTTGGATCGACGGTCTGCTCGATCGCGGCGAGGCCCATTTCAAGGCGACTGGAGCTCCCTTGTTTTCTTCTCACATGATTGACCTTTCTGAGGAGCCTCTCGAAGAGAACATTGCCACTTGCGTGGATTACCTCAAGCGCATGGCGCCACTCGGCATGTTCCTTGAAATCGAGCTCGGCGTCACGGGAGGGGAGGAAGACGGTGTGGACAACACAGACATCGATGCCAAGCACCTCTACACCCAGCCTGAGGAGGTGGCCTATGCCTACGAACAATTGGGGGCTGTGAGTTCACAGTTCACTGTTGCCGCGGCTTTCGGAAACGTTCACGGTGTGTACAAGCCAGGCAATGTTGAGCTGACTCCGGTCATCCTCAAGAACAGCCAGTCCCACATCGCAGAGAAGCACGGCACGGGACCCCGTCCTGTAGACTTCGTGTTCCACGGTGGTTCTGGTAGCAGCGTCGAGGAAATCCGTGAGGCCATTTCATATGGCGCAGTGAAGATGAACATCGACACCGATATGCAATGGGCTTACCTCAGCGGTGTTCGCGACTATGTGCAAGAGTGGTCGCCTTATTTGCAGACGCAAATCGGCAACCCTGAGGGGGCAGACCAGCCCAACAAGAAGAGGTACGACCCTCGGGTATGGTTGCGCCAAGGCGAGCAGTATTTCGTCGAGCGCTTGACCCAAGCCTTTGACGATTTGAATTGCCTTTCCCGCAACCGCTGATTTGCTGGCTCTGCTGTCAAGGTGAAGCGAAGACGCGATGAAGACTTTTGATTTCTCAGCAGCATTAGGGGACACGTCCCTCAAAGAACATGCTGCTCGGTTGCGGTCCAAGGGGCTGTCGACGCTCCAGGGAGAAGCGGGGCGCGTGCACCGCTGGGTATTGGATGCACCAGGCGCATGGCGCTTTGACTTCACCAAGCAGCTCATCGACGGTGCGGCATGGGCGGAGCTGAATACCCTTGCGGAATCAGCGGACTGGAAAGGGGCTGTAGAAGCTCAGTTTTCTGGTGAGACCATCAATGTTACCGAGCAACGGGCCGTGCTTCACATGGCGTTGCGGGGAGATGCCGAAGATGCGTTTCAGGTGGGAGGCCAGGACGTCATGCCTGAAGTGTTGGAGACGCGTGACCGCATGCTCGCCTTTGTAGATGCAGTGCGTTCTGGACATTACACAACCGCACGAGGCGGCAAGTTTCGCAATGTGATCAACATCGGCATTGGGGGCTCTGACCTCGGTCCTGTGATGGTGCATGAGGCCTTGGCGCCCATTCGGATGAAGGCGGGTAGCCCATTGGAGGTTCGGTTTGTCAGCAACGTAGACCCTTTTCACTTGGACGAGGCCCTGTCGGGCTTTGACCCCGCTGAGACCTTGGTGGTGGTCGTGTCCAAAACCTTCACGACCCAAGAGACCATGGCCAATGCGCAGCGGGCATTGCAATGGTTGGAAGCCGGGTTGGGCGCGGAGAATGCCGGTCAACACATGGCAGCCGTCAGCTCAAACGTCGCAGGAGCCTCCGCCATGGGCATCGACCCCGGTCGGGTGTTCGGTTTTTCGGATTGGGTCGGAGGCCGTTTCTCCCTGTGGGGACCCGTCGGTTTGTCTGTGGCGTTGGGCTCGGGTTCCGATGTGTTTCGGGAGCTCTTGGCTGGAGCACGTGACATGGACCACCATTTTCAAGGAGCGTCAGCAGACAGCAACGTGCCGTTACACATGGCGTTGATCGAGCTGTGGAACGTAAATGTCATGGGCTTCAGCAGCCGTGTGGTACTCCCTTATGCCCAGGCGTTCAAGTCTTGGCCAGCTTACTTGCAGCAGGCGGAGATGGAGTCCAATGGTAAGTCCGTCGGTCGAGACGGGAAAGGTGTGACCTGGTCCACCTCACCGGTGGTGTGGGGTGCGGCGGGCACCAATGGTCAGCATGCATTTCACCAGCTGCTTCACCAAGGCACCGAATTGCACCCCATGGATTTCGTGGGGGTTCGCCTCCCGATGGGAGGTGATCCAGGAATGCACAAGATGCTACTCGCCAACGCGGTGGCCCAGGCCGAGGCTTTCTGTGAAGGCCGCGAGCTCGAGGAGGTACAGGGTGAAATGCGGGCAGCTGGAGCGTCTGAGGATGAAATCGCCCGGGTAGCGCCGCATCGCGCATTTGAAGGTGGGCGTCCTTCAACGTTCATGTTGGCCGAGAAGTTGAGTGCACATGCCATCGGGGCCTTGATTGCCGCCCATGAGCACAAAATCTTTTTGGAAGGGTTGATGTGGGGCGTTTACAGCTTTGACCAATGGGGTGTAGAACTCGGTAAGAAGCTGGCCAAAGCGATGTTGACTGAACCTCAAGAACAGTCTAATTGGACCGCAGGGACCGTGGCCATGATGGCCGTGCTCAACAGCGATTCCGACAAAATCTGAAGGACGGTACAGGGTGCTTCCACCCATTGAGGTGATGTGGGGTTCATTTTTTGAGGGGACAATGCCGCTCATTGACGCGATTTCAGTTGCTTTTGGAGGGGCTAGAACCCTGCGCACTGACAAAAATCAATGGCTGCCATTGGGCAGGGAACTGGGGGGGTGTTTATCTTACAGCATGCCTATTACCCAAATCTTGTTCAAGCGCGCGTTGCTTGGTGTTTTTTTATGTCTTTCAGGTCTTGCACAGGCAGCCTTCACAGGGTTGACTTACGAAGTAGTGGACAATTCAGGCGTAGGGGTCACCTACCGCATCTACGCCAACTTCGACAACAGCACTGACATCATGCAGGCTGTTTACGGTGAAGCGCCTTTTGGGCTGTCTGTTACTTCCACTGAGGGGTTCTACCAAGACGCCTTTGGTGGCTTCACGCCTGTCGGAATCAATCCGTTGCTGTACGGCACTTTTGAAGACCTGACCCGCGACTCATGGCTGACCATCGGTCAGGAGGACAACTCATTTGGAGACCCCATCGCATCGGTAGGCGGCTCATCATGGAATTCAGCGGTATTGAATTTTGAGAATGGCGGAGATTTTGTCGTCAACGACGGTGTAGGGGGAAGCGTGTATGCTTTGCCAAGTCAGCCGCAAGCCATTCCGGATGCCAACGGTCAGGTATTGATTGGTCAGTTGACCACAACAGGTAATTGGAACCTGACCTGCAACATTCAGTGGCGTGATGCTGCGCTGGTGGTATACAATGAGACCAACTTGAGCACGGGCTACGAGCAAACAGATTTCGAAGGGTTGTCATACGAGCTCGTCGGGGAAAACACCACCGGCGATGGCTTCGATACTTATCGCGTGTATGCTGAGCTCACCGATCCAGGTGCCCAGATCGTTGCTGTTTATGGCCTTCAGGACACCTCTTTGTCCATTACCTCAACGGGTGATTTCTACCAGGACCCTTTGGGCGGGGCAACCTCGACGACAATCAACCCTATCCTTTACTCTTCTTTTCCATCGTTGCAATACGATTCATGGGTAACCATTGGTTCTGAGGACAATGCAGGCTCTGTAGACTACATCGGGGTGGATTTCATTCCATTTGAAGCCGGTGGTGATATCATCGTAAACGATGCTGTAGGGGGAACTTGGTATATCCTGCCAGACCTGGAACCATTGGCATTTCCAGATGCGGATGGCAGGGTGTTGCTGGGTCAGTTTACCACAGATGGCATCGTCGACATGGTGTTGAACATCCAGTACCGGTCTTCAGGCGGTGCCAACATTCAAGTGCCTGGGGCTACCCTGACATTTCCAGTGGTGACACCAGGCTGTACCGACGCTGGAGCGTGCAACTACAACCCGTTGGCGGACTTTGAGGACGGCTCGTGTGACTTTCTCACCTGTGCCGGTTGCGACCTGACTGATGCCTGTAACTACAATCCCCAAGCGAGCATCGTAGACAATGACTTGTGCGAGTTCCCAGTCGGGTATCCCAACAACACGGTCGATTGTGATGGAAACTGCCTCAACGACGCCGACGGCGACTTGGTGTGTGATGAGGATGAGGTGCCTGGGTGTACCAATGCCTTGGCTGACAATTACAACCCACTCGCGACAGATGACGACGGGTCTTGTTTGATTTCTGGTTGTACGGATCCAGATGCGCAGAACTACGACGTGAATGCCACTGAGGACAATGGCACATGTGAGTTCGTGATTGTGGGTACCCAAGGCTGTACCTATGGTGATGCCACCAATTATGAAGCCAATGCGACCCTCGATGACGGATCTTGTGAGTTTGACTGCGACGGAGGTGGGGGTTGTGCCTACGATACGGATGGCAATGGTTTGATTGGCTCAGCTGATTTGCTCGTTTTCCTGTCCCTCTATGGACAACCCTGCGGGGATTAAGCCCGGGCAGCACTCAGCAGGTCGCTTTGCTGAGTGCTGTTGCTCGGGCTGCCATTGGAGCCATTACACGGTTTCATAGGAATCATCTCGAGCACTGACGAATGTCACGTGGATTTACATGACCTGCAGGTTAATTTGAGTACTTCCAAATTTCACTGAATGAGAACCATCTACTCCATCTTCCTGGCCATTTGCGCTACTGTTGTTAGTGGTGCGGGATCTTCAATTTTAGCCCAAGCCTGCTCAGACCCCTCGGCATGCAACTATCAACCCAATGCGGGGCCGTACTGTGTAGAGACTGAAGTCTACCAAATCCATACAGACGGTGTGCTGGCTGGAATGACGACTTATCGTGTCTACTTCATTGCAGATACATCGTCAGACTTGGTGTCTGCTGTATTCGGCGATGCGGATTATCCTCTGAGCATCACCACGACCACATCATTCTACCAGAATGAACTTGGTGCAGTGACGCCAAACGCCATCAATCCGCTCCTTTATGGCTTCGCGCCAGAGCTTGTTTTTGACAGCTGGGTGACGTTGGGCATCGAGCAAGAGCCATCCACTGCAGATGGAGAAGGCTTGGTCGGAGTGGTGTCAGATGAGGCGCAGGATTGGGGCTTGGCTTTTGAGGCTGGAGGTGACCTTGTCATCAACACGTCGGTAGGGGGCGCTTGGTTCTCGACCAATGATCAATCGAACGGCATTCCGGATACCACAGGTCGCGTTCTGCTCGGACAGTTCACGACGGATGGAGAACTCGGCGGTATGGTCAACCTTTCCGTCTTCCCAGGCGGTCAACTTGGTGGTTCTGGTGAATTGGTGACCAATGCCATCGGAGAAGTGTGTCAGTGCACCTATCCAACGACCTATTTCTTAGACGGTGATGGCGACGGCTATGGAAGCACGCCGGTACTGCTGTGCGAGCCGGGAGAGGGTTACGCCACTCAAGGCGGTGATTGCAATGACAATACAGCCGTTGCGTATCCAGGGAACCCGAATGATGTTGTGGGCGATGGCATCGACGGCAATTGCGATGGGGAAGAGACTTGTTATCGTGACATTGATAACGATGGCTACCGCAATGCCGACACGACGGATTTGATCGGTTCACCGTTCAACTTGGATTGTGCTGAATTTGGTGAGGCTTTTGGATATCAGCCTTTTGACTGTGACGACACGAACCCCGATTTGACCGTCCCGGATGAAAACGGTAACTGTGATCCTGACGTAACCACGGCAAGCGAAGGTTGCGGCGATTCAGCGGCCTGTAATTATGATCCGGAAGCCCTGCCAGATGCAGAGAATTGTGAGTATGTATCCTGTCAGGGGTGTCCAAATCCTGCAGCGTGCAACTATTCCCCTGACGCGCAGATTCAAAATCCATTGGTCTGTGATTTCGTCAGTTGTGCGGGGTGCACAGATCCAGAGGCAACCAACTACAGTGTTTCGGTAGTCATTGCAGATGATTCACAGTGTGTGTTCTCAGGCTTGTTGGCGATTGCGCCGGTCACCGTGCACTATTCAGATAACGCGGGCCCTGCCATGACCTACACCAACGAGGTGTATGCCCTTTTGCCACCAGATGCCATTCGGTTGAAGCGTGTGGTGGGGGTAAAGGGAGGTGATGTCACATTGCGCGTTGAGCCCTTTGATGCCTTTTACCAATCGGCCACTTGTGACACTTGGAACCCCCACGATATGACCGTCACCACGGAGTTGGATGGAGTTGAGTTTTCCAATCTGGACTGTCTATCTGACTCTTGGTTTACGATAGGAGGAACGGTGGGCAGCGGTCCCGACTTGGTGTCCATTGGCTTTGAGGGTGAAGCCCTTTCTGGTATGGCCAACTTTGACAGTGAGTTGCTCGCTGCCGAAGGTGACAGCTTGGGGTGGGAAATTTCAGGAGATGCCGGTGGCGAGCCGGCCAACCATTGCGTGGAGCTGTTCGGCCGTCCAGGTTGTGCTCACTCCGTGCGCATCGCGCGCGTCACGTTGGCCTTGGGCCAAAGCTTTTCCTTTCAGGCAGGTTTGACATACACAGTCGGCGGTGAGGGAGAGCGCACCGTAGCAGGGTTTGACATCACAGATGATTCCAGCACCGTTTCTGACAGCGGAGGAGGCGGAGAGGCAGATTCGGACGATGCCATCATCACAGACGGAACGTCCAACACTATTTATGGGTGCTTGAATCCAGTGGCGTGCAATTTTGATGCGAGCGCCAACGCAGACTCTGGAGGGTGCGATTATGAGAGCTGCCAAGGCTGTACTTATGAGGATGCAGACAACTATGACGAAGCGTCTACCGTGGACGACGGAACTTGTGCCTTCTCCATCACGTCGGATTGTCCCTTTGATGCAACCGGGGATGGCCTAATTGGTGCAGCAGACCTCGTGAATTTCCTGTCTCAATTCGACACGAGCTGCGAGTAATCGATTCACGTTAAGTACCTGAATTACATTTGAAGCCCCCGGCCCAGTGTCGGGGGCTTTTCAATTCAATCGCCATGAACACCAAGCGGCTTTCCTTCTGGGAAATCTGGAACATGAGTTTCGGATTTCTGGGCATCCAATTCGGTTTTGCCCTCCAAGGGGGCAACATGTCCCGCATCTTTCAGACGCTCGGAGCGTCTAAGGACGAGATTCCGATGCTCTGGATTGCCGCTCCCTTGACGGGGTTGTTGGTTCAGCCTGTGATTGGATACCTCAGCGACAGGACTTGGCACCCGCGTTGGGGGCGCCGCCGGCCATTTTTTCTGATGGGTGCTGTGTTGAGCTCTCTGGCCTTGTTTTTCATGCCTTACAGTCCGACGTTGTGGATGGCGGCTGGCTTTCTGTGGATCTTGGATGCCAGCATCAATATCAGCATGGAGCCGTTCCGCGCTTTGGTGGCGGACAAGTTGCCCGAAGAGCAGCGGAGCTATGGATTCGTGCTCCAGACCCTCATCATCGGCATCGGTACTTGGGTAGCGTCCAACCTTCCTTGGTTCGTCACTAAACTCGGCGTGGCCAACGAGGCTGGTGTGGGGGAGATTCCCGCCAGCGTTTATGTCTCCTTCGCCATTGGGGCCTTCGTATTCCTGACGAGCATCCTATACACCGTGTTCACCACGAGCGAGGAGCCTCCGGCTGATTTGGCGGCATTTGAGCGTGAGAAGGCCGAGCGCAAAGGGTGGGGGCATGGCGCGGCTGAAATCACGGCATTTGTGAGGCAGATGCCCAGGGTCATGGTCAAGCTGGGGGCCGTCCAGTTCTTCAGTTGGTTCGCATTTTTCACCATGTGGTCCTTCGCGACACCCGCCCTGACCGAATTTGTTTTTGCTGCGCCATTTCCGGACTCTGAACTCAGGCCTGAAGGGTATGGGGTTGAATTGAGCCATTGGGTCTACGGATTCATTCCCTACAATGAAGCGGCCAATGCCGTTTCCAGCGCAATGGGGGTCTACGGCTTGAGCAGCATGGTGTTTGCCCTGTTGCTTTCGGTATGGACAAGTCGCCGGGGCCTGAACCGCAGAATGACCCATTTGGTGAGCCTCGCGCTCGGGGGGGTAGGATTCTTGACCATGACGTGTTGGGGGCCGGAAACCGCGTCCAATCTCAATTGGAGTTTTGCCTTGATTGGGCTCGCCTGGGGCAGCATCCTCAGCATGCCCTATGCCATGCTTTCCGGCGCCATACCCGCCGAGAAGATGGGGGTGGGCATGGGGGTGTTCAACATGTTCATCGTCATTCCGCAAATCGTGGCGGCCCTTGGTGGGATCAATTGGGCCTACAAAACGTTGTTGGGTGAAGACGTCATTCAGACCATGGTGCTCGCCGGTCTGAGTTTGTTGATCGCTGCGCTGATCAACCTGTGGATTCGGCCTGTCGATATGGCAAAAGGCGGATAATAGAAACTTTTTTGTAAACGTCGTTTCTCATCGTTTCTCAGGATAAATCTCGACGCCTTTGAGATTTAAAGGCTTGGTTGTGGCGGTTCCTTCTTGATAATGCCAACATCATTCCCCCGATATGAGGGTTGGTGTATGAAGTACACCTTCCCTTCCTATATTGCCCGCGATTGTATCAACCAAACTGTAACCACAATACAATGCGCAATATTTTGCTGCTCTTTATCGCTGTGTTTGGCTTCGGCTATGCTCAAGCGCAAGATTGTACTGGTGCGGACCACACGGTCCTCGCTGGCAATTATTATTACTCTCCAACTACGCTGACGGTAACCGCCGGCGAGACCATCGCATTCTTGAATGAGGGTGGCTTTCACAATGTCAATGGTGTTTCTAGTACACTTGGGGACACTTGGAGCAATCCAGAGACCTTCTCATTGGGTTCCAATAGCGGTTCTGCTGGAGGGGTCTGCATGGGGACCGTCACTTTGAACACCCCCGGCATCTACCAGTATGACTGCAGCATCGGTTCGCATGCGGCAAACGGCATGGTGGGAACGATTGTAGTGGAGGCAGCAGGCAGTGCCACACCCACTGACAATGCATCAGATCCTACTTTGGATGCGGGTGATGTGGTTTCCATTTACGGAGGCGCCTATGACAACATCGCCACCAACTACAATCCATTCTGGGCTCAGTCCGGTACTGTGGATGCGGCCTACGATCCCGGAACCGGTAACGAGGTATTGCAATATGCCAACTTCAACTACCAAGGAACTGAGGTCTCATTGTCGGATCTGTCCGGTATGACCCATCTCCACTTAGATGTGTGGGTGGCTGCAGGCAGCGATCGCATGTTGAAGGTTACCCCGGTGAACAGTGGTACAGGTGCAGGTGAATTCCTCGTGGAGGTGCCCGTGACACCTGGTGCTTGGAACAGTGTTGACCTCGAGAAGAGTGCCTTTGACGGCATGTCATGGGACGGGGTCTTCCAAATGAAGTTTGATGGTCAGTTCAATGCCGACGGTTCTGCCAATGGTGCGGGCTGGGACGTTTACCTCGACAACATTTACTTCTGGAACGACGGCACCGGCTCTGGTCCCCCATCAGGTGAAACAGTGGACGTAACCTTTACGGTGAACATGGAAAATGAAGTCGTCTCCTCAGACGGTGTTTCCTTGGCGGGAGGTGCTTATTTCGGATTTCCCGGAGACAACCCTATGTCCGACAACGGTGACGGGACTTGGTCTACGACCATTGCCGTTCCAATGGGCTTTACGGGAAACTACACGTTCACCAATGGCGGCGCTGCTTGTGGCTGGAATTGCAAGGAGAACATCGCTGGTCAAGATTGCGCAGATGGTGCATTTAACGACCGTTTGCTGAGCAACATCACGGAGGACACGACCATCAACACTTGTTTTGGAGAGTGCAGCACAGACGGCTCTTGTTCGGCCCCTGCTACCCAATACAACGTGACCTTCCAGGTTGACATGTCCAATACGACCTTGGATGGTTCCGAAACGATTTACGTGACCGGTTCATTTGAAGGTTGGTGCGGTCCTTGTGACAACGTCATGACCGACAACGGCAATGGCCTGTACACACACACAGTGAGCCTCGACCCAGGGAGTTATGAGCACAAGTTCATGATCAACGCATGGGGAGGTGACGAGCAGTCCATTTTGGGAACGGCTTGCGATTTCGTTCCCGGAGACGGTTTCGGGAATCGCGGTTTCGAAATCGTTGATGCCGACATCGTGCTGCCCGTGCAGTGCTTTGACTTCTGCGGTACTTGTGAAGAGCAGAACAACCAAGGAACGGTGGACATTACGTGGAATGTCAATATGTCCAATGAGGAGGTTTCACCCGACGGCGTGCACCTCGCTGGTGGCGGAACATTTGGAAACCCCGGCGATAATCCGTTGACCGACAATGGCGACGGCACGTGGTCCATTACGATGACCCTGCCAGAAGGTGTTTCCAGCTATTACATCTTCACCAATGGTGGTGCTGCCTGCGGTTGGGATTGTAAGGAAAACCTTGCAGGTCTTCCTTGTGGAGACCCCGCCAACTTCAACGACCGTTACCTCGAGAACATCACGGAAGACACCACCTTCAATTTCTGCTTTGGCGAATGCGGTACGGACGGTGTCTGTGAAGGTGATGACGGCGGTGGCGGAACAGATCCAACGGGGCCGACCGACAATGCAGCGGACCCCACTTTGGATGCCGGCGATGTGGTTTCTATCTACGGAGGTGCGTACGATAACATTGCCACCAACTACAACCCATTCTGGGCCCAGTCTGGCACAGTGGATGGCGCTTACGATCCCGGCACGGGCAACACCGTGTTGCAGTATGCCAACTTCAATTACCAAGGAACGGAAGTCACGGTGTCGGACTTGTCCGGTATGACCCACCTCCACGTGGATGTATGGGTGGCTTCCGACAACGACCGCATGTTGAAGGTGAGTCCAGTGAACGGAGGAACAGGCGCGGCAGAGTTCCTCGTGGAGGTTCCCCTCACACCTGGTGCATGGAACAGTGTGGACCTGACCAAGGCAGCTTTTGAAGGCATGTCTTGGGACGGCGTCTTCCAAATGAAGTTCGACGGCCAGTTCAATGCTGATGGCTCGGCCAACGGTGCTGGTTGGGATGTCTATCTAGACAACATCTATTTCTGGAATGACGGGACCGGTTCAGGCCCCCCATCCAATGACACCTATGATGTTACGTTCAACCTGAATACTGCAAACATCGACGTAGGTGCCAACGGCATGTACCTCGGTGGTGGAAACTACTTTGGTGATGCCCAAGGCAACGCCATGTCCGATGACGACCAGGATGGCGTTTGGACAGTGACCGTTGCGGTCCCTGCAGGATACTCTGGAAACTACACGTTCCTCAATAGCCCGAATGACGGAGGCGATTGGGGTGCAAAAGAGGACTTGACCGGCCTTCCTTGTGCCGATGGTGCATTTAACGACCGTTTGTTGCCAGCAGTCAATGCTGACACCACAATCAGCACGTGCTTTGAGCAGTGCTCCACGGATGGATCATGTTCAACGCCTCCGACCACTTACGCGGTCACTTTCCAAGTTGACATGTCCGACGCCGGTTTGGTGGGTGGAGAGGTCATCTATGTGACTGGTTCCTTTGACGGATGGTGCGGTCCATGTGACAATGTGCTGTCGGACGATGACAATGACAACGTTTACACCGGCGTTGTGAACCTCATTCCTGGGGATTACGAGTTCAAGTACATGATCAACGCATGGGGCGGCGATGAGCAAAACATCGGCGGCACGGCTTGTGACTTTGTCCCAGGTGACGATTTCGGTAACCGTGGATTCACCTTGGGTGAGGCTGACCTTGTGCTTGACGTGAATTGCTTCGACACCTGTGGTCCATGTGAGAACGGAGGCGGTGGCCCTACGGAGCCTTCCGACAGCTTGGCTGTGACCTTTAACGTCGACATGAACAACTATGGCGGTACGTTTGATTTCGTCAACGTTGCAGGTAGCTGGAATGGCTTCTGCGCAGACTGCAACCAGATGACCGATGATGATTCAGATGGCATCTGGACGGCGACCATCAGCCTGCCTCCAGGAGAAAACTATCGCTACAAGTACCAGGTTGATTCTTGGACCGATCAAGAAGATCTCGCTCCTGGTGACAACCCAGTGGGACCTTGTGTGGTCAAGGAAGGCGGTTTCACCAACCGCGATCTGGATGTTTCCGGCAGCGATGCCATTGATTTGGGGGTTGTCTGCTGGGGATCATGCTGGGCCTGCATCGGCCAAGACGACGTTCCTGGTTGTAATGACAGTGCAGCAGCGAACTACGATGAGGCTGCTACGGCCAACGACGGCACTTGTATCTACGACGTGACCTTCTCGGTCAACATGAGTGAGTATCCACTCAATGAATTGGACTCTGTGTATGTAAACGGAGAGTTCAATGGCTGGTGTGGTGCTTGCAACCCGATGTTGGATGAGGATGGAAACGGCATTTATGAGACCACCATTCCGCTGACAAGTGATTACTACGAATACAAGTTCACGGTAAATGCTTGGAGTGCTGAGGAGAACCTCGCAGGTGCAGGTGGTTGTGTGACCGAGAACTTCGGGTTTACAAACCGTGTGCTTCAATTGGCTACGAACCAAAGCCAGCCAGTCGTATGCTGGAACAGCTGTTCTGACTGCGAAGGCGGTGGAGAGGTGTTCGGTTGTACCGATCAGGCGGCAACCAATTACAGTGACTTGGCCACAGACGACGACGGGTCATGTACCTATTTCGTCACGTTCCAAGTGGACATGAACGAATACACCGGCAACTACAGCGCTGTCAATTTGAACGGCACATTCACCGGATGGTGTGGTGCTTGTGTTCCGATGACGGATGACGATGTTGACGGTGTTTATGAGGCCACTGTCGAGTTGGCTGTAGGAACGGTAGAGTACAAGTTCACCGTTGACGGATGGGCGGACCAGGAGTACTTCTCTGAAGGTGCCGTTTGTACCTCCACCATTGATGGCTACACCAACCGTAGCGTCGACATCACCGGAGCGGCTACGTTGGATGTTGTGTGCTGGGCTTCCTGCTATGCATGTGATGTTGCTACGGGCTGTACCGACTCAGGTGCTCAGAACTACGATGCAGACGCAGTGGCCGATGATGGATCCTGTTCTTACATCGTGACCATTCGTTTGGACATGACCACTTCTACTTTGGGTGCAGGTGGTGTGCACATTGCAGGTTCTTTCCAAGGTTGGGATCCTGGCGCTACCGCCATGACCTCTCCAGGCTTGAACCTCTATGAGTACACCTTGCAGCTGTCCAATGGTGCTTACCAGTACATCTTCATCAACGGCAACACCTGGGACGGTCAAGAGACGGTTCCCGCCGACTGCGGAGCGGACAATGGCTTGGGCGGCTTCAACCGTGAGGTTATTGTTGCTGGTTCAGACATGACGCTGGATGTTGTGTGCTTCAGCAGCTGTGAGGCATGCGCTGGTTGTACTGACCCATTGAGTGCAGAGTTCAGCCCATGGGCTGGTGAAGACGATGGGTCCTGTGCCACGCCATTGGTGTTTGGCTGTACCTATACGGACGCTGACAACTACAATGCTGCTGCGACTTCAGAGGATGGAACTTGCGTGTTCTCTGGAGCGAGCGACTGTCCAACAGATATCGACGGCGACGGTTCTACGGCTGTTGGTGACCTCTTGGTCATCCTCGGTGCCTTCGGACAGGCCTGCGAGTAATTCCAATTGCAAATAATCAGGAAAGGGCTGCCTTCGGGCGGCCCTTTTCGTTTTGTCCGTTGTGATAGAGGGCGATACAACGGCGCAGGGATACCGTAGTTTTGCACCATGGAATTGCTGGTCACAAGCCGATTGCCCAACCAATGGGGTGCCTACCACATCAGTGCGTTTGGTGCGCCTGGTGATGCCTTTCCACACGTGGTGTTGCACAGGGGGGTCGAAGAATATGTGGCTTCGGGCGAACCTCTTCCAGTGCGCATCCACAGTGAGTGTATGACAGGCGATGTGTTTGCCAGCAACAGGTGCGACTGTGGTGAGCAGTTGCACGGAGCCTTGGCGCATTTCAAGGAGCATGGCGGAATGCTCATCTATCTGAGGCAGGAGGGGAGGGGGATTGGCCTCGTGGAGAAGTTGAAGGCGTACAATCTTCAGGATGAGGGCTTAAATACGTTTGAGGCCAATGCCGCCATGGGCCATGGTGAGGATGAACGCAACTATACCGAGGCCGTCGGCGTGTTGGCCCATTTTCAAGTAAAATCAGTGCGGTTGCTGACGAACAATCCGCTCAAGGAGGCTGCGTTACGCGATGCAGGACTCAGTGTTGATCGGGTGCCGCTGGTTTTGCCGGCCCGTCCGGAGAATGAGGATTACCTCAAGGCCAAGCGGGAGATTACCGGACATTGGCTTTGAGCCAGCGTGGATGACCTGTTGAATCAGGTCCAGGTGTCGCGCGCCACCTTGAATGTATTCATGTGGGCTTTGAGGATGATGGAGATGTCGGCAGAATATCCGCCCCCCATGGTACAGGCAATGCCAATGCCAGCTTCTTTGCATGCTTGAAAGACCATTTCATCGCGGGTTCGACATCCTTCAATGGTAAGGGCCAGGCGCCCTAGCTTGTCGGTGGCCAAGACGTCTACCCCACATTGATACAAGACCACTTGTGGTTGAAATTCCGTCATGACTGTGCGCAAAGCGTGGTCCAAACGTGCGAGGTAATCTCGATCGCCTGTGCCGTCGGGTAGAGGAATGTCGAGTGTGCTTTGGGGCTTGTGCAAAGGATAGTTGTGGGCCCCGTGCATACTTAGGGTAAAGATGCGCTCTTCCTCCGCAGTGATGTGCGCTGTGCCATTTCCTTGGTGGACGTCTAAATCGACAACGGCGATACGGTCCATGCCGCGATCCAAAAGGTCGTAAGCCGCAATGGCAAGATCATTGAGCAGGCAAAATCCCTCTGCATGGTCTGAAAAGGCGTGATGAGTGCCGCCGGCAATGTTCAATGCGACATTGCCCCGAGCGGCTTCAATGCCACACAGGCGCGTGCCTTCCATGATGGTCTTCTCGCGCTGAATTAAAGCGTTAGACCAAGGAAATCCTGAGCGACGCTCTTCTTGGCGGCTCCAAGAGCCTTCCTCCAGTTTGGTGAGGTATTTCCCGTCATGAACGCGCAGCAGGGGGAGTAGGTCAATCTCATCGGGTTCAAAGAATTGCTCGGGCTCCATGATTCCTTCGTGCTGCAATTGCTGTCTCAATAGCTCATACTTGGCCATGGGAAAGCGGTGTAGCTCTGGCAATGGGTGCGAATAACAAGGGTGGTATGCGGCTGTCAAGATTCTGTTATCACATGGTTTTGGCGGTGCTCTCATGGGCGCAACAAACGTCAGTTGACGATATTGAAAAACACAAAATTTGAGTGGAGGATATGTGTGGAAACACATGGCACTCAATTGTGTTTGCACGTATGGAACGGCTTTTATTTCTTTAGTCTGTGAGGCGGTCCTTCCTTTCTTACGCTCTGCTTGTATTTGCTTGCTCTACGTTTGCCCAGCATCCTGAAATGCGGGCTGATCCAGATGTGTGGTTGGCTGCGCCGGAAGTGCAACAAGCCCAGAGGATCCTAGGTTCATCAGATGATTGTTACACCACCTTAATCAAGGTGGGCACAAGCCGCTTAAGGACCGTGGCCGGCAGCGAAGGCGCCTTCGTCATGCGGCATGGCGATTTGCGGATTTTGGTAGACAGCTCAGGAGTAAACCAATCCAAGAGCCACAATGTGGGGTTCAATGTGGGGGCCGTCCCTTTCCGTTGGAATAACAAGGTCTTTTTGGCCGGGGGCTCAGGCTTTTGGGATTACCACGCCAAGGTTGTGGAATTTGTGCCGAACACCGGTGAATGGGAGTGGCTGCCCTGTCCTGAGGGGCCCGAGCACATCAATGAAAGCTGTGCATGGTGGGATGCCCGCAATAACCGCGTTGTGGCTTTGGGGTTTGGTAAAACCGCCACGGGTGCTATCGAAAACACGGGCCGTTTGTATGCCTTGAATATGGAAGGTTACTTCTGGGAGGTCTTGGGGGGGTATAACCCCGTTTTTGAGCTTCTCATGATGGACAAGGGTGTGATCTCCTTAGACCTTGGGGACTATTTTGTGTTGGCAAGCATGCACAACTCACTGATTGTGCGGAAGTGGGATTTACAGGCCGTGGTGACCGGTGCATTCAATCGCAATTCACTTGGAAGTCAGATCAAGGCGCCTGTCGAAGAGGGGCTGAAATGTTTTTGTCATGCGGCAGGTGAATTGAGGGTGGAACACCACCGTTCGGATGACTCGGTGGTGTCATTGTTGCGCTGGGATGTGGACAGCGCTTTCAAAGCATCAGAAGCAGAATGTTCGCCGTTTGTGTTGCCGCTGATTTCTGAGGATGAAGGAGAGGGGGCTGATGCGGACCCTGAGGAGCGTCCTTGGCAAACTCTGGCCGTGGTATTGTCCGTTATTGCCGCATTCGTGCTGGGCAGGAGAAGGGGGCGCGACCAGGGTGATAATGCTGAAATCGTGACTACGCCCAAACCTGCTGGTTCTGCCCATGTCAACGAAGCCGTTGGCCTTTCACCAGTGGTATTGAAGTTTCATTCATTGGGCCCCATACAGATGGATACTGAAGAGGTCAATGCATTGCTCGATTTGGGAGATGACCTGACGGGGGAAACCAAAAGGGCCCGCCGCGCTCAGGCCATCCGGCAGGTTAATCAAGAGTATGTGCTCCGATATGGGGCGAATTTGATCCGGAGGGAACGTCATAAGGCCGACCGGCGCCGCACCACATACGTCATCCAACCATACTCAGGTAACGCATGAATTCCATGCATACCACGGCCCCAATGGTGCCTACGGCATAACCCAACACGGCAAGGAGAACACCAACAGGGGCAAGGGCAGGGCTGAACGCGCTGGCCACAATGGGAGCGCTGGCAGCTCCTCCTACATTGGCTTGGCTCCCAACTGCGACAAAGAAGAACGGTGCCTTGATCAGTTTTGCGACAACGAGCAATACGGTCACATGCACGAGCATCCACAGCAGTCCAATGACCAAAACAGGCCAATACTGGTTCCATGAAGCAATGAGCTCTCCAATGTCCATTTTGGCGCCAATTGTGGCGACCAAAACGTAGAGAAACACGCTGGCCAGTTTGCTCGCTCCAGCACCTTCATACTTGCGCATAGGAGTGAAGCTCAGGGCGACGCCAAACATTGTAGACAGGAAGACCAACCAAAAGAAGGGGCTCTTCAAAGAGCTGAGAAAACGGACAATGGAGTCGGGATCGTTGGCGATAGATTCGGCATACCAGTGGGCCATGCCCTCGCTGATTGAGCCTCCCACAAAGTGGGCGGCACCGACCATCCCAAAAATCACGCCCAGCAAGACCATGAGGTCATTGAAGGTGGGAATCCGTGCGATGCTACTTTGGTAAGCCTCGACCTTGGCTTTGAGCGCGTCCACAGCAGAAGCGTCGGCCTTGAGTCGCTTGTCAATCACAGCGCTCATTCCCGCTCCAATCAAGAGAAAGGGCATCCAGAGATTGGCCACAAATACATCCACGATGATCATGACACTGAATTGATCGTCCTGGGCTTGGGCGATTTCCTTGAGGGCCGTCTGATTGGCTCCGCCACCGATCCAGCTGCCTGCGATGGTGGACAGCCCGCGCCACAAGGCATCCGGGGCATCGCCACCAAATACATCCGGCCGGATTTGGCCGACCAGCCACAGTGCTGTAGGTCCGCCGACAACAATGCCGAACGTGGCCGCAAAAAACATGATGAGTGCTTTGGGACCAAGGTTGATGATGCCTTTGATATCGATGGAAAGGCAGAACATTAGGAGGCTCGCCGGCAACAGATATCGGCTTGCGACGTAGTAAAGGTTGCTGCCCTCTCCCGCCTCTATGATGCCCGTTGAATTCAGAATGGCCGGGAGGAAGTAGGCCATGAGCAAGGCCGGAACGAATTTGTAAAACTTCGCGAATCGGGGCAGCCTTGACGTGTGAAAAACGAGGGCTAGACAGGCCAACAACAGGCCTAGGATGGGGGCATCTTGAGTGAACACAGTGGCAAGATAACCGTTCGTGCCCTGCGGAATGGAAGGATGCACCGCTTGCAGGTGCTACTTTCGGGTGTGCGTTTTTCCATCATCATTCCCCTTTTTAACCGGCCAGATGAAATCCGGGAGCTCCTTGAAAGTCTGACTGCACAGACGGTGCAGGATTTCGAGGTTCTCGTGGTCGAAGATGGGAGCGATCTGGATGCACGCGACATTGTGACGGCCTTTGCAGACCGTTTGGACATCCGGTATTTCTGGAAGGAAAATGAGCGGCAAGGGTTTACACGCAATTATGGCTTCGAGCGTGCCAAGGGAGACTGGATGGTTGTGTTCGATTCAGATTGCCTGATTCCAGAGCGTTATCTCGAGCGGGTGGGTGAGTTCTTGGACCAGCATCCTGATG
The DNA here is from genome assembly GCA_022428205.1 of Flavobacteriales bacterium. Taxonomy (GTDB): domain Bacteria; phylum Bacteroidota; class Bacteroidia; order Flavobacteriales_D; family Sanyastnellaceae; genus UBA8752. Next base: position 31,262 of record JAKMCW010000033.1, read on the forward strand.
TCGATGTTTATGGCGGACCTGATGCGGCGCACCCCTCGTTTACGCCCATTCAAAAAGCCATCAGCCACGCGATGACTTCCTTCCTGACCACAGGCGGCATACGCGGAGGTCAGCAGCAGTTGGGCACCTATCAGCCGCGCTCATTCAACATGGGGATTTCGCGCAAAGCTTGGGAGGTGAGCGGTGGCTATCGCATTACGGTCAAAGGAGAAGACATTGAATTTTCCATGCGATTGATTGCGCATGGTCTGAAGTCGGCCTTGATTCCTGAAGCCGTTGTTTACCACAAGCGCCGCACCGATTTCCGTCAATTCCAAAAGCAAGTTGAATTCTTCGGTCGTGCGCGGGTCAACATTCGCCGCTTCTTTCCAGGAAGCCTGCGCCCAATGCATTGGATGCCTACAATGTTCCTTATGTACGTGTTGGCCCTGGTGCCCATTTCCGTGGGTGGCTTGGTGTTGGACAACGGGTGGGTGGCATTTGGTGTCATGGCCTTTGTGCCCATTTACGTTTGGTGTGTCGCTCTTTTTTTAGAAGCCCTGCTCAAAACAGGAGAATGGCGGGTGGCCTTTCTGGCGCCAAGGGCTGCCGGCATCCAGTTGACAGCCTACGGTTGGGGCTTGCTTTCCGAGTATGTGGCAGTAGTGGTTTTGCGCCGCAGGGACTCCATCATTGGTGAGGTGAGACCGGTACCGCCCGTCCCCTCCAAATCGTCGCTTTCATGAAGCTGTTGACGGGATTGTTGTTGATGGTGGCGGTCATATTCTTGGCCTATGGTGCATTGTGTCTCGCAGCCCCGATGGAGCATACGACCGCCTACACGTGGCCTGTGGAGTCTGAGCGCGCCACTTGGGACAAGGGGCTGTCGGTGTGGTCTGAGGCCGCTGTCCAGGCTTCGGGCTTAAAAGTCCATTGGTCTGCAGCTGGAAGCACCGTGGCCGGTGACACGCTGCGGCGTCCGTTTACTGCGGCCTGGAATGCGGCGGGAGAGGTCAGCGTGTTTCCTTGTGATACTGAAGCCGCTCGAAATATTTGCAGTGAGGTCCGGTGGGAAATCCCATGGGCATGGCGTGGCATGAGCGTATTGATAGGGGCAGGCCTTCCTGAGCCGGCCAATGCTCAATAGCAGATGTGGGTTTGATCCTCAGTTCGCCCCGATCTTCAGGCCTCACAAAAGCACAACAGCGCTGAAGCCTAAGCCCCAGCGCTGTTGTCAAGTCATGCCCGGAGGTGTCCGATCAATGCACCAGGATGCGTGAAGTCCCCGAGGCCATGGTGCCGTCGGTCTCCAAAGTGAGTTTCACGATGTACACCCCTGCCCTTTGAGGGGCTTCGACCCCCACGGACCACACGCCTTGGCCATCTTCGGGTTGAAGTGTGGCCTTGCGCACGAGTTGACCCGTTGCGTTGTGGATCTCGAGGTCCCATCCACCTTGGGCAGGCAGTCCTGAAACCTGGAAGTAGCCGCCTTGATTGATGGGGTTGGGGTACGTCGTCAGCGACACTGCTCGTTCCATCCAGTCAGACACACTGTTGGTCAACGGGTTTCCCTCGCAGTCAAACCCAGCCTCCGCGTACTCGCATGCGCCGGATACGGTGGCCTCAATATTGTAGTTGCAAGCCACAGGGTCCATGCAGCCGGTGATGTCGTCGCTGTCGCAAATGCCGTCACCGTCTAGGTCGGCTTCGCAATCACCGCCGCATTCCCCCAAGGCGTCGAGGTATTCGCAGCTGCCGTCATCGGTGTTGGCCTGAGCATCGTACGTGCAGCTGCTGTCATCCGTGCAGCCCGAGATGACCACCACTACGTTCCCCTCACAATCATAGTTGACCGGGGGATAGGTGCAATTCTGACCATCGTCGGTGGCTGCGCTGTCGTAATTGCAGGCTGTGGGATCCATACAGCCTTCAATCTCAGCATCGTCGCAAATGCTGTCTCCATCGGCATCGCCTGCACAACTGCCTCCGCATTCGCCCAGGGCATCGAGATAGTCGCAGCTGCCGTCGTCCGAGTTGGCTTCTGCGTTGAACGTACAGCTCAGCGGATCGGTACATCCCGTGACCACAGGGGGTTCGCTGGCGTCACACAGATCGTTGCCGTTGGCATCCACACAGGGTTCAACCGCGGCGCCTTCGATACAGAAAGCATGGGTTTGTTCAGAGCCAAAGTCGCCGGATCCGGTGCCGAGCACATTGCCGTCGTCATCGGTGAGGGTGTACCAACCACCCGGTGGGTAGTGCAGGCCATTGCCGAAAAGGTCTTCTACCACAAGCTCATAGCAGCCTGTCGTGGCACATTGGCTCTCTGAGATGTAGACATTCGAGAAAGTCCCGTTGGTGTAGTCTGCCCCAGACATGACTTCTAGGCCATTGTCCACGTTTTGCAAACTCCATGTAAATCCGAAGGGCAGGGCATCCAATTGGATGTCCATCTGGAGGAATGCCCCGTCGAGTACTTCAAAGTCCACCTCCAAGCTGTCGTTGAGTGCATAGCCGTCTTCCAAGGTGGTGGTCCACACGCTCAAGGCATGGTTGCCACTGGTGGCCGCCATCGACGGAAGCGTCACTTCGGCCGTTTCTCCTTCAGCGAGGTTGCCAGACCACACAATGGTGTTGACCGTGCCGCCATCGAGGGCGAATTGGATGGACGCATAGGTCAAGGGGGCTGTACCGAAGTTTTGCAAGGTCACCTGCGGTTCAAGGGTGGGGTTGCAACCTTGAGCGGCAAGGCCCTCGATGGACGAGATGCCCACATCCGTGGCCATTACCGGAATGGCGCCCTCACTTTCCAGCAAGGAAGCACGTTGCACTTCCAAGGCGTCCCGCATGCGCACTTTTTGCCCCTCAGTAAAGGACTCCATACAAGGGTCATTGGAGTAGTCCATAAAATTCTCGGACAACGTTTCAGGACAATCAATCGCGCTGCATCCGATGGATCCTGTGGTGGGAGGGGTGTCGCACACGCGGTCGCCTTGGGCTGCGCAATTGGATTCTTCCCCGCAGCTGTTTGTGCCATTGAAGGTGTGGTACAATCCGAGGTAGTGCCCGACCTCATGGGTCAAGGTGCGGTTGAGGTCGAAATTGGGCAACAGATCATAGGCCTCACCGACGCCGAACACCTGGTGATGCACCACAATGCCATCGTGCTCTCCAGAGGTTGGAGGGAGGTAAGCAAAACCGAGGGGGGAGGTCCCGCCGTTCAATCGATAAAGCACCCAGATGTTGATGTATTCTGTGCCCGGCCAGTGGCTCAGTGTTTTGATGTTCATCTCAGAGGCAGGGTCAGTGTTGTTGTTGGTGACCATGCCCGTTGTCGCAAAACTGGGAATGACATCGGCCACATTGGTCCGCGTGATGCCCGACGAAGGATTGCCTTCAGGGTCTCGAGCAGCCAATTGGAATTCGATGTTGACGTCAGCCCCGCCATAGGTGCCGCTGAAATCAGCATTCAACGCATCGATGGCGCTTTGAATCTGGGCTTCCGAAATGTTGGAACCGTTTCCTGCCCCCTCACCATTGTGCATGATGTGAACGACCACGGGCAACACGTGGTGATCACCAGACCGTTGCGCGCTGCTGTTCATCTCCGCAAGGGCGGCTTCAAAGGCAAAAAAGCTGCGGGCAAAAGCCGTGTCTTCCATCATGGCCGCTTGCAGTTCGGCTGACTGGCAGCGCTCACCTTGAGCATGGGCGAAGGAAAAGAGAAAGGAAAAGACAGCAAACAGGATGGATGAACGAATACGCATGACGGAGCGGGTTGTTTTTCTCCCGTACTCAGTTATGCAAGTTGAGGTTACACTTTGACCTCAGAATCTGTCTTGTTGTTGTTTTTCAAACAGTTACATCCGGTTATTGACTTATGTATAATCCCGGACCAAAAGGGCAATAAAAAAGGCGGACCCCCTCTGAGTAGGAAGTCCGCCTTTTTTAAAAAAAATTCAGGGAAGCTCAGTCAGCTGGCTCCACTTCGAGGAGCTCCACTTTGAAGACCAAGGTGGAGTTGGCGCCGATGACATCGCCAGTGGCACGCGGGCCGTATGCGAGGTCAGAAGGGATGAAGAATGTGGTTTGTCCACCTTGCTTCATGGTTTGCAGTCCCTCGGTCCAGCCGCTGATGACTTGGTTCAAGCCGAAAGTAGCAGGTTGACCACGGTCGTAGCTGCTGTCGAAGGTGGTGCCGTCAATCAATGTGCCGTGATAGTGCACAGTGACGCGGTCATTTTGGTCTGGGCTTGGGCCGTCGCCTTCGCGATCGACACGGTACTGCAGTCCGCTGGCCGTTTCTACGACACCGTCCTTGCCTTTGTTTTCGGCGAGAAAGGCCTTGCCTGCTTCGAGGTTGGCTTCACCTGCCTTGGCCTCTTGTGCCTGCATGGTTGTGCGAACCAGCTCATTGGCTTGCTCAGGAGTCATGGCGGCGTTGCCGGCCTGAACGTCAGTGAAGGCCTGTGCAATTTGAGCAGGAACGTAGTCCTTGATGCCCTGGCTCTGCACATTGGTGGCGAAGAGTACGCCCAATGCGTAGCTCAGGGAGTCATTGTTGTTTTCCATGTTGGGGGTAGGGGTGTTCTGGCCATTCACAGCGCATCCTGTCCATGCCATTGGGGCGAGGATCAGGCTGGCCATGAGGACCATCTTATGTACGGGGTAGAGTTTCATGATGTGGACTGGTTGTTCCGGGTAAAAATGAAGGAGGACTCGGTACTGAGTGCCTGATTGAAGGTGTAACCGTCCTCGTTGAAGTCTTTGATTCCGCCTGTTTGGTCCACCCTCTCCTGGATGAGGAATCGGGCCATGCGGCCTCTTGCCGTCTTGGCGTAGGTGCCGATCATCTTGAACGCCTCTCCGCGTTGCTCTTTGAACTGAACATGCACAAACCTCCCAACGAGCGCAGGGCGGTCCACTGCCTTGAAATATTCTTGGCTCGCCAAGTTGACGATGGCGTCTTCCTCGGATTCTGCATTCAGACCTTCAGCCAATGCGTTACCCCAAAAACCATAGAGGTTGTCTTGCCCGTTGGGGACAAAACGCCCACCCATTTCCAGGCGGTATTCTTGAATGAGGTCGAGCGGACGGAGCAAGCCGTACAGGCCGCTAATGATGCGCAGGCGCTCTTGGGCGTGGTCCAAATCGTTTGAATTCCAACGCTCGGCGCCCAGTGCCCGAAACACTTCGCCATGAAAAGCATGCACTGCGGTGCGGGCATTGCCCGGGTGGAAGGGTTGCTCCCAATTGTGGTGACGCTCAAAAGTGTCGTTGGCAAGGTCCTCGCTGATGTCCATGAGGGCCATCAATTCCGGGGCCTTCACCTTGGACAGCGACGACATCAATTCAGCAGCACGGTCGGCAAACCTCGGTTGACTTGCACCGGCATCCACTGAGAATTCACCACTTCTGAAAGTCTTGGCTGGTGAGAGCAAAATGCGCATCGGGCCGCAAATCTACTACATGTGCTGTGCCATATGGACTATTTTGTCCCCATGAAAACCAAAGCGCTCAAGTTCCTCGTGAGTGGCGGTCTGCTGGCAGTGTGCAGCCTGGCTCATGCCCAAGTCTGTCCCGACGGCCAAAGCCCCTTTGAAATGGTGGTGTACACAGACGCTTGGGGTTACGAATTGTATTGGGAGTTTACGCCGATAGACACGCCATGTGGGACCAACACCTTGGCGTGGGGTGGCAATGCAGTGGGGGTGGGCTGTGATGGTGATGGAGACCCCGAGGCTCCGGCCGGCGAGTATGCTTCCAATGCCACATTCGTCGTCGATTCCTTGTGCAGCACCCCTGGAGAAGTGCTCACGTTGCACCATGTAGACAGCTATGGGGACGGAGGGACCTATTTCGAGATTCGGGTTGACGGGGTCATTCATCATGCACTGTCGGGAACGGGTGTGGGAAACACCTGGGAATTGGATCCTTTTGAATCGTCCTTTATCGCATACGATTCGCCCTGTGGGGCCCTGCCCATCGAAGTCGATGGAGAGATGGTGGTGTTGTCCAATGACAGCTGTTCCGCAGCTTTCGGCGAGCCTGGCGCGCCCAACTTTCCAGGGGTGTATTCCTGCCAAATCGCTGGGGGCTGGTGTGAAGGAGGTGTCGGGGCATCGGCCTGGCTCTCCTTTGAGGCGACTGCGGGCAATTGCAGGATTTCTTCTTGCACGGACTCCACGGACTTCGATACCCAGCTCGCCCTCTGGGCAGTGGAGGATTGCGGTGATTTTGAAACTTACAGTCTGATGGGGGCCAACGACGACATCCCAGGAGGGTGTGGCCCAGGCAATGGATATGCCAGTGCATTTTGGACCGGCTGTCTGGACAGTGGCGCCACTTATCTGATCCAGGTCGATGGTTGGTACGGTTCGAGGGGCAAAGCCGGCATTGTCATCGAGTCTGTAGACACCGAGGAGGTCATTACGAGCGCCACGGGTGGCCTTTCTTGTCCCCTAGGAAAGGAAGAGGACCCCAACGGCACCATCGTGCTAAATCCGGTAGGCATGGGCTCAGATTTCACAGCCGCGTGGGTCGGTCCCAATGGGTTCTCTGGAGAAGGCCAGCAGATCAGTGGGCTGACGGCGGGAACCTATTCTGCTGTTGTGGTGTCCAACTGCGGGGGAACCCAGACCCATTCTGTGACCTTGACTGAGCCCGCGCCCATCTCAACCAACTTGGGTGTGGTGCCTCCGCTGTGTTCGGAGCTCGCAGATGGCACAGCTTCATTGGCTGTTGAGGGCGGTACGGAGCCCTACACCATCACATGGTTCGATGACTTGGGTGAGATTGGTACAGGAGAAATGGTGGAAGGCCTGGCTGAAGGCGCATACGCGTTTATCATGGAAGACGCGAACGGCTGCGAAGAGAACCAAAGTTTCAACATAGAGGCCGATGACGACGCCTTTGTCTTCAGCCTTGGACCTGACACCACCTTCTGTGAAGATGAGCAGGTCATCTTGTCTGGACCGGCGGGGCTGGAGTACCTCTGGAGCACGGGCAGCATTGACCAATTCATCGTGGTGAACGGATCCGAATTGGGACCGGGTACTTATCCGTTTGTGCTGGAAGCGTCCAACCCATTCGGTTGCTCTCATTCGGATGCCATTTTCGTGACCATTTTTGATTGCACCACAAGTGTTGGAGAACAGTTTGATGGCGCTGCAGGCCTAGCCGCTTTTCCAAACCCTGTCGATGGTCAAGGGGCTTGGAACCTCAAGTGGGATGCGCCTGTCAAACAGTGGCACGGAGAATGGGAGCTCATAGATGCGGCGGGTAGGACTGTACAGACAGGCCGCGACCCGCTCAACGCGGGAGGGTGGACCTTGGCGCTTCCCACCACTGGATTGGCCCCGGGTCAATACCTCTGGCGGGCAAAGGGCACACAGGTGGCCGTTCGCTTGCAACTCAACTGATTCCTGATCCTTTACGACCCAACAGCTTTCAGACCATGATTGACTTGAGAAGCGATACCGTGACCCGTCCCACCGAGGCGATGCTAAAGGCCATGGTAGCTGCGCCAACGGGAGATGATGTTTACGCAGAGGACCCCACCGTCAACCGGCTGCAATCGGAGCTCGCTGAGCGTTTTGGACACGAGGCGGGGCTCTTTTGTCCATCGGGGACCATGGCCAATCAAATCGCCATCAACGTCCATGTTTCGCCGGGCGATGAGGTCATTTGCCACCGGTTGAGTCACATCTACAATTACGAAGGTGGCGGTATTGCCCGCAACAGTGGAGCCAGTGTGCGCCTAGTCGATGCCCCACAGGGGGCCATACCCCCTGAGGTGATCCAGGCGGAGGTGAACCCTGCTGACAGCCATTTTGCCCGGACGGCTTTGGTGTGTGTGGAGGATACGGTCAACAAAGGCGGCGGAGCTGTTCAGTCCATAGAGACCTTGGCAGCGGGCAGCGATGCGAGCCGATCTGCAGGATTGCCTTTTCACCTCGATGGGGCCCGCGCCTGGAATGCACTGAGGACAACAGGACAAGATTGGGAGCGCTATGGCCAGATGTTTGACAGCATATCGCTCTGCCTGTCCAAAGGGCTTGGAACTCCAGCTGGATCAGTGCTGCTGGGTACACGAGATTTCATCCAGGAGGCACACCGTACCCGGAAAGTCATGGGGGGTGGCATGCGGCAGGTAGGCATTTTGGCAGCGGCCGGATTGCATGCGATTGAACACCATTTCGATCGGTTGGAGGAAGACCATCAGCGCGCAGGGCGCATCGGGCAATTGCTCTCGGATCATCCATCGATTGCCGAGGTCGCTCCAGTCGAGACCAACATTGTCATCGCGCAGTTGAGCAACGGCAGGTCAGCCTCAGAGTTGGTCGAAGCCCAGCGCAAAGAAGGCGTTCTGTGTTCGGCATTTGGTCCGGATAAGGTGCGCTGGGTCACGCATTTGGATTTCGGCGACGATGACCTGAGCCGCGTATTGCGGGCCCTCGAGGGCTGGGAATAAGCCCGATGGGCAGGGCCGGTGATGGGCCGGCTTAGTGGCATTAATTTGCCGGCATGATTGCAATTTGGAAAACCGGCCAAGACGCAGCGCGTCAGGCGACCTGTGTTCTGGTGGCCTTGTGCTTGACCTTCAGCGTACAAGCCACCGAAGGAATGTGGATCCCGGCCTTGCTCAAGGCCGTGGAGGGCGACATGCAAGACATGGGCCTGAAGTTGACCGCTGAGGACATCTATTCCATCAATCGGAGTTCGCTCAAGGACGCCATCGTCCAATTCGGTGGGGGGTGCACGGCCAGCGTGATTTCTGATCAGGGACTGTTGCTGACCAATCACCACTGTGGTTACGGACAAATCCAATCTCACAGCAGCTTGGAACGCGACATTTTGAAAGATGGATTCTGGGCCATGTCGATGGAAGAAGAATTGACAAATCCAGGACTGACGGCCATGTTTATCGTGCGGATTGAAGACGTGACCGAGGCCGTGCAGCAAGCGCGGTTGGAAGGAGAGGACGCCGAAAAATCCAAGCGCGAAGCATTGGTTGCTGCTGCTACAGAGGGAACAGACCACGATGCTGTGGTACGGGATTTCCTGTATGGCAACCAACAGTTTCTCATTGTCACCCGGACCTTCAAGGACGTGCGCCTTGTGGGCGCTCCACCGAGCTCCATCGGCAAGTTTGGCGGCGACACGGACAACTGGGTGTGGCCGCGTCACACGGGCGATTTCTCTTTGTTTCGAATCTACAGCGGTCCGGATGGTGCCCCCGCAGAGCCCAGCGAAGACAACATTCCGCTGGATCCGGCGCACCATTTGCCCGTGTCCATGCATGGCGTAGAAGAAGGGGACTTCACCATGGTCTTTGGATTTCCCGGACGCACGGAGCGCTACATCCCTGCGCTGCAAGTGCAGCACTTGATCGAAACGTTGAACCCGACCCGGATCGGAATGCGGACTGCGAGCTTGGAGGTGATCAACAGCGCCATGCGGGCCGATGATGGCACCCGCATTGCCTATGCCGCCAAACAAAGCCGCATCGCCAATGCCTGGAAGAAGTGGATCGGCCAGAACGAGGGCTTGATTGATTTCGGAGCTGTAGCGGAAAAGCGTCAGGCCCAAATCGCCCTCGCAAAAGCGGTGCGTGAGCGTGGTTTGGAGGACTACAGCACAGTAGTGGGCGACCTCAGCAAAGACTTTGCGGCATTGCGACCCTACCTCGAGGCGCGGTCGTTGTTCATCGAGTGGTTTTACTACGGACCGGAGATTTTACGCTGGGCTGCACAGGCCGGGGATGTGCTTGAGGTGGCGGCAGATAAAACACTGTCAGACAGCGTTTTCAACGCGCGTGCAGGAGAGGTTTTGGAAGCGGCAAAGGGGTTCTATCCAGACTACCGAGCGGAAGTGGACCGCAAGGTGTTTGCCGCGGTCTTTCCGCTCTACATGAACGCCTTGCCCGATGGGTTTGCGCCAGACGTGGCGGCCGGGACTTGGGCACTTTCTGCGGAGAAGGATGCCAACAAGATTGCCCGGGACCTGTACGAAGGCAGCATCCTCGACGACGGCGATGAGTTCATGGCCTTGCTTGAGGCCCGTGACCGCAAGGCTTTGAAGAAACGCGCGAAGGACCCCTTGATCGAATGGGCGCGACAAACCAACGACAGTTATTGGGGGAAAGTCCGCGACGAATACAGCCGGCTTCAGTCCGCCATGGAGGAAAACATGGGCCGATACCTCCGCGCTCTATCCGAGGTCTATCCCGACAAGACGTTCTGGCCTGATGCCAACAGCACGCTGCGATTGACATACGGCATGATGGAGGGCAGTGAGCCGCGAGATGCGGTCAGCTACAAGCCCTATTCTACCGCCCGCGGGGTGCTGGATAAGTACGTTCCGGGTGACGCTGAGTTTGACCTTCCGCAAGGCCTTGTGACCAAGCTGCAGGCAGAGGAGTACGGTCCTTATGCGGACAGCGAAGGCAATCTGCGGGTGTGTTTTCTTGGTTCCAACCACACTACGGGCGGCAATTCAGGATCACCTGCCATCAACGGCACAGGAGACCTCATCGGGTTGAATTTCGACCGCACCTGGGAGAGCACCATGAGCGATGTCCGCTTCGATGCGGACCGCTGTCGCAACATCATGGTGGACATCCGTTACGTGCTGTGGGTAACCGACATCTACGCCGGGGCCACACATCTGGTTCAGGAGATGACCCTCACAGAAAGGGATCCTGACAACCTCAGCCCGTCGTGGCGCCCCTTTGGCCCTGGAACGGGAATGGGCAGGGGCATAGAACGGAGTGAAGAGGAGGTCCGAGAGGAGTTCCGCAAGCGCTCCCTGGAGCGCCTGCAAGAGCGGCGACAAAAGATGGAAGCAGGGGGGCAATAAGCCTCCGCTTCCTCAGCTCAGGAAGTAGATGATCGTAATGACAACCGCAAACAAAAAGAGGGCGAGGACAACGGGTCCTCCGATTTCGTTTTGCTCGGCTTCTGAGTGGTCGTGGTGATCGTGTCCCATGATGGTGCGTCGTTTGCAGACCCAAAAATAACACACCTCGGCATGGCTTGAAGGTGGCAACACCGCGGAGGAGGGCATATTTCCCACATGAGCTGTCGTGTGGTAAATTCAGCACATGTCGAACCGAGCCTTTGCCCTCCTTTCATTGTTTGTCTTTGCTCCTTTTTTTGGAGTGGCCCAAGAGCCATGTGAAGAGGGACAGCATGCTTTTTTAGTCGTGATTGCCCCAGACTCTTGGCCGGGAGAAATGAGTTGGACGCTGACCAATGGCGTTGGAGACCTGCTGTTGGAAGCAGACGTGCAGAACGCGGCAGACACGCTGTATACCTTTTGCATTGAAGCAGCGGATTGGGAAGACTGCATGGTCTTCACGATGAGTGACACTTATGGTGATGGCCTCGTTGGAGACGCATTCTACCAAGTTTGGCTGGATGGTGAGATGCTCGTTGAGGGCAGCGGCAACTATGGATTTGGCCAGACCCATGCCATTGATTGTCCTCCAGGTTGGACTTGTGATGAGGCCATTGAACTCAGCCTCGGAGACGATCCCATCACGACCACCGCCACTGACAATGTCGAGTGGTGGACGTTTACCCCTGCCGAGAATGGGATGTACGCCTTGTCGAGTTGCGGTTCAGGCTGTGATACGCGGCTTTGGATCTACGACTACTGCAACATGAACAACTTCGACGACACCAACGAAGGGTCCATTTACTATGATGACAATCAGGGCAGTTGCGAAGACAACGAGGA
>JAKMCW010000036.1 GCA_022428205.1 Flavobacteriales bacterium
GTTCCTCCCTTTGCCATTGGTCACTCTTCCGCTGTGCCTTGTCAATTGCTTTCTTCACCAACCGGTTGCTCAGCCGACTTGGCTGCAGCGAGCGGATCTCACTGTCTCCGTCGGTGGCAAAGCGAGCGACTGAGAAATCTTCCTTACATTCAGTCATCATCCTCCGATCCATTACACATTTGTAAGCATTATCAAAGGCCTCAAAGTCCTTCTCATCAAATACGGTGAGGTGTACTTCTTGTAGCCCTTCATACGCATGCGTATGGATGATGTGCATGGCGATGTCACAGAGGCGTTGAAACTTCCTGTTACCCTGCCTCATACCGCTACTCAACACTGGCATGGCTATCGACCGCACCCCATGTTTCTGGGCTAGTCGGAGTACTTGCACATAAGTTCGAGCTAGCAAATTCTCTCCTGCCGGGGTGGCAGCTGTAGCCGCGCCCACTTCCTGAAATCGGGGCCCACAGCATGAATGACCCACTTCGCGGTCAGCGCACCAGCAGTGGTAATCTTAGCGTCTCCCTCCTTGCACCGCAGGGTGGTGGTACCTCTCTCCAGGGGCAACGCCCGACGCGCTGCCTCCAGCTCAGGCCCACCTGCCTTAGAGAGCGCACTATCGACACCGCCCCCCGGTTGGCACTTCGTGTTTGCTGCACTCACAATGGCATCTCCCTCAAATTTGGCCAGGTCACCTATGGATATCAGAATTTTCCCACTCGGTATAGGGAAATGCGAGGCCTTCACTACCAGCCCTCTACGCTGCTGATTCACAACTGTCATCGGTAACGCCTCCCACTTGTCAATGAGGCGCTCCTTCTCGCTCCTAACCTCCTCAGCCACTGCTGCCGCCTTCGCCACTGGCGCTTCCTTACCCTCGGGTCGTCGCGGGGGCAATCTGGATAGGGCGTCCGCATCGTACATAGTCTTGCCGGCTCGGTGTACGATGGTCATGTCATACCCCTGCAGCTCCAGAGCAGTCCGTATTAGTCGCTGGTTATTGTGCTGCACCGTCTGCAGCCACTTCAAGGCTACGTGATCGGTCTCCAAGGTAAAGTGGCGTCCGTAGATGTAGGGCCGGAACTGCTTGATCGCCCACTGCACCCCCAGCACCTCAATCTCCGTCGCGGTGTACCGCCTCTCCGCCCCATTGAGGCTTCGACTAGCATAGGCCACCGGCCGCTGTTCCCCGTCCTCCTCCTGCTGCAGGAGGCATGCCCCCAGCCCACTGTAAGAGGCGTCGGTGCGTACGGTAAATGGCAGGTGGTATTCGGGCATTCGCAGTATTGGGGCAGTGATCAACTTCTCCTTGAGTTGTTCAAAGGCAGTTTGGCACTCCGCTGTCCATGCCCACCGCTGATCCTTATGCAGCAAGTTGTTCAAGGGTCGGGCAATCTCCGAGAACCCCTGGATGAAGCGCCGGTAATACCCTACTAACCCCAGGAACGACCTCACATCAGCCACATTCTTCAACGGTTCGAAATCATTTACTGCTTGGATCTTCTTGGGGTCGGCTTCGACTCCCGCTTCGCTGATAACATGCCCTAGGTACTCGGTCTTTGCCTGTCCAAAGCTGCACTTCTTCAAGCTCACCCTCAGCCCACTTGCAGATAGGCATTCGAACACCTTCCGCAAGTGCATCAGGTGATCGGAGAAGGTCTTGCTGTGCACCATGACGTCATCGAGATACACCAGTGCGTACCCCACACCCAGCGGGGCTAACACCCGATGCATCAGTCGCTGAAAGGTGGCAGGGGCATTGACCAGTCCCATCGGCATAACCTTGTACTCGTACAAGCCATCCGGGGTGATGAAGGCAGTCTTCTCTCGACTCTTCTCGTCCATCCCCACTTGCCAAAAGCCACTTGTAAGATCCATGGCGGTGAAAAACTTACTGCCCCCCATCGAATCAAGGGTGGCATCGATGCGCGGAAGGGGGAACACGTCCTTCTTGGTGATGCCGTTGAGGCGGCGGTAATCCACACACACTCGCCATCCTCCGGTCTTCTTCGGTACTAGCACCACGGAGGCACCCCACGGACTATTGCTGGGCTGTATGATATCTTCCTCCAGCATCTTCTTGGTGTACTCCCGCACCGCCTCCCGCTCAGGTTCAGACTTCCGGTAGCGCGCTCCACGCACCGGCCGTTCGTCTCCTGTGTCAATAACATGCTCCACCAAGTGAGTTCGCCCCGGTTGGTCGCTGAAGATGTGGCGGTACTCTCTCAGCAGATCCGCCAGTTGCTGCCTCTGCTCTGCCGTCAAATCGCTCCCCTCTTCTTGCAGCTTAGCCTCGAATTTATCCTCCTCTTCCTTGCATTCTTCCTCTTGTACCGACATCACCGTGGCTGCTCCGGCCTGTCCCGCCGGCTGTCTAGCCCCCGCAGTGGAGGTGTCCAACACCCGCACTCCTGCCACCTGCGCCTCCGTTAGCAGCTCCCAAGTCCCCAGCCGCCGCCCGGGATACAAGGTGAGGTTCTCCCCCGTGGGGTTCATCACCCGTACGTAGATGTCTCCCCATCCGGGCGCTTGCAGTAGGCACCGTGCTGCTCGCCATGGCCGCTGCGTCTTGATGGCCCTCAAGGGTTCGAAAGCGTAATGGTCATC
>JAKMCW010000040.1 GCA_022428205.1 Flavobacteriales bacterium
ACCCAGAAGACACCCCACCCTATGGTGCTGTCAAAATCTTCGGGCGCGACCGCATCGCCCAGCAAAAAGAGCAGGGGTGGAACAGCCAGAATGTAAAAGAGCTCATCTAAGAGGGCGGTGGAGAACACCAAGGCCGTGCTCCTTCCGGCGGTCATGCCCTGTCGGTGCAAGCCCCAGATGGCCACAGCTCCACCGCCGACGATTCCCGGGGTAATTGCGGAAGCAAACTCCCATAAGACGGTAGTTTCGATGGCCTTTCTCCATGAAAGCTCATGGTTGGACAGCCACCTCAGCCTCAGAACGTAGCCGAGGTCCCGCATCAGTACAAGCCCCACGAGACCCATCAGCGCAACCGGCCAACCCGGAAGGGTAAGTGAGCCCTCCACGGCGGACCAGCCCCCATTGGCTTCGACCGTCCGGAAGAGCATGATGCCGACCACGGTCAATCCGATGCCCAGCGGCAGCAGCGCACGCAACATGCGGGGAGGTTTGACGCCGGTCATGCCCAGACCTCGGTGCCTTCGGTACAGTTTCTGCACATGTCGATGCCGGCCCTATGTGTGAAAACCGACTCCCGGAAAGCGTGGTAAGCGTCGCTGTGCCAAATCTGACGGAAAGCCGCTCCGTCCTTCGCCTGGCCCATGCCGTGGGTGGCGTCCTTGTCAAAACAACAAGGCACCACCTGACCATCCCATGTGACAACGGCTCCTTGCCACATCCGCCAACAGCGGTCCAGCATGGGGTTGCGCAAGACCCATCTTCCTGAGGGGTCTCGGTCATACCGCCTTAAGCGGGGATCGCGGGTCAACAGCGGATGGTCGTCATGGGGCGCGTCCAACTGGGCGGTCTTGACCACAAATTCGTCCACCCCCCAAGTGCGCGCCATCTGGCGCATGGTGGGCAATTGGTGTTCGTTGGTGCCGACCACGAGAAACTGCCAAACGACATGGGGGGCGCGGCGACCGAGTCGCTTCTTGGCGTCCATGATGTGGCGGGTGGCTTCGAGCACCTTCTCCAGTTTGCCACCCACACGGTAGGAGGAGTAGGCCTCTTGGTCCGCCCCGTCGATGGAGATGATGAGCCGGTCAATCCCGCTCTTGATGATGCGCTCAGCGCGTTCAGGGGTGATGTGGTGTGCGTTTGTCGACGTGCTGACGTAGAGGCCTTCACGCTTGCCGATGGCCACCAATTCATCCATGCCCGGATTGAGGTAGGGCTCGCCCTGGAAGTAGAGGTTCAAGTACACCAAGTCCCGGCCCAGTCCTTCGGGTCCGGACAGCAGGTCGGACAGCCGGTCTGGACGCAGCATGCCGGTGGGCCGTGTAAAGGACCGCAATCCGCTTGGACATTCCGGACAACGCAGGTTACAGCTGGTGGTGGGTTCCACGCTGAGGCTCATAGGCCAGGCTTGCATGGGGGAGAGTACCGCCCCGCTGCTGCTGGCCTTTCCACTGGCGTCGGCGGCCCTGAAACTGCGCCACAGTGCTGCAGAGTTGGCCAGCTTTCTGAAATCCAATGGGGCAAAGCGCGCCCTGCGGTCCCGCCACTTCGCCCACGCCCGAGAAAGGTCGGTCCTTTCGGCGCGCGGAGCAGGTGGAGGAGCCATGGTGGAAGTCACGGTGGGCAAGTTACCCAAGGGACGGCGCGCGACGGGCGATTTGGCGGTTGTAGGGGCTTAAATTGCGGTTGTGATCCTCATCGACGATACCCTGCTTTCGACCGAGTTGTTTGACAGAAAATTCTGTTGCGACCTGAAGGCCTGCAAAGGCGCATGTTGCGTAGAAGGAGAAAGTGGAGCACCGTTGGAACCCGAGGAGTTGGCCGAAGTGGAGGCCGCGTTTCCCATCATCAAACACAGGCTCAAACCCGACAGCTTAGCGGTCATCGAAAAGGAGGGGTTACACGTTGTCGACGGTGACGGTGACCATGTCACACCCATCGTAGAAGGCAAGGAATGCGTGTACGCGACCTTCGACGATGATGGCACGGCCAAATGCGCTTTTGAACAGGCCCACCGCGCAGGTGAAATAGACTGGCAGAAGCCGATCAGCTGTCACCTGTATCCCATTCGGTTGACCGCGCTTAAGGACCTCGTGGCGGTGAACTATCACCAATGGCCCATCTGCAACAGCGCCATTTCTTGCGGCGCCGGGTTGAACCTCAGTGTGCTTCAATTCTGTAAGTCTTCCTTGACCCGTCGGTTCGGCGAGGCTTGGTTTGAGGAAGCCTCTGTCGCGGAGCGCGAGTGGCGCAAGGCCATGGAAGAGCGGTCATCGTCCCCTGGCCCCGGAGATGAAGTGGGAGGATGAAACGCATCCGGCACATGAAGGCTCGCCTATTTGTGGTGCTGGCCCTGATGCTCGTGGCAGGTGGCCAGTTGACGGCCCAACTCGGAGTGTCACTCACCAAGGTGGAACAAGCCGCTACACCGGGCGATGAAGTCATCATCGGTGCCGAGCAGGATTACGTGGTGTTGCTGACCCATTCCGCTACTGCTCCTGTAGATTGGAAGGGAGCCGAGTTGCGGATGGCCCAATTGAACGAGACCCCCTGGTCGGTCACCTTGCCCGAAGTGTGGGGCCACACGCCGCAGCGCAGAGAGGCTTGGAGTTCGCTCGGCGATATCGTCCACATCGACATCGATCCTGCTTCTGACATGGCGGTTTTGAGTCACCTCGTGGACGGGGCGGGCCAGATCAAACTGAGCGGCAAAACCGGACAGCAAAACGGCACTTGGGGCCAACCTTGGGAGGTGCCCGCATTGGCAAATTTCTCGGGGACGTGTGCATTTGCGGTGTTCGATCAGCACCCCGGTCGTGAAGGTGATGTGCTGGTGGCCTTGCGGCCCAGGATGAAGGGGACTCCTGAATCCCTGATCCCCACGGAAGGGAACTGGAAAGGCGGGTATGACATCGCAAGAATTCCACGGCGCGGGGGGTATGCCCAAGTGTTGCTGCTCGACGGCATCAACAGTGCTGCCAATGAGATGGCACTGGTGCCTGGACCACAGGGCGGTGGATGGTTATCGACCCAGCGTTTGGGTGGCAGTGGCGGTTTGGATCCATGGTGGGCAACAGTAATCCCACAAGGGGGAGAGGCCGGCCCTTTCTTGCCAGACAGCACCATGTGGGGACACACCCTTGTGGTGCGCTGTGAAGGCTTCGTACTCCAGGGTTTGGCTTGGCAGGTCAAGAGCGAGGGCTTGCCTGTGATGCGACTGACCAGCGATGCCCAAGGCCGTGTCGACCTCGGCGACTTGAAGTCTGACCGCACTTACACATTTGATTTACAGGGAGATCCTCCTGGAGATTGTCCAGAGGCCTTTGCGGAGTGGCGCGATGGGGAGGGTCAATTGCTCCGTCGGGTGCGCCTTGCCGGAAAGTCATGGAGCCTCTCGCTGTTGACGGCGATGCCGCTTGGGGGATGGCGTCCGATTCGGGATGATCGTTCACGGCTGCCTGAGGAAGTTGAGGTGCCCGTGATCAAGGTGGAACCCAAGGATCCCGATTGGGTCGTGTTTCACGACTTGGGTGCCCTGACCTTGTCAAAAACCGACCGGGACCGCATCCGACAGCTGGCCCAGCGTGTGAAAGAACGCCCTCAAGATGTCATCTACATCCGAGGTCATGCCAGCATTGACGGGGATCCGGGCTTAAATGCGGTCTTGGCAGACGAGCGCGCACGGCATGTGGCCGCTCAACTGGAATTTGCAGGTTTGGATGCGGGTCAAATCCGCTTCAAAGGGCTGGGAACGGCCATCCCTCTGGTCCATTGCCCCCCCGGCATTCACTGCCCCGCAGGGACTTTGGAGCGCAGCAGGCGGACGGAACTGTACATCGAGGTCGCCAAGGGTTCGGATGGCGGCACAATGCAGTAATTTCGCGGCATGCGCATCGAAGTCATGCGGGCCAAGTTGCACCGCATCACCGTCACAGAAGCCGACCTGAATTACATCGGGAGCATCACCTTGGATTTGGACCTCATTGAAGCCGCTGGCCTCGTGCCGGGGGAGAAGGTTCAGATTGTCAATTGTAACAATGGTGAGCGCATCGAGACCTATGTGATCGAAGGACAGCGGGGAACGGGTCAGGTCTGCCTCAATGGCCCCGCAGCACGCCGCTGTCAGCCCGGTGATATCGTCATCGTGATCGCGTACGGTTCTATGGAAATTGAAGCCGCCCGCAACTTCAAGCCGACGGTGGTCTTTCCGGATACCGCAACCAACCGCATTTCGGCATGAACGCATCGGTTGGAAAGGTGCTGAAGTACGTCTTGATGCTCGGCATTGGCGTTCTTTTGATGGCCTTGGCCATGCGCGCGGTGGACGACCCTCAAGCACTGTGGGACGACATGCGCAGCGCGAGTTGGAAGTGCATAGCCGCCAGTTTTGTGATGGGTTATCTCGCCATTGTGAGCCGTGGCATGCGCTGGCTGATTTTGCTCGAACCGCTGGGGCATGCGCCCAAAATGGGCAACAGCATCCACGCCGTAGCCTTTAGTTATTTCTCCAACGCGTTTGTGCCGCGGAGTGGTGAACTGGCCCGCTGCGGCGCCCTCAACCAGACCGATGGCATTCCCGTTGATGAGTTGTTTGGCACGGTGATTTCCGAGCGGGTCGTTGATTTTGCCTTGCTCTTTTTGCTCACGGGTATCGCCCTGTTGTCCAACATGGACACGTTCTTGGCATTCAGCGCCTCGTTCTCCTTGCCTGGAGGCACAGGACCACTGCCATGGATTGCGGGGTTTGCCGTGTTGACGGCCATCGGAGCCGCTGTGGCATGGAGCCAGCGGAAGGCGCTGGCCAAGGTGCCTTTCGTCGCCAAGGTGTTTGGATTTATCTCAGGCATTGGAAGGGGCCTGGTTAGCGTCCGTCACATGCGCAGAAAATGGGCGTTTCTGGGCCATACGGCCTTCATCTGGTCCATGTATTTCCTCATGACTTACGTCATATTCTTCGGCATCGATGCCCTCGAAGGCATCACGGCGGCTCAGGCCCTGTTTGTGATGATGGCCGGTGGATTTGGCATGGTATTGCCATCCCCTGGCGGGATTGGCAGCTATCAATTGGCCGTGCAGTATGCCTTGGTGGCGATGGGGTACAGTGAAGTGCTGGGACTGGCCACGGCCAATGTCGTGTGGGCCACACAGACGGCGATGATCATCACCACGGGGGGCGTCGGCTACCTCTTTTTGATGGCCGCCGGCCTTCGGAAGCAGCCACAAGCCACCGACAAACCGGCCTGACATGCCCCACAACACCGCTTCTGACGCCCACATCAACACGCTGGCCGAGCTGGAAGCATTGCGCCAAGAATGGCGCGAGGCGGGCTTGAAAGTGGTGTTTACCAATGGGGTTTTCGACCTGCTCCACCGCGGTCACGTGACCTATCTCGCCGCCGCTGCGAAACTGGGGGATGTACTCGTAGTGGGCATCAACGATGATGCCAGCGTGCGCAAGCTGGGCAAGGGTGAGGACCGCCCCATCGTTGCGGAAGAGGACAGGGCATTGGTGGTGGCGGCGTTGCGCTCAGTGGGAGCCGTTGTGCTGTTCGGAGAAGACACGCCCCTCGCCCTCATCTCGGCGTTGTTGCCGGATGTGTTGGTGAAGGGCGGGGATTATGACGCCGAGGAGTCCGACCCGGAACAACCGCGTTACATCGTGGGCAGCGCGGAGGTTCGGGCAGAAGGCGGCGAGGTCGCGACCATTGATCTGGTGCCCGGAAGGAGCACCACAGCCATCGCTGGCAAACTCAAACGATGAACGTGGCTTACAACGTTTCCTCCTCGAGGAACTTCGTTGTGAAATCACCGCTGCGGAAGCGCTCGTGACGCATCAGCTTCTGGTGGAAGGGAATGGTGGTCTTCACCCCTTCGATGATGTACTCATCTAAAGCGCGCTGCATCTTGGTGATGGCTTCCTCCCGTGTTTGCGCGACCACGATGAGTTTGGCCACCATGCTGTCGTAGTGGGGGGGGATGCGGTACCCTGCATACACGTGGGTGTCAATCCGGATGCCGTGCCCACCTGGTCCATGGTAATCGGTCACGGTGCCAGGACTCGGTGCGAAGTTGCGGTCGGGGTCTTCCGCGTTGATGCGGCACTGGATGGCGTGCATCTTGGGGTAGTAATTCCGGCCTGAAATGGGCTCACCCGCTGCGAGTTTGATCTGCTCTTTGATCAAATCGTAATCGACCACTTCTTCGGTGATGGTGTGCTCAACTTGAATGCGGGTGTTCATTTCCATGAAATAGAAATTCCGATCGGCGTCCACGAGGAACTCGACCGTACCCACACCTTCGTAATTCACCGCTTCGCCAGCTGCGATGGCGGCTTGTCCCATCTTCTCGCGCAGGTCATCCGTCATGTATGGCGACGGCGTCTCTTCTACGAGCTTCTGGTGGCGGCGTTGGATGGAACAATCCCGCTCGGACAGGTGGCAGCACTTACCATTGCGGTCACCAGCAATCTGGATTTCGATGTGGCGGGGCTCCGTCACAAACTTCTCCATGTACATGCCGTCGTTGCCGAATGCGGCACCGGCTTCTCGGCGGGTGGTATCCCAAGCGTCCGTGGTGTCTGCATCATTTTGGCACATCCTCATGCCGCGTCCACCGCCGCCGGCGGTCGCCTTGAGCATGATCGGATATCCGATGTCGTTGGCGCACGCCAAGGCCTCCTCCAAGCTGTTGAGGATGCCTTCGCTGCCGGGGATGGTGGGGACACCGGCTGCCTTCATGGTGGCCTTGGCCGAAGCCTTGTCGCCCATGGCTTCAATCATCTCCGGGGCGGCACCGATGAACTTGATGTCATTTTCGCCACACACCTTGGAGAATTGGGCATTCTCTGAGAGGAAGCCGTAGCCCGGGTGAATGGCGTCCGCGTTGGTGATCTCCGCTGCGGCGATGATGTTCGGAATGTTGAGGTAGCTCTTGGCACTCTGTGCAGGGCCAATGCACACCGCCTCGTCGGCGAAGCGCACGTGAAGGCTCTCTGCGTCGGCCGTAGAATAAACGGCCACCGTCTTGATGCCCATCTCCTTACAGGTACGGATCACCCTGAGGGCGATCTCACCGCGGTTGGCGATCAGGATTTTCTTGAACATGTCGTGAATCGATGGGGGTGATCCGGCTTAGGCCGGTTCCACGAGGAAGAGGGGCTGGTCGTACTCGACCGGGCTGTTGTCGTCCACGAGGATTTTCACGATGCGTCCTGAAACCTCACTCTCGATTTCATTGAACAGCTTCATGGCTTCGATGACGCAGACGGTCTCTCCGACTTTGACGCTGGAGCCAACCTCCACAAAGTTGTCTTTGTCTGGGGACGGCTTGCGGTAGAACGTGCCGATCATCGGGCTCTTGATTTCAATCAAGCCAGCATCGGGGGCAGCCTCTTTGGAGGGTGCCGCAGCAGGCGCGGGCGCCGGCGCGGGCGCTGCCACTGGTGCTGGAGCAGGCATGGCTTGCGGCATCTGCATGGGCATGGCCATTCCAGCGGGCATGGCCATTTGCACGGTTTGGGGCTCTGGTTGGGCCGCCTTTCCGCGCTTGTTGCCGTTGCCAGCGCTCTTGATGGTGATCTTGAAATCCTTGCGTTCGATTTCCACTTCGTTCACGCCGGACTTGGCGACGAACTTGATCAGGTCCTGTATTTCTTCCTGGGTCATGGTGTATCTGACTTTAGGAATGGGTTAATCAGACGAGCAAATTAACCTCAAATTCCGGGGAGAAGGTTTTTATCGTTGGGAAGGGCCCATTATTTCTGGGTAGGCATGGCCCATTTGAGCCAAATGCTGCCCCATGTGAAGCCACCTCCAAAGCTGCTCAAAATGAGGTTTTCGCCGGGCGTTAGGCGTTCTGCCCATTCCCACAAACACAAGGGAATGGTGGCTGCTGTGGTGTTTCCGTATTTCTCGATGTTGATCATCACTTTGTCGCGTCCCACCCCCATGCGGTTGGCCGTGGCATCAATGATGCGAAGGTTGGCCTGGTGGGGAACGAGCCAAGAAACGTCGTCGGCGGTGAGCCCATTGCGTTCCATGATTTCGTAGCTCACGTCTGCCATGGAAGTCACGGCAGCTTTGAAGACAGGCCGTCCATCCTGTTCGATGTAGTGCAACTTGGCGTCAATGGTCTCGTGGCTGGAAGGCCGCAGTGAGCCACCAGCTTGCATGCGGAGGTATTCGGCACCAGCACCATCGCTGCGAAGGATGGCGTCGCGGATCCCGTTTTCTCCGGTTTCGTCTGCTTCAAGGAGAACGCCAGCTGCGGCGTCACCGAAGAGCACGCAAGTGGTCCTGTCCGTGTAGTCCACAATGCTGCTCATCTTGTCTGCACCGACCACGATGACGCGCTTGTGGGTGCCCGATGAGATGAATTGCCCCCCCGTGCGCAGGGCAAAGAGGAACCCACTGCATGCGGCGCTGAGGTCGAAGCCCCAGGCGTTGGTTGCTCCGGATTTGTGACACGCCAGCTGGGCGGTCGATGGGAAGAACATATCAGGGGTGACCGTGGCCACAATGACCAGGTCGATGCTCTCGGGAGAAATGTCGCGTTGGGTGCACAGGCCTTTGATGACCTCAGCGGCCATATCGGAGGTGGCCTTGTTGGGGTCTTTGAGAATGCGCCTCTCTGAAATGCCCGTGCGGGTGCGGATCCACTCGTCGTTGGTGTCGACCATCTTTTCGAGGTCGGCATTCGTCAGCTTGTCTGGCGGGAGCCATCCTTGGACGGCAGTAATGGCGGCGGATTGAAGTGAGCTCATCGCACGTTGTGTTGGTCCCTGAATTGGAGGGTGCCGGCGAAATTAGCGCCCTTCAACCACCGTGTGGCGGGTGAAAAGCAACAAGGGTCACGACCGGATGTGGAAAAACCCGCTTCAGCCTGTAGCTGGGCGGGTTTCCAAAAAGGGATTCAGGGGAGAATCAGGCTTCTGCGCTCTCTTTCTCCATCACCACCCGGCCCTTGTAATAGAGCTTGCCCTCATACCAGTGGGCGCGGTGGAACATGTGCGCCTGTCCAGTGGTGGAACAGGTGGACACATTGGGCGTCTCCGCCTTGTAGTGCGTCCGGCGCTTACGTGAGCGGGTTTTGCTCTGGCGTCGCTTAGGATGTGCCATGGTTGTATTGTTGGTCCTCGGTGCCGAAACACCTCGGGGTCAATGGTTTCTAATCTGTCTATTCCTCCTCGTTCTCTTGCTCCTCGTTCTGGTCGTCACTGGAAGACAAGCCTTTCAGTGCCGCCCACCTCGGATCGGTCGCTTCTTCCACTTCTTCGGGGGCGTGGTCCACGCTTCCCGTCAGCCACTGCAACACCTTAGGGTCACAGTCTTCCTCTGATTCGTGGACGCGGCGCAAGGGCAAGCCCAACACGGTCGACTCATAGAGGAACTCGCGAACGTCCAACACATGTTCCGCTGGTCCGAGGACGAGAATGTCATCGTCGTTGCGGTGCGTGTGGTCTCCGAATTTCACCACGTACCTCACGCGGTGGTCAATCGAACATGTCACAGGTGCATTGCAGCGGTCACAAGAGGACCTCACAGTTCCTGTCACATGGACATCGAAGTGCATCATGCTCTCAAACCTGTCCAACTCCGTCTCAGCTGAAATCTCAGCGTCGTCAAAGCCCGAAGGGTTGAAATCCGAAAAGAACGCCCCGTCCAGCTGAAACCCGAAAGCGTGCCTTCCAATGCCCAAACCCGTGTAGGGAATTTCGTATTCGGAAGTACCGCGCATGCGTAACCCCAGCTTTGAGGGGGGGCAAAGGTACGGTTTTCGATGCAATCCTAAACCGCCTCGGATTCAGGTCAGAATCGGTCCCGTTCCCAGTCCTTTCTCGGGGCGATTTCGAGGGGGTTTGCGGTCATCTCCCGATGCGCCGAACGGTGGCGTCGGATGTCCATTGCCGCCCAGCATGCCGCGCGCAAGCTGGCGCCATCAGCGACGCCTTGACCGGCGATGTCGAATGCAGTGCCGTGGTCCGGGCTGGTCCGAACCACAGGCAGACCCGCTGTGAAGTTGACCCCTTCACCGAATGAGAGGCTCTTGAACGGCACGAGCCCTTGGTCGTGGTACATCGCCAAAACGCCGTCGAAATGCCGATAACTGCCCGTCCCAAAAAAGCCGTCGGCACCGAAGGGTCCTTGCACGGCGAGTCCCGCTTCTTGGAGGGCCCTGACGGCGGGAAGGATGATCGTTTTTTCCTCCTCGCCGATGAGGCCATTGTCTCCCGCATGGGGGTTGAGGCCCATCACGGCGATGCGCGGCGTCGCCACGCCAAAGTCACGACTGAGGCTTTCGTGCAGGCGCTTGGCCTTGCGCATGATGAGGTCCTTATTCAGCTTGCTGGCCACATCCTTCAGCGGCACATGCCCGGTCACCACCCCGACGCGCAGGGCATCCGTAGCCAGGATCATGAGCACGTCTTCAACACCGGCCATGTCCGCGAGGTATTCGGTGTGACCCGGGAACTTGAATTTGCCGCCTTGAATGGTGTCTTTGTTGATGGGGGCGGTCACCAGTACATCGACTTTATTGGCCGCGAGGTCCTTGACCGCTGATTCCAAACTGACGCGCGCAAATTCTCCAGCATCCGGGTGCGGTTGGCCCCAATCTGGCGTCGGAAGGCTGTCGGCAATGTCCACACAAT
This sequence comes from Flavobacteriales bacterium, assembly GCA_022428205.1. Lineage (GTDB taxonomy): Bacteria > Bacteroidota > Bacteroidia > Flavobacteriales_D > Sanyastnellaceae > UBA8752. The sequence continues at coordinate 10,649 of JAKMCW010000040.1, forward strand.
AGAGCGCTCCTGCTTTGGTGCGTTCGGGGGCGTCGGTCGACTTGATGTTGACCGAAACAGCGAATTGCTGGGCCTGCGCTTGCAGGCTGGCCGTGTGACCGTAAACGACGGGGACCATGTCTTGCAAAACACGCTCGTCGGCAAAGGCCTTGAGGATGCACTCGGAGCCAATGCCGTGAGGGTCACCCCACGTGATGCCAATGCGGACGGGTTTGGACGCTGCCATGGTTGCGAAGGTACTCCGGAAGCCCAAGGGGATGAACGGAGTGGAATCATGCCGCAGATGGGAATTTTTGCACGGGGTGCCAACTTCTCATGGCTTTGGGCGATTACCTTTCCGTGTCGATGCGGTTGGCCTTCATTTTGTTGATCCTCTGTTGCCTCGCTTCCTTGCAAGCGGCGGCCACGCACAACCGTGCGGGGGAGATCACTTACCGGCACTTGACGGGCTCGACCTACGAAGTCACCATCACCACTTACACGAAGTCCACCGTTGTGGCGGACCGCCCCTACCTCAACATCCAATGGGGCGATGAAGGGTCGGAAAATTCGGTCGACAGCTTGCCCAGGGTCAACGGCCCGATCAACCCGGCCGGTATCCCCACGGGAGAGTTGCTGGAGGGGGACATCCGGTTGAACCTCTACGTAGGGACACACACCTACCCGGGCCCGGGGATTTACAGCCTGATTGTAGAAGACCCCAACCGCAATGCAGGGGTGCTCAACATTCCCGGTTCGGTGGATGTGCCTTTCTGTATTTCAAGCCTGCTCATCATCGATCCTCAAGCCGGCAACAACGACAGCCCCGTCCTGTTGTCGCCCGCGGTGGAAAATGCCTGCATCAATCAGTTGTGGGAGCACAACCCCGGGGCCTACGATCCCGACGGCGATTCCTTGACCTATGATCTTGTGTCTTGCGCCGGTTTTGATTGTCTCCCCATCCAGAATTTCGTGCAGCCCAACGAAGTGGACGGTGCAGGAGGCGCGTTCTATGTCGAACCGACCACAGGTACGGTGGTGTGGGACGTGCCCGGACTGGCCGGTGAATACAACTTCGCCCTGCGCATCAGGGAATGGCGCGAGGTCGAGGGGCAGTGGATCCTGGTGGGACAGGTCATCCGTGACATGCAGATTACGGTGGAAGTCTGTAACAACCAGCCCCCTGTGGTGGAGACATTGCCGGATACCTGCGTGCTCGAAGGTTCCTCCATTCTGTTTCAAATAGGGGCTTCGGACCCCGATGGAGATGCGGTGACCGTTTCTGCGGTAGGCGGGCCATTCGAAGATTTGGACCCCTCAGCGGTCTTCACCTGGAACCCGATCATGGACGTCGGAACGTTTAGCTGGACGCCGGGGTGCGATGCTGTGCGGGAAGCCCCATATCAGCTGTTGTTCAAGGCCACGGACGCCAGTGCCATACCCCTCAGCGACGTATCGACCATGAACATCAAGGTGATCGCCCGTCCAGTCGCCTCAACGGCCGCGGTGCCCATTGGTAACGCAGTGGATGTTGACTGGTCAGTTCATCCCTGCACCGACAGTTATTCCGAAGCCCAGCAGCAAGCCGGTGGCTACGAAGTCTACCGCCGGATTGGCCAAGGTTTTCCGGACCCTTCATACTGCACCGTGGGCATGCCGCCTGACGCAGGGTACACCCAAGTGGGTTTCGTGCAAGGGCTCGGCAGCAACGCCTTTTTGGACACTGGCGCGCTCAGTTATGGTGCCCGATACTGCTACCGCATCGTGGCGGTAATGCCCAATGGTGCGCGGTCGCGGTTCGGTCCGGAGGCTTGCGCGGAAATCAACAAAGGCGTCCCCGTGATGACCGGGGCTTCTGTCGAAGTGTCGTCCTTGAGCGCAGGCGAGGTGGATGTGAGGTGGTCGCCCCCGACGGATGCCGACACTGTAGAGGCCTTTCCAGGTCCGTACCGTTATACCATCGAAGCTCGGGAGGGCGACGGTCAGGCTTGGGCACCCATTGGGGAGACCGCCACAAGTCCGACTTTGGGCGAGACCGACTCCTCGCTCGTCCATGCGGCCATCAACAGTGAAGTTCCCGTCTGGCAATACCGCGCCTCGGCATGGAGCGGAGACGACCTCATTGGGACGAGTTCACCGGCGCCGGTTCCCCATCTCCAGCCCTTCCCCGGCGACAATGCGGTGACCTTGAGTGTGCCGCCCGGGCGGCCATGGAACGATACGGCGTTCGTATTCCACCGGGTGCTGACCGATGGCACCCTCCAGTTACTGGACACCACTGACGTACCGCTGTATGTCGATACGGGCTTGGTGAATGGTGTGCCCTACTGCTATCGGGTGCGCACGCTGGGTACATATGGCGCTACCGACATCCTCGATCCCATTGAGAATTGGAGCGCCGTGAGGTGCGTCACCCCTTATGATTTGGACCCCCCATGTCCACCCGAGCCCACGGTGGTGGCAGACTGTGCCGAAGAATCCGTGACGCTATCCTGGCCTCTGTTGGAGTGCGCCGATGACGTGATGGGCTATCGGATTTACCGCAGCGATAGCTTGGGGGCTCCGTTGGAGTTGATCTTGGGCATTGAGGATCCGCTCGATACGGCGATCACACTTTCTGCGGAGCAGCTGGGCGGTTCCATTGCAGGGTGCTGGGCAGTTTCCGCCCTGGACAGCCTGATGCCGGGGCCCGATGGTGTTCTTCGGCGCAATGAGAGTGCACGCAGTGACACGGTATGCACCGACAATTGTCCGTTCTATTTCCTGCCCAACGTCTTCACCCCCAACCTGGATGGCGCCAATGACGCCTACCGCCCGTTTCCTTGGAAATTCGTGGACAGTGTCGATTTCAGGGTGTTCAATCGGTGGGGAGAGGAAGTATGGCGCACAACCGATCCAGACCTCGGGTGGGCCGGCCAGCACCAGAAGACGGGTGGGCTCTGCGCAGATGGGACCTACCATTACACCTGCACGGCGTATACCCGACGGCTGAGTGGCACAGTTCCAGAGCGCTTTTCTGGAACAATCCAAATGCTGGGCGGGTTGGCACCTGCAGGCGAATGAAACAGCAGCAATGTTTACCGGCATCATAGAATCCATGGGCCGCATCCTCGAGGTGCAAACGGAAGGCACCAACCGGCACTTCACGTTGGAGGCAGATATGGCCACCGAATTGAAAGTGGACCAGAGCGTGGCCCACGATGGTGTGTGCCTGACCGTTGTCGCCATTGAGGGCCAGCGGTATACGGTGACAGCAGTAGAGGAGACCCTGTCCAAAACGACCTTGAACGGTTGGGCAGAAGGGGACATGGTCAACTTGGAGCGGTGCACCCGCATCGGCGATCGGTTGGATGGCCACATTGTGCAAGGGCACGTGGACACCACTGCAGAAGTGACTGAGATCGACCCGCGAGATGGTTCGTGGAATGTGACCTTCAAACATGCGCCAGGGGTGCACCATTTGACGGTAGCCAAAGGGTCCATTACGGTCAACGGTGTTTCGCTCACGGTGGTGGATGCCGGACCGGAAGGCTTCAGCATTACCGTGATTCCGTACACCTGGGAGCACACGGGCTTTCACCGCCTACAGGCCGGGAGCCGCGTCAACTTGGAGTTTGATGTGGTGGGCAAATACGTCGCGGAGTTGATGTCACGCCGTACCTGATGGCCGTCAGGCCGCGCCTTCCGAAGTGGAGGTGCCGCCCTTGCTGCGGAGCACAAAATTCTGGCCCAGATAGACTTTGCGGACTTGCGGGTCGGCGGCGAGTTCTTCGGCAGTGCCCGCTTTGAGGATGTGCCCTTCAAAGAGCAGATAGGCGCGGTCGGTGATGTGCAACGTCTCCTGGACGTTGTGGTCGGTGATCAGGATGCCGATGCCTTTGGTGCGCAATTGGCTGACGATGTTTTGGATGTCCTCCACAGCGATGGGGTCCACCCCGGCAAAAGGTTCGTCCAACAGGATGAACTTGGGGTCTGCCGCGAGGGCACGGGCAATTTCTGTGCGGCGTTTCTCCCCTCCGCTGAGGACGTCGCCGCGGTTTTTGCGGACGTGCACGAGGCCAAACTCCTCGAGCAATTCCTCGAGCCTCTCCTTGCGCTCGGCGGGATCGCGGCGGTGCAGTTCGAGTACAGCCATGATGTTGTCTTCCACACTGAGCTTGCGAAACACGGACGGCTCTTGTGGCAGGTACCCAATGCCCCGCTGTGCGCGGCGGTACATAGGCTCGCGGGTGATGTCATGGGCGGATCCGCTGGCGTCCAACAGGGTGACATCGCCTGCATCGGGCCGAACAAGGCCCGTCACCATGTAGAAGCTGGTGGTCTTTCCCGCTCCGTTGGGACCCAGCAGTCCGACAACCTCTCCGGTCTTGACTTCGAAAGACACACCGTCCACCACTTTTCGGCGGCCGTATTGCTTGACGATGTTCTGGGCGGAGAGCTTCATGCAGAAGGCAAGTTCGGTGGTTTATGCGGCGCTTTGGGCTTCTTCACGCTGTTGCCGTTTTTGGATGCGGCGTGCCTGCAGGATGCCAATCTCATAGAGGCCGAGCACCGGCAGGGCCACCAGCACTTGGCTGGTCAAGTCCGGTGGTGTGATGACGGCCGCCACAATCAGGGTGACCACGAGGGTGTGCTTTCGAAATTTCCGCAGCGATGTCGGCGTCACGAGCCCCAATTTGGCCAGGAAGTGCACCACTACAGGAACCTGAAAAATCAAACCTGCAGCCAGTGTGATGCTCGCGACCGTTTTGAGATAGCTCATGAGGGCGATCCGGGCCTGAACGTCTCCGATTTCATAGTGCCCCAAGAACTGAAGGCTGAGCGGTGCGATGACGAAGTAGCCAAAGCAGACGCCCAAGAAAAAGAGCAGGGTCGCCGCCCAGGTGACACCGCGGGCCGCCTTGGCCTCTTGACCGTGCAGGCCGGGCCGGATAAAGCGCCAGATTTGGTGGAAGGTCCACGGGAAAGACACGATAAAGCCGCCAATGGCCGAGACCAGAATATGGGCAGAGAAGTTGCCCAGCATGGTGGTATTGATCAGTTCATAATTGACTTCGGTGACGCAGAGCCGGTCTCCGGCCCCTGTCAAATGACCAAGGGCACACCATGCCCGAAACGTGATGAAATCGGGGTTCCTCGGGGCGAAAATCAACCGATCAAACACCCAGTCCTTCATCACAAAGAGGGTGATGCTACCGGCCAGAATGCCAATCAGGGCAAAGAAGAGCCGGCGTCTCAGCTCTTCCAGATGGTCCATGAAGCCCATCTCCTCGGTGGTTTCCCGTTGGTCTTGTGTCATGCTGGTGACCGCTCAGCGTATGCCGGCATCCATGAGTTGGTGAAGGTGGACAAACCCGGCCATCCGACCGGCTTCGTCGGTGACGAGTACCTGGGAAATTCGGTTGGACTCGAGCATGTCGAGCGCTTCGATGGCCCGCGTGGAGACCGGCAGGCATTTGGGCTGGGTTTGCATCACATCGGCGGCACAGAGACCGGCCCAATCGCCCGAGTCACGCTCCAAAGCCCGGCGTAAATCTCCATCTGTGATGATGCCGACCAATGCGCCCTGCTCCAAGACGGCCGTGGCGCCGACGCGCCCTTCTGAAACGGCCAACACCACTTCTCTGAGCCCGGCATCGTGTGCAACGGTGGCTTGTTGCCCGGCATCGAGCAAATCACCCAGCTTCAACAACAACCGTCGGCCCAAGCTGCCACCGGGGTGGTGGCGGGCAAAATCTTCGCTGCTGAATCCCCTGGCTTCCATTAATGCCATGGCGAGGGCATCCCCCATGGCCAATTGGGCCGCTGAACTCGTCGTAGGGGCGAGGTCGTAGGGACAAGCTTCCTGTTGGACTGATACGTCGAGGACCACGCGGGCCGCGCGGCCAACCGGGCTGTCGGTGCGCCCGACCATGGCCATGAGGTTGAGTTCGCGGGCTTGAAGCATGGGCAACAGGGCGATCAACTCGGCCGTAGCGCCGCTCTTGGACACCGCCATGACGACATCGCCTTCCGATACAAGCCCAAGGTCGCCATGCAAGGCGTCGGCAGCGTGGAGGAAGGCCGCTGGCGTCCCTGTGCTGTTGAGCGTGGCGACCGTTTTGCGGGCCACATCCGCGCTCTTGCCAATCCCGGTAAACACCAGCTTGCCTCCTTTTTTGGAGCAGGCCAGAATCTCGGTCACCGCCTGCTCGAACTCCGCTCCAATGCGGCCTTCCAAATCACCGATGGCTTTGGCTTCCAGACGAATGGTGTTTCGCGCTGAATTCAGCCACTTGGAGGGTTCCGACGACGTTGACATATTGGTGGGGTGTGCAAACAAAAGCTTCGGGTGGAAAGCGCCCAAATTTTGAGGCCGTAGCCTATATTGATACCGTCAAAGTTAGATGGAGACTCCCGTTGACCCCTTTCTTGATGCCGGCTCTTTGGTCGGTTCGTCCATTCACGAGGGACTGGAACAGTTTTTTGGGTTCAACAAATTCAAGGGGGAACAAGAAGAAATCGTTTGCAGCCTCATGGAAGGCAGGAACGTTTTTGTCATCATGCCTACCGGCGGGGGCAAGTCCCTGTGTTATCAATTGCCGGCGCTGCTGCAAGAGGGAACAGCCATTGTAGTGAGTCCGCTCATTGCTTTGATGAAGAACCAGGTCGATGCGATTCGCGGCCATTCTGACGACCCGGACATTGCCCACTACTTGAACAGTTCGCTGAGCAAGAGTGAGATGATACATGTCCGTGAGGCGGTCGCAACGGGCAAGACAAAATTGCTCTACGTAGCACCTGAATCCCTGAACAAACGGGAGAATGCGGACTTTCTGCGCTCGGTGAGGCTCAGTTTCTTTGCCATTGATGAAGCGCACTGCATTTCTGAATGGGGACATGACTTCCGCCCAGAATACCGGCGCCTTCGGGAAATCATCGACGGCATTGGCCGTTTTCCCATCATCGCCTTGACGGCCACAGCCACACCCAAGGTCCAGCACGACATCCAGAAAAACCTCGGCATCCTCGAGGCCGATATTTTCAAGGCCAGCTTTAACCGACCCAATCTTTTCTACGAGGTGCGCCCCAAGGAGAACGCCTTGCGACAGGTGGTTCAGCACGCCCAAGAGAACCGAGGAAGGAGCGGCATCATCTACTGTCTCAGCCGCAAAAAAGTGGAGGAGATCGCGGATACTTTGAAGGTCAACGGTATCAAAGCCGCGGCATACCACGCCGGAATGGACGCGGGGCAGCGGTCTCGCATTCAGGACGAGTTCCTGATGCAGGATGTGGATGTGATTGTGGCCACCATTGCATTTGGCATGGGCATAGACAAGCCCGACGTTCGGTTTGTCATCCATTACGACATGCCCAAGTCACTTGAGGCCTATTACCAGGAGACTGGGCGCGCCGGAAGGGACGGCGGTGAAGGGCATTGCATCGCATTCTATGGCCTGCAGGACATGGAGAAGATGGAGAAGTTCCTTTCGGGGAAGCCCATCGCCGAGCGTGAAATCGGGATGCAATTGTTGCAGGAGGTGTCGGGATATGCCGAAACACCGACTTCACGCAGGCAATACATCTTGCATTATTTCGGTGAGGAGTTTGACGCCCATGCCGGTCCTGGCTGGGACATGGACGACAACGCGCGGAACCCGCCCGAGTCTTATGAAGGGCAGGAAACGGTACACCACCTGTTGCGGCTGGTTGCGGCTTCCGGAGGGAAGCACCGTGGCGGCTTCTTATGCGACATCTTGCTCGACCGCGAAACCCAAGAGACAAGCACCTACGGCGGGGGAGAGAAAGTGGCGGAGTTCAAAGGGACGGGCGTTTCCATGGCCGGACCCGATGAATGGCCCGGCATCATTCGCCAGATCACCTTGGGTGGTTTCTTGCAGAAGAAGACTGAGGAGTTTGGCGTGCTGTCCTTGACCGAAAAAGGGGAGGATTACCTCACAAACCCTGACTCCTTTACGCTGTATCGGCCCAAGCCCATGCGCGTGACGGATGCCAAGCCGACTTCGGCGGGGACTGCGTTGGATCAGCCGCTGTTTGATTTGTTGTCTGGGTTGCGCAAGAAGGAGGCTGACCGCCAGGAGTTGCCGCCATTTGTGATCTTCTCCGATGTCAGCCTCGAAGAGATGGCGACGCACTACCCGTGCAATGAGGACGAGCTCCTGATGATCAATGGAGTGGGTGCGGCCAAGGTGAGAAAGTTTGGTGCGCCGTTCATCCAAGTGATCCGCGAGTATGTAGAGGAGGAGAGCATCCACAGGCCCGGAGACACTGTCGTGAGAAGTGTGGCGGGGCGGAATGCCTCCAAAGTGCACATCATCCAGAAATTGGACCGTCGCCTCTCACTTGAGGACATTGCGGCCTCGCAGAAGTGTTCGGTGGACGAACTGTTGGGCATGATCGAAGGCATCGTGGCCTCCGGCACCAAGGTGAACCTCGACTACATCTTGGACGAATACCTCGATGAGGACAGCGTTGAAGAGCTGTGGGAGTGTTTCATGGAAAGTGAAAACGGCACCGTTGGGGAAGTGCTCGAAGAAATGGACGATGCCTATTCCGAAGAGGAAATTCGGTTGGTGCGCATCAAGTTCATGAGCGAAGTGGCCAACTGAGCCACACCATTACATCACGTCAACGCATTGGTGGCGGCCAGCCAGGCCATCATCGCTGTGCCTGTGGATAGCGCGCGTTCATCGATGTCGAATTGGGAGGTGTGCAGCCCTGACCGGCAGCCTGGCCCCTCTCCTCCAGTACCGAGCCTGTAGAAACAGCCAGGCACTTCGCGTTGATAGAAACTGAAGTCTTCTCCGGTCATCCGCAATGGCAGTTCGACAACCTGCGAGGCGCCCAGCAGTTCCACCGCACGTTGGCGACAGGCCTCGGTGAGGGTGGGGTCATTGATGACGGGAGGATAGCCGATTTGAAGGTCGACTTCTGCAGTAGCACCGTGGGCTTCAGCCGTGCGCTCTGCAATCCGCACGATGGCCGAGCGGAGTGATTCCGCCGTGGATTCGTCGTAGGTGCGCAGGGTGCCGTCCAAGACCACTTCATCGGGAATGACATTGCGCGCATGGCCACCTCGGATTTTGCCAAATGTCAATACAGACGATTGAGTGGGGTCACAGACGCGGCTGACCACCGTTTGAAGGGCCGAAATGACATGCGCTGCGACGACGATCGGGTCGGTGGCGCGGTGAGGCAGCGCCGCATGGCCCCCCTTGCCCAAAATACGGATCCTGAGCTCATCCGCAGCAGCCATGTAGGCGCCGCTTCTGAAGCCCACAGTGCCCGCGTCGAGCTGGGGATAGACGTGTTGGCCTATGATGCCCTCCACGAGGGCCCCGCTCGCCTTTCCGGGACCGGTCAAGGGCGCGTCTTTTCTCAAGGCGCCTTCGGGGACCAGAATGGAAGCCCCACCGGGCAGAATCTCCTCGCCAGGTTGGAAGACGCAATGGACGGTTCCCTGCCAGTGCGCGCGGGTGGCATGCAGGGCTTCGATGGCCCCAAGCAGGCAGGCAGTATGGGCATCGTGACCGCAGGCGTGCATCCAACCCGGGTTGGCACTGGCGTGGGGCCGGTCTACTTCTTGGATGGGCAGGGCGTCCATATCGGCCCGCAAGGCCATGTTCCGGGTACCGGGTTCCTGGCCCTCCACCTTGGCCACAATTCCTGCCGCACCATGTGATTGGCACCAACCCTCTGAGAAGGTGACGCCCCACTGTTTGAGGGATTGGGCGATGTACGCTCCGGTTTTGGTTTCACCAAAAGAAGGCTCCGGGTGGCGGTGCAAATAGCGCCGGTGCTGGACCACTTGTTCCCGTGAGGCTTCGACGGCAGAGAGAAGGGCAGATTTCAGCATAACGAAGGGGTCAAGGCGTCCAAAGCGCGCGGCTGGCGCTGATGATCATGCGCACAGCTGCATACAGCATCAGTACACCGAAGGCAAGCCGCACCTTCATGGGGTTGAGTGAGAGGGCGAATCGGCTGCCGAGCCACCCTCCAAGCACAAAGGCAATCACCATGATGCCCGCTGCTCGAACGTCGAGTTCCCCAGCTTTCCAATAATTCATGACCGCAAGCGCCCCAATGGGGGGCAGCATGAGCGCAAGACTCGTTCCTTGGGCACCCATTTGTGACATACCGAGGAAATACATCAGCGCGGGCACAATCAGCAGTCCACCTCCGATGCCGATGAAGCCGCTCAAGCAGCCGGCACACATGCCGATCAGCAGCAAGGTCACAATGGTTTGGGCGTCCATGGGCTTGGGATTCATCAGAAGTCGGTGGAAAGAGAGAGCTGGAAGACGCGGTCGAGGAGAATGCCGTCGTCCACTCCCCAGCCCCAATCTGCGCGCACGAAATACCCGAGAACTTGGCTGCGCAGGCCAAATCCAAAGTCCCAAATGATGGGTTCCCGATTGTTGGCGACGGTCACTGAGACCGGGTATTGGTCGACGGTATTGCTGTTGAACGCGTTTTCGTCACTGTAGGGGTCCTGGCCCGTCCAAGCGGAGCCGATGTCGAAGAAACCCACCGCTTGGAAATGCTCCATGAAGGGCGTGAGGCTCTTCTTGGGTGAGAGTGTGGCAAAGACGGGGATGCGGACTTCTGCGTTGGCCACCGCGAAACTGGTGCCGTTGCGCACGTTGCGCACAAAACCGCGCATTGGCGTTGCCGCTGTTTGATAGGCGAAGTCACCATCGGGTATGGGCATGGCACCGTCGACCGCCGTGAGCAGCGATTCGTGCACGCCACCGAGGTAGTGGAGCAAGGCACGTTCTCCAAAGGATGTGTTGCCTGCTGCCCTCAAGCAGAGGGTGATCCGCCGGTACAGCGGGAGATAGCGGCGGGCATCAAATCCGGCGACCAACAGGGTGCCCCCGTCGCCTTCTGGTGGCGCCAGCATTTCGACCCAGGCCTTGGCCCGTGTGCCATTTCGAATGTTGAGGCTCAGTGAACGGCTGTCGTCGAACACCCAGCTGACAGTGCCTCCGATGCCTTGGACGTACACGTCGCTGCGGCTCGCATTGAAGGGGTCGGTCGCCAGGAGGGACACCCGGTCGAGGCGATAGGTCATTTGGGCCCGAAGGCTCATCGTCTCGGAGAACGGAATGGTCCGGCGGTAATGGACGGCATGGGTGTGGGTGCGCGTCAGGGCTCCGAGGTCGGAATTCACCCCTTCGTTGCCCTGCCGCTCGATGATCCACTCACGGTCCACCTTGCGTTCCAAGTTTTTGTTGGCGACGACGAACGTCGAGTTCTGCAGGCTGCCCGCCAACCGAATGCCCCCAATCCACTTGCTGTCCTCGAACAGGTCTGAGATGCCGATTTTGAGCAGGCCGCTCAAGCCTGGAAAGCTGGTTGCAGCGCCCGAAAAAGGCTGGTAAAAAGAGGTGGCAAAACTGTTGTCCACCTGGCTTAGCAGCTGGTCGACCGCATAGTTCTTCCTGTAGGGCAACGGCGTAGGGACCGGGGGCAGGTTGACCGGCACGTCCACACCCGCCATGCCAGATTGCCCTTGGACACTGGCATTGGCAGTGCCCAATGAACGCTCGGATTCGAAGGTGTAATTCCGATAGTCTACCTGTCCAGGCTCCAAGTCCAATTTGTCTTCCGGTACGTAATCCCAAGGTTTCAGCGAAGAGGTGGGCACGTCTTCTGCACCGATTTCGCGCATGGTGGCCTTTAGGGGTGGCGCCGGCAGCGCACCTTGCTGCCAGCGGGGTCGGCCATCAGAAATGGTCAAGGCCTCCCACGCAGCGCCACCCTCGCGCAGTTTAAGCTCGGCCACGGCCCCGTCGAGGTGAAACCACGGCGCCTTTCGGGTGAAGTAACGGTAGTGAATGGCGGTGTCGACCCTGAGAATGGCGCTGTCCTTGATGGCCATGTGCAGGACGTCGGGCTGTCCTGAGAGTTGGTACGCCAACGAATTCGCGCTGAGGGCGTGTGGATGCACCTCGTCTTCTTTGGGGGTGTGGGTGACACGCTCCATCTCCTGGGTGTCCAAGTCGTAGCGCCAAATGTCAAGGGGGAGGTCTGTGGGGATGGCTGGACTGGCATCGACATCGTCGAGGTCTGGACGGTTGCTGCTAAACAACAGGCCACGGCCATCAGGGGTCCAATCGGGATGCAGATCATCCCAACCATCGCCCCACAGCGGGACCTGCGATCCTGCCAGTGTGTTGTAGACGTACAGATCGGTTTTCCCTGCACGAACGCCACTAAAAGCGATGCGCCGCCCATCCGGAGACCAATCCAAATCGATCACTTTCTCGATGCGGAAAAGCTCACGCTCACTCGATTCGCCACTGGTGGCATCTGAAATGGTCAGGAAGACACGTCCCTTTTCCTCGTAAATGTGGGCGAGCACGGGCAGGGAGGGGTGCCAAGCCAGTACCGGGTAGGTGTCGTCGACGATGCGCGTCAACTTGTGGTCCACTTTTGAGAGGCAACGCTTGCGTTGGCCGTCCGACCACCACACCCGCACCTGACCCCGCTCATCTGTGGTCCAAGCGGTCCACTGGCCGTCCGATGAAGAGGCAAACCTGCTGTGCTGGTATTTCCGCCTGGCCCTGTGGGGCAGGGATCCCATGTGGGCTGGCTTGGCCAGCGACGCGGCTCGCTCCACAGCCACACCCCGGCCCTCTTTGCCGTCGAGCTGCAGGGCTTGCCCCACTGCATAATGGGCTTGGGCTGCTGAGAGCAGACCTTCTAGGTCCATGCCGATGCGTCGGAAACCTGCGTCAATCGTTCTGCCTGCCTTAAATCCACTGAGTACGTCGAGGGCGGCTTGTTGTCCAAACGCCTCCAAAACAAACCGCCAAATGGCCTCGGCGGCAATGCGCTGCTCCCTGCCGTCGAGGATCTGTACCTGTGTCAACAAACCGCGGGAAATCAAATCCTGAAGGGCCGCATGCTCGTTGGCTGAAGGCGGACCTGCCAATGCGGCCACCATGCCGTTCTCCATCCACTGCGGGAGCTGAAACAGTTGGCTGTTTTTGACCACATCCTTCCAGTCATCCCCGAAGATGTATTGCCGCAACAAGATGCGGTACAGGCCCTCTCTCAATTGCAGCCTAAAGGCGTCGTGCTCTCCATCATACCAGGCAAACAGCTTTTTGCCGTAAATCATGGTAGACCCTCCGATGTTGCCCGCCTCGGAGCCATCGATGCCGATGTTGCTCTGCCTGAAGTCGGCGTGCTTGTTGAATACCAAGACCTCGACCGGCCCGGAAATCCGCAACTGGAAGGCGGCTTCAACGTCGGGCAAATCGATGGTCAAGGCATTGGCCCCAAACTCCGCCAAGTCGCGACCGCCTTGGTAGAAATACAGTTCAAAAGGGTTCCCGGGCAGGAATTGCCAGTCGAAGTTCCGGTATTGGACGCGCTGCTTGCCAAACGACATGTCCAAGCCGTTGTGGAATTGGCCCAGCACCGCAGGGGAACCGAAGGCACAACACCCCAAGACCAAGGTTAGGCATTTCCTTAGCTGCGCTGTGAACGACATGGAATCCGGAATGTACAACCTGTGTAGGGGGTTTCACTTGGATAGGGGAACTTGCGGACCATGTTTGTACAGGCTTGCAACGCTTTTTCTGAAAACACAGTCATGCTCCCTGATGGAGAGGGGGGCGTCGTGGTGTTTGACCCTGGATTTTCGTCGGCCCAAGAGTGGAATGCATTGGATACGCTTTTGGCAGACCACGGGTTGCAGCCGAGTGCTGTATTGTTGACCCATGCCCATCTGGACCATGTGATGGGCTGTCACGGGATGGTCGAACGCTTTGGGTTGAACCCTCGGGTGCACGCCTTGGACCGCCCGACCTATGAAATGGCGCCGCGCGCCGCCGACCTGTATGGCGTTTCCCTAGATCCTTTGCCTGAGTTGCAAGAACAGGGCTTTGAAGATGGAGAGACTTTGCACTTCGGAGCGCTTGAATTGACCGTCAGGCACACGCCGGGCCACGCCCCGGGCCACGTGGTGTTTATCGATGAACGCAACGCCTGTGTCATCGGCGGAGATGTGTTGTTCCAGGGGAGCATTGGACGCACCGATTTGCCGGGTGGAGATGCCGGTCAATTGGCCCGCAGCATCGAAAACGTATTGTATGCATTGCCGGACCATTTCAAGGTGGTCCCCGGCCATGGTCCCGCCACTACGATAGGGGTGGAGCGCGCGGGCAATCCTTTTGTCAATGGAGCGGGCACAGGCATGCTCCAGCGCCGCGGATAACCGCTCTGGCGCTTACTTCAGGCCTTGTGTAGGGTAAAAGAAAATGTGGACCCTTTGCCTTGGGTGGAGCGCACAGATATGCTCTGGTCGTGGGCCTCAATGATGTGCTTCACGATGGCCAATCCCAGGCCACTGCCACCCGCATTACGGGAGCGGCTTTTGTCGACGCGGTAGAAGCGCTCAAAGATCCTGGGCAGGTGTTCTTCTGACATGCCGATGCCATCGTCGGCCACTTCGACCAGCACCTGTTCTTCCATGTCATAGCAGCGCACTTGGGTGGTGCCATTTTCCTTGCCATAGCGCAAGCTGTTGGAGATGAGGTTGGTCATCACCTGTTCGATTTTGCCGTAATCTGCCTTGACATCAATCTTGCGCGGGCCGTCCTCTACAAAGACGACTGAGATGCCCGACCGTTTGGCGCGCTGTTCGAGTTGGTCCATGACCTCGGTGACGAGGTGGCCGAGATCGAAGGTGGAGATGTTGAGCTCCAAAGAGCCGCCTTCGATTTTGGTGATCACATCGAGGTCGTCGATGAGTCCGGCCATCCTGTCCACGTTTTTTGCGGCCTTGAGTAGGAATTTCCGGTTGTGTTCAGGGTCTTCGAGTGCCCCTTCCAACAAGGTGAGAATGTAGCCTTGGATATTAAATACCGGCGTTTTTAACTCGTGGGCAAGGTTGCCGATGAACTCCTTTCGGAAGGAGTCCTGTTCCTTGAGCAGGGAAATCTCATTGACCTTTTCGGTGGCCCAATCCATCACGTCCAGGCGCACCTTTTCCATGACATCCTCTCCCATGTGGACGTCGCGGGCGCGCTCCTTGGTGCTCTTGAAGCGGTGAATGTTTTTGTAGATGATCCTGACTTTCTGGTAGATAAACTTCTCTATGGCGCTGTAGATGACCGCCATGGACAAGGCAAACAGCCCCACGGCACCGAGCGCCAGAGCCTGAATAGGGGCCTCGATGTCATAGATCCAAAAAACAAGCACCGAGCACACCATCCCGAGGAGGGTGACAAGCAAGGAACAGACAATGGCGACACCGCGGGGTGTGCGAATATTCATGATTCGACGAACTTGTAACCAACACCCTTGACAGTCCGGAAATAATGATCGCCCAGTTTTTCTCGGAGTTTTCGGATGTGTACGTCTATGGTGCGGTCACCGACCACCACATCACTGCCCCATACGTCGTTGAGAATGCTGCTTCTGGTAAACACCTTTCCCGGTTGGGAAACGAGCAAGGAAAGCAACTCGAATTCTTTTTTCGGGATGGTCATTTCCTTTCCATTGTGCACCACGATGTAGCGCTCACGGTCGATTTGGATGGTCTTCCCTTGAAACACTTTGTTGGGCGTTTCTGACTTCGTGCTGCGGCGGAGTAGTGCTTTGATGCGGCTCAGGAGTACCCTTGGTTTGATGGGCTTGGTGATGTAGTCATCTGCACCTGCATCAAACCCAGCAATCTGGCTGTAGTCTTCTCCCCGAGCCGTCAAGAAGGCGATGACCGTGTTTTGCAATTTGGGATTCTCCCGCATCTCCATGCAGGTTTCCACGCCATCCATTTCTGGCATCATCACGTCCAAAAGGATCAAATCTGGCTGGGACCTTTCAGCGATTTCGATGGCTTCACGGCCATTCCCCGCTGTGTACACTGCAAACCCTTCTTTTTCCAAGTTGTACTGAACCAATTCGAGGATATCTGGCTCATCATCTACAACGAGGATGGTATGGCTGCTCATGGTATGAGTGTTTGCTTGAAAATTAATTCGACCCCCACGGTTTTTAGGCAAGTGTGGGCGGGCTGTGAATGCTTTTTGTAGTTGCGAGGTGTGCCACTGAGCCTCTCACGAAATTTCCAACAGAGCGCGGTATCAATTAGCGCAGCGTGACCCCCAGGCGCTGCTCGAGCTGCTGGCGCACGCGTTGAACGGTCTTGTCAATGGCCTTGTCGCTGAGGGTTTTGTCTTCATCCTGAAGATGCAGCGAGATGGCATAAGAGTCCAGTCCGGTCTTTTCGTCGTGGTAGACATCAAAAAGGTTCACGTGACGCAAGAGTTTACCCCCTGTTTGTCGCGCCACAGACTCAATTTCTGCATAAGAGGTTCCTGCAGAAACCTTGAGGCTCAAGTCTCTGCGTACACCTGGGAAACGGGGCAAGTCCTGTGCTTTCACCTTGCGTTTACCGGACCACGTCACCAAAGCGTCAAAGGGCAAATCAGCATGGAACACGGCAGCTTCAATGCCGAACTGACGGCACAAAGCGGGATGCACGAGGCCAGCGCGAACACCAAAGCCCTTCGCCCCTTTCCATTCGAGGCCTTCCTTGAAGAAGCCTCCGCTGGGAAGGGGGGCGCAGTGTATTCCTGCAACGCCGGATTGCGTCAGCAAGGCCTCGACGGCACCTTTGAGGAAGGACATGCCATCCTGTTCCTGTTTGCGCCAGTTTTCAGGAGAAGTGCGGCCAGATACGGTCAGCGCCAAACGCTCCGTTTCCTGGTGTCCACCCTTTTCACCTTGGGCATACACCTTGCCAAATTCGAAGAGCGAAAGGTCTGGACGCTGGTGGTTGCGGTTGCGCGCGACAGTTTCCAATCCTTGGAGCAACAAAGTCTGCCTCATGGCATCGAGCTCCGAGCTCAAGGGGTTGAGCAGCATCACGGCACGTTCAGGGTACAGGCTTGGATCCTCCACCAACTTGAGGTGGGCTGAGGGCACCAATGAATTGTGCATCACCTCGTGAAACCCACGGCCAACCAATGTGGAAGCGAGGTCATTGCGCAGCTGTTCCGGGTCAGGATTGGGCTTGGCAGACAGGGAAACGGTCATCCGACCAGGCAGGGGGATGTGGTCGTAACCGTGGATGCGCAAGACCTCCTCTACGACATCTGCTGGCCGTGTCACATCCCGGCGATATGCGGGGACTTCCAGCGCAAGGGTGCCGTCTTTTTCGGACTGTATGGAGATGTCGAGGGCGCCGAGTATGCCGCGCACGCGGTCCCGATCCAAGGCGATGCCGATCATGGTGTCCAGCATGTTCCAAGAGAGGTTGACCGCTTGGGGGCCCGGCAGTGTGCCGCGAAAAGCTTGTACGCCGCCATCCACGGTCGCACCGGCACACTCCGAAAGCAGGGCGACGGCTTTTTCCAAAGCGAAGGCCGCCATGTTGGGGTCTACGCCGCGCTCAAATCTGAAAGAAGCATCGGTGGAGAGGGTATGGCGCTTGGCGCTCTTGCGGATGGTGACGGGCTCAAACCACGCGCTTTCGAGAAAGACGGAAGTCGTGCCCGTCTGAACACCACTGTTTGCGCCGCCGAAAACCCCTGCGAGACACATGGGTTTTTCAGAGTCTGCGATGACCAAGTCGGCCGCGGTCAAGGTGAGTTCCTTGTCGTCGAGCGCCGTGAATCGCTCCCCCTCCTTGGCTTTTCTGACCCGAACGCACTGGCCGGCAATCTGATCGGCGTCAAATGCATGCAGGGGCTGACCGAGGTCATGCAAGACGTAATTGGTCACGTCCACCACGTTGTTTTTGGGTTCCAATCCAATGGCACGCAGGCGCTGCTGCATCCAATCTGGTGAAGGTCCTACTTGGACGTTCCGCAAGGTGATCCCCAAATAGCACGGGGCGCCTTCGGTGTCCTCTACCTCGAGCCGAATCGGACCGCTGCCATCGGACAGGGTCGGTTTGGGTGCAGGGGTCAATGCTGGAACACCCGTGCCCGTGCCATCGCCACCGTTCCACAGCATGGCGGCGCGCAAATCGCGGGCGACGCCGATGTGGCCCATGGCATCTGTACGGTTTGGTGTCAGTCCAATCTCAATGCGGTGGTCGCTCTCGACCCCCAGGGCTGTCGATGCGGGCTGTCCCACTTGCGCTGACGCATTCAATACGAGGATGCCATCGTGGCTTTGGCCAATGCCCAGTTCGTCCTCAGCACAGATCATCCCTTCAGACACCTCTCCTCGGATCTTGCCTTTTTTGATTTTGAAAGGGTCGCCTTCGGTGGGGTGGCAAGTGGCCCCGATGGTGGCCACGATGACCTTCTGGCCTTGGGCCACATTGGGCGCGCCACAGACGATACTGAGCGGGCTTTCTCCGCCCACATTGACAGTCGTGACCCTCAATCGGTCGGCATTGGGGTGCTGCTCACAGGTCAAGACCTCACCGACGACCATGCCCTTGAGCCCTCCGGGAACAGCGGGAATTTCTTCGACCCCTTCTACCTCGAGGCCCGTCGCGGTGAGGATGTCGGAAATGGCGTGGGCGTCCTTGGGGTGCCCTTCGATGGGGAGCCAAGTCCTGAGCCAGTCGAGAGAAACGTTCATTTGGCGGTGATTTGTGCCTGTAGCTCGTGCCCAGACGCCCGCGAATTTAATCCACGAGGTCCAGCGTTTCAGGCTCTTGAACAGGAATCATGGGCGCGCCGATTTGCTTTAATAACTTACAGGCGACCTTTTTGCGTGAGTGGACTCCACAAACACACCCTGAATCAGTTGCCGTGAAAAAGATTCTCATCATCGAGGACAACCAATTTCTTCGGACGACCACTGCAGATATTCTGCAGCTGGCCGGGTACGAAGTCATTCAAGCCGAGCATGGTAAGGAAGGTGTGAGCCGCGCTCAGCTCGACCGGCCGGACATGATTGTGTGCGACGTTGAAATGCCGGAGCTCGATGGTTACGGGGTGTTGCACTACCTGTCCAACGATCCGACCACAGCGATGATTCCTTTCATTTTCCTCACTTCTCGCGATGGCGCAGAGGAAATGAGGAGGGGGATGTCGAGCGGAGCGGACGATTATTTGGTAAAGCCGTTCAGTGAAGCAGACTTGCTCGCCACCATCGAGGTGCGCCTCAAGAAGAGCGCGATCCTGCAGCGCGAATACGGACGCCCGCCTCAGCGCTTGAACGAGTTCATTGCCGACGCCAATGAGCAAGGAGGCATTCCGGGCATTGATGTTGGAGACCGGCCCCGTCGCTATGGCTCGGGCCAAGTGCTCTTCGCAGAAGGGGACGCTACGAACAACGTCTACTATGTTGCTTCTGGCGTCGTCAAGATTTTCCGCACGGACAACTACGGCAAGGAACTCATCATTGAACTCTGCAAGCCCGGGGACTTCTTCGGCCACATGGACGTACTCAAAGGACTGGAGTACACCAGCGCTGCTGAGGTCCTTGAGGATGCCGAAGTCCACCTCGTACCACGTAAGGTCTTCTTGGATTTGATGCACCGAAACCGTGACGTAGCGATGCGGTTCATCCGGATGTTGGCCGGAGAAGTCACACAAAACCAGGAGCGCTTGCTGGCTTTGGCCTATGCCTCGGTCCGCGAACGGACGGCCCAGGCGCTGTTGGATTTGAACAGCCGCTTCAAAGAGTCAGGTTCTCAACCGCAGCTGAGCCGTGAGGACCTCGCTGGCATGGTGGGCACGGCAAAAGAGAGCCTGATTCGGGCCTTGAGTGATTTCAAATCTGACGGATGGGTCAGCCTTTCCGGCAAAAACGTCCTCATCGAAGACGAAGTTGCCCTCAAGCGCTTTGCGGGGCGATGAGGCCTGCGGGATCATCTCCAAAATAATCCAGCAGTCCGCGCCTGATCAGGATGTCCTGTTGTTTGGGCTCCAACTGGGGCAAGGGCACTTTTTCCTCGAAGTGGGGCCACCCGTCCTCATCGCGTCCAATGAAGGCGTAGAACCCCTCGGGAACCAAGACGGTGCACACGGCAACGTGCATCAGGTCCATTTTTTCGTCTTTCTTGAACGTCCGAAAGCCCTGTCCGAGCTCTTGGACCCCGACCAAAAACAGGATGTCCTGGAGGTCCATTCCGCCGCCAAACCGTGCCTCGAGCACGTGCAACAGTTTGCGCCAACGGGTTTCGAATTCAACGTCCATGAGGAGGTGCAATGGTAGGCAAACAAAAAGGAGAGCCCGAAGGCTCCCCTTTCAAAAGTCGGGATGACTGGACTCGAACCAGCGACCACACGTCCCCCAGACGCGTACTCTACCAACTGAGCTACATCCCGGTTTTCCGCCGAAGCGGAGCGCGAAAATAGGCAATTCCTTCCGTCTACAGACAGAAAGTCACTCCATGATGACCGTCTGCTCGTTGGTCATCTCTTCTTCGATCTTGATGATGCCGATGCCCTCGAGGGAACCTTTGGTGGCTTCGATGTCGAGTACGGCAAAGCCAGCTTGGCCTTGCTTGTAGTACTCTGAGAAGTTGAAGCTCACACTGCCGGCAGCATTGGTGACCTGGGTGGTGTCGAAACGAAGCTCACCGATGAAGGTCTGGTTGACAGATCCCACTGCATACAGGCGCACCTCCGCCCCTTGAACAGGAGCCCCTAGGCTGTTTTGCACGTAGACAACAGCCACGGTATCCTCAATCTCATTGCATCCGGTGAAACCAAATGTCACGGCGAACAACAGGGCCAACATGCCGGCAACGTGGAAAGGGGTGTTCGATTTCATATTTTCGAGGTCGCTTTGCGGAGGCCATCATTCTCCTCTGCAGCTTACAAATAACGCAAATTCCGAACGATGGTTGTCTTTTCTCTGCGCACACTCACCTTGATGATGTCATTCTTGATGCTGCCCTCGCTCATGTCGGCGACTGAAAATGAAGGGGACCGAAAAAAGGTACGCATCGAAACATCCCTCGGCACCATGGTGGTCGAGTTGTTCGATGAGACTCCCGAGCACCGGGACAACTTCTTGAAGCTGGCCGGGGAGGGGTTTTATGACGAGCTGTTGTGGCACCGCGTGATCAAAGGGTTCATGGCACAAGGGGGCGACCCCAAGTCCAAGGGAGCTGCCGCCAATGTGCGTTTGGGGTCCGGAGGTCCAGGCTATACCGTGCCCGCAGAAATTGACCCCCAATTCATCCACGTAAAAGGCGCTTTGGCTGCAGCCCGTCAAGGTGATCAGGTCAATCCAGCCCGACGCAGCAGTGGAAGCCAGTTCTACATCGTGCAGGGCCGCGACGTGAGCCCCCAGATGTTGCAGGGCGTCGTGCGGAACATCTCTCAGGCGACCGGAACCCCCTTTTCGTACACACCTGATCAAATCGCCGCCTACCAAGAGCTGGGAGGAACCCCACACCTCGACATGCAGTACACTGTGTTTGGCCGCGTGATTGAAGGGTTGGACGTGTTGGACGCCATTTGTGCGGTTCAGGTGGCCAGTTCCAACCGCCCATTGGAAGACATCACCATGAAGGTGGAAATCCTCAACTGACCCCTTATGTCGACACTCAATCAAGCTGAATTGGACCGGCTGTTGGCCGAGGCCAAGGCGGCAGATGTCTCCAATGCCGATGCCTTGGAGGCCTTTAGGATTGCCCATTTCGGTCGGCAAGGGTTGCTGAAGGACCTCAATGAACGCTTCCGCGCCGTGCCCGGCCAAGAAAAGCGGGAAATGGGCCAAGCACTGAACGCCTTCAAACAAGCCTTGCAAGCCCACTTCGATGAGGCCAAGGCAGGGCTGACCGCAGAAGAAGACGCCCAGGGCAGCGGAGCCGACCACACCCGTCCAAGTGGGGAAGTGCCACTTGGATCGCACCACCCCATCCGGATTGTGCGCCGGGAGATCCTCTCCATCTTCGACCGCATGGGCTTTACCGTCGCGGACGGCCCGGAGATAGAGGACGATTGGCATGTTTTTTCCGGACTCAATTTTCCGGAGGAGCACCCTGCACGCGACATGCAGGATACCTTTTTCATCCAGCGCGATCCGGACCTCTTGCTGCGGACCCACACGAGTTCTGTTCAGGTGCGGGAGATGGAAAAGCGAGAGCCGCCACTGCGCATTGTCATGCCGGGGCGGGTCTTCCGCAACGAGGCCATCAGCGCCCGTGCGCATTGCATTTTTCACCAAATCGAAGGCCTGTACATAGACCGGGACGTGAGCTTCGCCGACTTGAAGCAAACCTTGTTGGTCTTTGCCGAGCAGCTGTTTGGCAGTGGCACCAAAATCAGGCTGCGTCCGAGTTATTTCCCCTTTACGGAGCCCAGTGCCGAGATGGACGTCTATTGGGGACTGGAGACCGAAGTGGACAAGCGCATTACGAAAGGAACGGGGTGGCTCGAAATCATGGGCTGTGGCATGGTGGACCCAGCAGTACTTGAAGCATCTGGCATCGACCCCAACGAGTTCACGGGCTTTGCCTTTGGAATGGGCATCGAACGCATTGCCATGCTGAAGTGGCAGATTGGCGACCTCAGGGCCTTCTTCGAAAACGACATTCGGTTCCTAGAGCAGTTCACTGCGGCCTCTTGAGGAGGCCACCTAAATCGCACTGCGGGTTTTCAACGGTGCGCATCTGATTGTCGGGCGGGAAGGCGGCGTGTTGCAGCCCGCTTGTCAGGTAGCTTGAAGCGCAATGCGCCGCCTGTTTTTTCTCGCCATGCTATGTGCCCTGGCGCCCTCCTTGTGGGCGCTGGACCAAAGTGGTCAGGCGTGGTTGGAGCAGGCGGATTCGCTTCGCCAGAAAGGCCAGGACGCTGCCGCCCTTGATTTTCTGAAGTCTGCCGAGCAACAATTCCGCAAGTCAGGAGAGGCTTGCTGGGTGGCCCGCTGCGCCGAACGCCGGGCGCGCGTGCATCTGGATTGGCGCAACCCCGGCCATGCAGCAGAGGCCCTCGCCGCGGCCTTACTCGCGTCGGCTTCATGCCCGGACTTGGCCGATGAGGCGGAAGGTTGGCGGTTTTCATTGGCCCAGGCCAAGCTGGACATGGGGGCCCGCGATGAGGCCCGCTGGATCCTTGCGGATTTGGTTCAAACGGGTGCCCACGCTGAAGGAGACCTGCGCTTCAAGCATTTGGCCATTGAATCCATGGCGCGTCTCGCGCAAATGTCCTTGGAAGAAGGGGCCTACGGTGCTGCAGCAGAAGACTTCAACCGCTTGGCTCTGGCCCACTTCGACAACGCAAGCCCCATCAAGGCCCTCGATGCCTGGGGATGGTCAGCAGTATGTTCGGGCCTCGGCGAAAAAGGCGCAACCGAGGGATGGCAACGTGTGCTGGACCACCCCGAATGGAAGGCCATGACGGTGCAGGAGCGCAGTGCAAAGGCCGTCGGTTG
Organism: Flavobacteriales bacterium; assembly: GCA_022428205.1. GTDB lineage: Bacteria > Bacteroidota > Bacteroidia > Flavobacteriales_D > Sanyastnellaceae > UBA8752. The sequence continues at coordinate 33,938 of JAKMCW010000040.1, forward strand.
GTCGGGTTTGTTGCTGACTGCTGGGGCATTGGCGCCATTTGATGTGCTGGCCACTTGGCCTTGGGCATCAGCGCTGGAGTGCGCCCCTGGCGCCGTAGACCCACTGCAAGAGGCCAAATGGGCCCTGTTGCGGGCCAAAAGGCACCAACGCGATCATGCGGCCCAAGCACTGGCGGCGTCGCACCAAGCCGAGTTGGCGGCCCGCGCCATCGGCCCACTCTCCGTGCGGGAAACCATGCTTTCTGAGGCACTGCGCCTTCGCGCCCGCATCCTCGCAGGCACCGGCGCCCACGGTCCGGCCTACTTTGCCTTGAAGGAGGCAGACAGCCTTCAAATGGCGCAAGGGCGGGCTGACCGGGCGCGCACGGGCGTCTTTGAAAGCGAACCTTGGCTCACGGCGATTGGCGATGAGCGCACCCGAATGGAAAACGAGCGCACGGTATTGTGGCAGTGGTCTGCGGGTGGCTTGGTCTTCTTGCTATTGCTGATGGGGGCATGGACGTGGCGGGCACAGCTCAGGTCGAGTCGATTGCGTGGGCGGTTGCGCCAATTGCAGCAGCACTGGCTCCCAGGAAGACAACACCAAGTGCACGAGTTGGCGCTGTCGGGTGCGCGTTTGGTGGATGCTGCCAAGGGCCATGCGCTGCCGGGAGAACTCAAGCGGGACTTGGATGAATTTGGGCGCTTGGCAGCGCTGTGTGCCCAAGAGATGCACCACGAACCGGTGGACTTGAAAGGGCTGTGCCTGACCTTGGCTGAAGGCCGCACGGCGGGTGGTGTGTTGGATTGGTCGCTTCGAGAAGAAGTGCCGTTCCAAGGCGATGCCGAACAACTCCGGGATTTCCTATCAGTACTGCTGGCGGGAATGGGGATGGGCAGTTGCCGCATGGCCATGCACAGCAGAGCCGACGGCTTGGCGGTCACTTTTGACGGTTTTGCGGAGCGCGGATGGTGGCGCGAGGCCATGAGCCTCTTTGCCGGTGACCGTGAAGCCCGGCATTGGTCCCTCGTCCGTTTGCGGTGCGACCGTCTGGGTGGCCAGCTGGACCTCGATTGCGACGCGACAGGTGCGCGCAGTTTGGAAGTCTCCCTTCCGGTTTATTCGGCGTAAACCACCTGGGTGAGCACCTCACCCACCTTCCCCAATACTTCAGGATCGATGGCAGCGAGGTTGTCGCCGTGGGTATGGTGGTATTGGAAGTAACCCATCATCTGGGTTTCGAGGTGATAGTGGACAATGTTGGCCGAGGGGATGCCGGCCAATTGACTCACAAACAAGTTGTCATCGATGGTTTGAGGGGTCACTCGGCTTCGGAACAAGTCGCCATGGCCCAGCTTGCGGGCTGTTGACCAGACCTTGTCAACCACGCGTGGGGCGAGGGCCATCGAGGTGCCTTCCTTGTTGAAGACCGCACCTTTGGCGCCGACCATGTCCAACAGAATGCCATACTTCGCCCGGTATCCCGGAATGTGCGGGCGGCGCGCCCAGTATTGTGAGCCGAGACACCAATCTGTGTAGTCTGCATCGCGGTTGGGCAGCCATTCCGGTTCGCCATAATCTTCGGCATCGAAAAAGGCGATGTCTACACCGATGTTGGGCAGGGAGTCGCCCATGATGCGGGCCAACTCCAGGAGGACACCGACACCTGAGGCACCGTCGTTGGCGCCGTCTATGGGTTCGCGTGTGCGCACCGAATCCTTGTCTGCAAATGGCCGCGTATCCCAGTGTGCGTAGAGCAGGATCCTGCGCTGCTCATTGGGGTTGAATGCCCCAAAAATGTTGCGGATGTCCAGTTTGGTTCCATCAAAGGCGGTCACCCTCGCGTCCTGAACGGTGACATCGGCACCGTGCGCTTCGAGCTGAGCCACCAGCCAATCACCGCATTCTTGGTGCCCCGGGCTATTCGGGACACGGGGGCCGAACGCCACTTGTTGGGCCACGAAGTCAAACGCACTGTCCGCAGAAAACAGCGGTGTCTTGACCAAAGCAACCTCTTTCTTGGCAGCAGGTGCAGTGCGGCTGGGCTTCTTGGGACTGTCACCACCGCTACAACCTGCCCATACAATGAGGCAGAGCAGTGCGCAGCCCGCGGCTGAAATCCGCTCAGTCAAACGTCCAGGTCGTTCCATCTTTGCTGTCCTTGATCTGTACACCGAGGGCGCCCAATCGGTCCCGAATGAGGTCTGCAGTTGCCCAGTCTTTGTTGGCTTTGGCCTCGGCCCGGACAGCGCACAACACCTCCATGAGGTGATCCGAACGGTCTTCGGTACCTGCGCCGTCCTGCGTTTCGGGCACGAGACCCAGAATGTCGTGGGCGAATTGGTCAAAGAGGGCGCGCAGTGCGCTGATGCCTTCTTCCGTGATGGGCATGTGACCGCCGGCCACAGAGTTCACCACCTTGACCGCATCGTACAACACCGCGATGAGCATGGGTGTGTTGAAGTCGTCGTTCATGGCCGCATAGGCCCTGTCGCGCAGCGCATCGACGTCGGGATGCCCTTCTGCCCCGTCCACAGGAGCCAAGTCGCCGAACAGTCCCCAAGCCGTCATCAGGCGCTCCAAGCCCTTTTCGGCCGCCTGAAGTGCGGGGTTCGAAAAGTCCAAGGTTCCGGCATAGTGCCCTTGCAGCATGAAGAAGCGCACGGTCATGGGAGAGTAGCCCTTCTCGAGGAGCTTGTGGTTGCCGGTAATCAGCTCTTCCGGCGTGAACCCATTGCCCTCTGACTTGGACATTTTGCGTCCGTTCACCGTGAGCATATTGCCGTGGATCCAGTATCGCACGGGTTCCTCTGGGCCATGTGCACCCATGTTCTGAGCGATTTCGCACTCGTGGTGTGGGAATTTGAGGTCCATGCCACCGCCGTGAATGTCGAATGCCTTGCCGAGGTATTTGGTGCTCATGACGGAGCACTCAAGGTGCCAACCCGGGAAGCCTTCGCTCCATGGGGACGGCCAGTGCATCAGGTGGCTGGCGTCGGCTTTTTTCCAAAGGGCAAAATCGAGGGGGTCTCGCTTTTCATCTTGGCCATCCAAGGCCCGGGTTTGGTTTTGCAGCTCGTCGATGCGGCGGCCGCTGAGCGCACCGTAATTGTGGTTCTCTGCGTATTTGCGGACATCGAAGTAGACGCTGCCGTTGGAGGCGTAAGCGTATCCGTTTTCGATGATTTTCTCGATCATGCTGATTTGCTCCACGATGTGTCCAGTGGCCGTAGGTTCAATGGACGGAGGCAGGATATGGAAGACCCGCATGACATCGTGAAAGTCATTGGTGTACCGCTGGACCACCTCCATGGGTTCGATGTTTTCGAGCCTGGCCTTCTTGCCGATTTTGTCCTCGCCATCGTCGGTATCACCTGTGAGGTGTCCCACATCTGTGATGTTGCGCACATAGCGCACCTTGAAACCGAGGTGCAGCAAGTAGCGGTATACGATGTCAAACGTCAGGAAGGTCCGGACGTTTCCGAGGTGGACATTGCTGTACACTGTAGGTCCGCAGACATACATGCCCACATACGGCGGGTTGTAGGGAGTGAAGCGCTCCTTTTCTCGTGAGAGGGAATTGCCAATGTGCAAGTCCGCGGCATACGGAGAGAGCGGCATTTCGGCGGGCGTATTGGAGGAATCCATGGGGTGTCCAGGTTCAAGGGTGGGGTTCCGGGTGCGAATATCGCAAAGCGAAGACCGGCCCACACGCTTTCGGTGGACCGGTCTTCTTGGTCAAGCGGGCCGGTCGAACCGGCCTCAAGGCATCAAGCAGTATATCGTGTGCTCAGTTTTCGCGCTGCATCATGCGGCCTGAGCGGTATGTCGTGCGGCTGGTCACTCGGCCTTCGCGGTCGAGGCGGATCAAATCGCCCTCCTCTTGGCCGTCCAATAGGTCGACCAGCATTTCGAGTTGTCCGTTGTCGTGGAAGTACCGTTGCTGGCCTTGCCCGACACCTTGCTGATCAAAAGTCAGCATCTGTCGCACAGTGCCGTTGGGCCAGTATCGGCGGAGGTGCCCCACATTGACACCTTGTTCCCAGCGGCCTTCCTCAAGGAGCCGCCCTTCGTCAGAAAAGACTTTGTAGTGCCCAAAGGGAGCGTCGTGGACGTAGTGTATCTCCGAGCGCACGTTTCCATTGTCGTGGTACCGTTTCCAGACCCCTTCACGGCGTCCGTCCACGAGGTCACCCTCTTCGAAAATGGCGTCCGCTGGAAAGCCAGCGACTGCCGCATCCTTTCCGAGGATGACCACATGTTGGCTTTCCTTCGGGTCTCCGTCAGCAGTTGGACTGTAAGCCGAGCTTCCAATGACCGGACCGATCATGAGGGCAAGCAGCAGAAAGAGGGCATCGAATTTCATGGGGCGTTTCGTTGTGATGCTCCTCTTACGCCCAGGCCTCCGCCAAGGTTTCGATTCCAAGAAAAAAGAGTGAAACAGACTTAGCCGACCTGCGGCAATGGCTGCACATCACGGCGGGACGCCATCATGGAGCGCACCAATTCTTCGAGCCCCACTCTAGGGGCCCATCCCCAATCGCGGCGGGCCATGGCGTCGTCCAAGGCATCTGGCCAGCCAGCGGCAATGGCCTGCCGGAAGTCCGGAGCGAACACCGCTTTGAATTCGGGCACATGGCGTCGAATTTCCGCGAACAGTTCCTCAGGGCTAAACGACATGGCATCGATGTTGTAGGCCTCAGCGCACTGCAGCGAGGCGCGTGGTGCCGCCAACAGCTGCAGGGCGGCAGTCACCGCGTCATCCATGTGCATCATGGGCAACTTCTCTTGGGCGTCCAAGAAACAGGTGTAGGGTGCGGCACCGCGCAGGTGGTCAAATACCTCGACCGCATAATCAGTGGTGCCCCCTCCCGGAGGTGCCAAAGTACCGATCAAGCCGGGGTATCGCACGCTGCGCACATCGACTCCGCGGTGCTGGTGGTACCACCAGCACCAATGCTCACCGGCGTTTTTACTAACACCATAGATTGTGGTGGGGAGGCGGTGGCCTGTTTGTGCCGCCACAGGTCCGGACCCCGGCCCGAAGACGGCAATGGAACTCGGCCAGAACACCTTGGCGATGTGGTCCATGTTGGCGGCCAAGTCCAAGACATTGAGCAGCCCTTTCATGTTGAGGTCCCATGCCCATTGGGGCTCCTGCTCCCCCCGTGCGCTGAGTGCGGCGGCCAGGTGGTAGACATGGGTGACCTGATGCGCACCCAAAGCGGCGGCAAGGGCACCTTGGTCGCGGACGTCCACCGTTTCGAAAGGCAACTCCTGTAACGGCGCATAGCTGGGTGCCTTGATGTCCATCAGCACAACGCGCTCACCGGCCTTCATCAACCTCAGTGCAATCTCGGTCCCGAGTTGCCCAGAGGCTCCAATGATGCCATGCACGTCCAGTTTCATGTCAGCAAATATGCGGAGGATGTAGCTTGCACACATCATGGGTCATACTGGCGCCGAAAAAATGGAATTCGACTACACGCTTCCCGAGTCGCACATCGCAAAGCACCCGCCTGCCCGTCGGGAAGATGCTCGGTTGCTGCATGTGGACAGCTCCGGAAAATGGGAGGACCGCGGCATTGCGGATTTGCCCCATGTGATTCCTCCTGACAGCCAGCTCTGGGTCAATGAGACGCGTGTCCTGCACGCGAGGATGATGGCCGTCAAGCCCACAGGAGGCGCCCTGGAATTGCTCTTGTTGGAGCCTGCAAACATCCCCGTGGAACAGGCCCTCACGGCGAAGTCTCCAGTGACTTGGAACGCCATGGTGGGCGGCGCCAAGAAATGGAAGTCCGGTGCCCTCTCCGTTCCGGACAGCGGAGTGGACCTCACTGTGGAGCGGGATGGTGAGGCGCTGCGGTTCAGCTGGCAAGGAGAAGAAGACTTTGGCACCGTGCTGGACCGGTTGGGCCGCATTCCGCTGCCTCCGTACATGCGTCGATCTGCAGAAGCGGCAGACGCCGAACGCTATCAGACGGTATTTGCGAGGCTGCCAGGTAGCGTGGCGGCGCCGACGGCTGGACTGCACCTAACGGAGAACCTGTTGGGTGCCCTTGCACACCAAGGGGTCCATTGTGGGAAGGTCACCTTACATGTGGGCGTGGGGACCTTCAAGCCGCTGCAAGGCGATCCCGAGGGTCACCTCATGCATGGCGAGCGCTGTATCGTCTCGCGGAAAGGCCTCGAGGAATTGGCCAAAGGCCAAGCGATTACGGCGGTGGGGACCACAACCATGAGGACCTTGGAAAGCTTGTTTTGGTTGGCTTGCCGGTGGCGGGAACATGGCGTCGGTCCAGAGCAGGAGATAGAGCAGTGGGTATACAAAGGCATCGATCAGCCCTTTGACACGTTTGCCGCTGCCGCTGCGTGGCTACTGGAGCGCACAGCCGAGCAGGGCGGTGGACTTGAGTTTGTGACCCATCTCATGATTGTGCCCGGCTATCGGGTGCGGTCAGCGGAGCGGTTGCTCACGAATTTCCACATGCCCAACAGCACCTTGCTGTGCATTGTGGAAGCCATGCTGGGGCCCATTTGGAGGGAAGTCTACGCCCATGCGGTGGCCGAGAACTACCGCTTTCTCAGTTACGGAGACGCCTGTCTGTTGGAGCGTCGAGGTTGACACTGCAACGGACAGGCGTCCAAAAGGGAGATCGGTTTCGAATCAGCTGCCCTGGCGCAGGTCTTCGATGTCGGCCTTCTGCGTAATGGCGTTGGACAAGCGCACAGGCGCTCCACTGCCAATGGGAAGGTTGCGGAAATAAGTCCGGTCATTCAGGCTCTTGACTTCCGTGGCGAATTCGCCGGAAGCTTCGACCTCATTGCGGGTGATTGGGCTCACAACAAAAATGCCGTTGTTGCCTTGAATGGGCGCACTCACTGCATTGAGTTCCAAAGCAAACGCGGCACCTACCACTTCTGGCTCTGGAGCACTTCCCGCGCCACTAATGGTGGGGGTCTTCAATCCGATACCATTGGCGCTGTTGACCGTTGCACCCGCAGCGGCTGCAATGTCATCCAAAGCGCTACCGGCCATGAGCTCCATGTACATCTCGGCTTTCTTGTCCTTCAGAGCACCCGCGCGCATGGCATCCTCTACGTTTTCGAAGGGGGGTACGCCTTTCTCTTTGATGTTCACGAGGCATGCAATGATGTAGTTTCCATCGATGCTGAAGGGGTTGGAGACATCTCCGATTTCAGCACCGTAGGCCCATCCGACCACCTCACTGCCATTGGGAAGGCCTGTGATTGCCGCGGCCCCAGATTGTACGTCGTTGGCCTGAACGATGGCATAACCCATGGTGTCAGCAGCATTGCGGAAGGACTCTGTGTCGCCGTTTTCGATGGCGAAGTTCATGGCGGTCTCTTCAGCCCCACGCGCGGTGACACTGGAAATGTCGACGTTGCGCTCGATGCGTTGTACCGTTATCGCGTCCGAAGTCCACTGCTGGTCCAATACCTCGATGAGGTGAAGTCCATAGTTGGTCTGGGCAGTTCCAATTTTTCCAACGCGGTTGTCGAAGCAGAAGTCCTCAAATGGCTTGACCATGCGGCCGCGGCGGAATTCATACTCACCACCCGTTGCCTTGGATCCAGGGTCTTCACTGTGCTTGTTGACGAGGTCGGCAAAGGCATCCCCTGCACGGAGTCGGCGCTTGAGTGAATCGGCGCGCGCTTCCAATGCTGCGACCTGCGCGGGATCATTGATGTCGTCAGTCTTGAGCAGGATGTGGCGGCACTTCACAGTACTGTCTGCGACGGCATCCTTTGAGATGACTTTGTCCAAGCGAATGGAGGTGCCTTCGAAGTAAGGGCCCACCACGTCTCCGACTGCTGCGGCCTCCAACTTGATGGCCTGGCTTTCCTTGTCCAAAGCGGGGCCAATGATTTCGAGCCTGCTCGTTTCGCCCAAGAGCTTGTAATCGGCAAGAAAAGCGTCGTCATCAGTGGCTTCAGTCCAGGGAGCGGCCAACTTGGCAAGTCCAGCTTCAGCCTCATTGCGGTCGTCTGCACTCGCAGTCAAAGGAATGCGGATGTACTCGATGTCGCGTCCAGCGAGTTGCGCATACTGGGCATCCTCCTTGTGAGCGCGGTAAAAGGCCTTGACGTCGGCGTCAGAAACTTCGACATCGGCATCTGGAATGGCGCTGAAACGCTTCAAGACATATCGGAAGTCAACCTTCTCTTGGTTGAGCAGGAAGTCGCGCTTGCCTTCGAGGGTGTTGGCAGCGAGTCCTGAGCGGACAAGGCCATCAAACTTCTCGCGCATGCGCTTCTGCTGGATGACACGGGCGTAACCGGCATAGTTGGCCTTGCCAGCAGGGTCCGAGTACATCGTGCTGAAGGTCTGCTTCCAGTTTTGCTTCTGTTCCTCGGTAACCTGACCTCCGTAGAAGGTACGTGACACCCATGGGGAGATGTAGTCTCCATAGCGGATGTCATCAAACTCCTCCTTGGTCAAGTCGAGGCCGAGGGCGTCAAAATTGTCACCGTACAGGCGTTCTACGACGATGTCCCCCCAGACTTCATTCTGGGCAGCTTTATCGTCTGTGTAATTGAACAGGCTGTTCCTCTCCTGAACCCGCATGCGGTATTCAAGGAATGAAATGTCGTCCCCGTTGATGGTGCCGGCGGCTTGGCTGCCGGGGTTATTTCCAAACAATGCGATAACGGCATCATAGGGAACGAGGAAACTGAACATTCCCAACCCGATGAGGGTGAGGAGGAGCGTTTGGCGGTTGCGGATGCTTTCGATCATGCCCATGGTGGCAGGATTTTTTTCGTGGTTCACGAAGATACGCACGGTCTTCCGGACCGCATCAGCCCTCTTCAGGCTCTTTTCTCAAGACTTCAATCAGGACAATCCGTGCACCATCAACGCGGGTGACAAGTATGGAAAGCCCATCCAATTCTAAGCGCTGGCCCTCCTCCGGAATGGCCTCCATATGCTGGAGCACGAGGCCTCCGAGGGTTTCATACGACTCGTTTTCAGGGAGTTGCAGGTTGTATCGCTCGTTGAGGTCATCCACGTCGTGGCGGGCGCTGAACCGGTAGTGGCCTTCTCCCAATTCCATCTCCACCAGGGCCTCCGTGTCGTGTTCGTCCTCGATGTCCCCAATCAATTCCTCGACAATGTCTTCCATGGTGAGGATGCCCGAGGTGCCTCCATACTCGTCCACGACCACTGCGAGGTGCCTTTTTCTGCGGATGAATTCCGCCAAAATATCTTGGGCGCCCATGGGCTCGGGGACGATGATGGTGGGGTGCAGATAGCGGGCCAGTCCTGCCCCGACCGAGTCGCCGTCTTCTTCGGCACGTCGCAGCAAGTCTTTTGAGTGCACGTAGCCGATGACATGGTCTATGGTATCGCGATAGATGACCACCTTACTCAGGCCAGTATCGGTGAAGCAACGGTCCAATTCTTCTAAGGAAGCGTTGGTGTCCAGCGCCACGATCTCGTTGCGGGGCACCAGGCAGTCGCGGGCCTTGAGGTTGGAAAAGTCCAAGGCGTTCTGCAGGATTTGGAGCTCGTTGTCCAAGGATGAATCTTCTTCGGAGACCATCCTTTCATTCAAGCCGCGCACGAAGTCGTCGAGGTCTACGGCACTGAGGTTGTCCTCTTCACCCTCCTCGCCCTGTTTGCGCAGAAACAGCCGGCTCAGGGACAGGACCACCATGGCCAGTGGCCAGAGCACGTAGTAGATGACCACAAGGGGCACCGAGAAGAACCGCAGCCAGCGGTTGGGGGCAGCGTGAAAAAAGCTTTTGGGCAGGAATTCTGCTGTGACGAGCACGACCACAGTGGCAATGCCGGTCTGGGCAGCGAGGGCGGCTAAGGGGTTGTTGGCGGACTCCCAATCGCCCACATCAAACAAAAGCTGCGCGATCAGGGTGCCGGATTCAAGGCCGAAAATGACCAGGGCGAGGTTGTTGCCCACCAGCATAGAGGCGATAAACCGCTCAGGCTTTCTCAGCAGGTGTTCTACCAGCCGGCCAGCCCATCCACCTTGGTTGCGGTCGAGCTCAGCCTGCAACCGGTTTGCCGAAACAAACGCGATTTCCATGCCCGAAAAAAAGGCCGACGCCAGAAGGGCGGCAAGCAACAGGAACAAATTCGCAGGGTCGTGATCCATAAATCAGACGGGTCTCGACAAGATAAGGCGCAGGCGCTGAGGGCGGAAAACCATGGACATCAATGGCTTCGCTCGGCGGGTTTCTCGCTGGCCGATAGTTTCTTGCGAAGCCCACGGCGCGTCATGTACCATGCACCGGCAATGCCCGGGAAAATCAAGGCTGTTTTTCCGGCGTCCCATCCTTGTGCCACAATGTGATAACCCGCAGCGATGAGGGCCGCCAAGGCAATCAAACCCCACAAACGTTCGGCAATGAGATGTACGCGCTGGCTCATGGGTTGGAGGTTGTGGTGTCGACCAAAAAGGTACCGGTAGGCTCGAGGATGGAATAGCGCTGAAAACGGGCATCGGATTCGAGGCCTCGGCCATACAGCGTTCCTTCCGGCGTGCGCACTTCGACGGGTGCGGTCGTGTGCACCCTGTCGCTATCGGCACTCCAATACAGCAACTCGGTCAGCAGTGTGTCCTGGTTGGCCCCGCGCAGGACCACTCCGCCCCTGGCTTCCAGATACCGGGTTTCTTCTGCAAATGAACCGCGCTGGGCACCCAACAGCGCCTCTACACCGCCGGTGTCGTCTATGACCTCGAGGGTGAAGCCATCGGTGACTTCCCAGATGGGGGGGTCTTCCGATGAGCGGGACATGTGTTGGGCATTCAGCCGGTGCGTCAACTGGCCATCATCGCTGTATTCAAGGGCCGCACCTCGCAGAACCTGCGAAGGGCCGCCAAGCGTCTCAAAATCAGCCACCGTTTCGAGGTCATTGTGGCATCCGGTGGAGCACAGCCCCATCGCTCCCATCAAAACACCCCAAAATCGGTGCTGGCCCATCAGGGTTTGCGCGCCTTGGTGGTCTCACCGATACACTTGACGGTGATTTCCTTGCCTTCGTTGATGCCGTACGTGAAGAGGTCGTCGATGGTGGGGTACGACTTCTTCACTTGCGAAATCTTGGTGTTGGCCTTGGAGGCAACATTGCTGTCCACTGACTTGGCGCGTTGGTAGTAGTCCGTGGCCAACCAGTAGACCTCGCGACCGCCCAATGGGCTGTCGGAGCAAGCGCTGAACATGGAGGCAACGGCATCACCGATCAACAGGTAAGGCTCTCCGTTTCCGGGATCGGCCTTGGCCGCCCTGCGGGCATAACGGATGCACTTCGACACCTGGCCAGCGTTCTTGGCGACCTGTCCTGCTTTCATCAGGTTACGGGCCAACTTCGGGCAGTCCGTGCAGAGGTCCACCGACTCTTCGAAATAAGGAAGGGCCGCACCGTAGTCTCCTTTCTTTGAAAGCTGGATGCCGATGGAATACGCGGCATCTGCGTTCTTGTCGACGGCGTAGACCGCCTCCGCCACGGGCAAGAAGATGTCGTTGTCCGTGCACCCCTTCTCGTTGAGCAAGCGGAGCGTCTTTTTCTTGATGTCAATGTCGTCTGGAGCAGCCTCGATCTTCTTGGTCAGGACGGGCAACATGTCATCACAGTTGGCCACTTGAACGAAGATCTCGTCGAGGTTTTTCTGGGTGGTGGCATACTTGGCAGCACCAGCACTATCGGCTTCAGCGACTTCGCGTTGGCGAGCAGCTTCGATGAAGTCGCTGAGGCGGAGGTACTCATTGAGCAAGTCACCGATGGCCACCTCCTTGGCTTCAGCTTCTTCGGCTTCGTTCAACGCCTTGACCAAAATGCCATAGTAGCCATTCAAAACGGCCGCATCACTCCGGTCTTCCAAGCACGTGATGGCTTCTTCAAACATGGGGCGTGATTCAAGGGCCGCCCGCTTATTGAGGCTAGTCCAATCCAACGCTTTCCGAGCCAACACCTGACAGCCATTGTCGGGCTTTTTGGAGGTGCTGGGAAAGTGTTGGATGCGCAGGTCGTAATACATGAAAACGCTGTCGCGCAGGGCCACAGCACGGGCATTGTCCTTGGCCTTGATGGCGGCTTTCATCTGACGCTTGAGCAAGTTGACGCCTTTGATGTACATGTTCTGCGACACCTGAGGGGGACATACTGAGCATGCGTTCTTCCAGAAGGGATAGGCATCCTCGTAGTTCTTCTGCTTGTAATAGGTCTCGTACAAGCTCAGGTTTTCCTTGCAGGCGGCCTGCTGTTCAGGCGTCTCACCGTACTTGCTGTCATCTTGTGCGGAGACGGACAAGGTCGCGGTCACCAGAAAGGCGGCACAAAGGCTACTCGTGAGGAGGAAAAATCGGGTCATCTGATCAACTTATGCGGTCTGTACAATCAAGGACCGGGCCAAAACCACGTGGCGCGTTCCGAGCGGGCTAAAATAGAGGAACTCATGAATGCATACCCGGTGGCGTCCTCAATCGTATTTGCGGGGTACCAACCACTGGTTTTTAAAGAAGGGGTGGAGGGTGAATCCCACCATGGCGCCAATGCCATTTTCGGTTAGCAAAGCATCGGAGCCTGTAGAGGTGTTTTGCCAGGTCAGGGCGAGGTTGATGCTGGAACCCGAGCGTGATCCCAACATGGGCAGGGACCACCCCAGGCTCCACATGGAAGACTGCACGGGTCCGGCATCAATCAGGATGTAGCCGCTCTGTGCACTGTGCCCTATGCTGTATGTGGCACGCTGGAAACCATTGCGGGCATCGTCTAATCCACGCGGCGTGAGTGAAGCACCGGCCGAAAAACCGACATCGTCTCTCCAGGATACCCCCGGGTCGAGCATGTCTGGAGCCAAAACACTCCAACTGGTCTTGCGCCATTCAGCCCCAATGCGCCAGCGCGCTCCTTTGCGGCTGTTGTACTCCCATTCTGCGCCCAAAGCGAGCGAGAGCGGCAAATCGAGGGTGTATTTCTCGGACGTGGCATGGACAGAATCCACTTCAAGTGGGCCGGTTGAAAGGGTCTGCCAAGAGGCCCATCGCGTCATCCGGTCCGCCGTGTGCTGACGCCCGAGTTGAGCTACGCCACCAATGCGCAAGAGCGCGCTGGAAACGAGCTTCTTATCCTTGTCGAATTTGGCGGAAATCAATTGTTCTCGAACCAAACCCAAGGTGAAGCCAGCGCTTCGATGGGTCTCGTCAGTCTGCACCCGTGTGTCCACGTAGATGGGGTTGGCGACATCGATGTTCCGGGTCCGCACCATGCTGCCGAACACCTGCTCAAACCGCGCGCCAAATGCCGTTCCGCTGGTGATGATCCTCGAGCTGTCGGTCACGGTGCCGTCACCATCGGTGAACTTCCGCCATGCGTAACCTTCCCACCGTCGGGCGTATCCGATGTAGGACTGAGACAGTCCGCCGGTTCCGGAGTAGCGAATTTCATAGGCGTCGGCCACGGGGTCCACGAGGGCTTGGGAGACATCGTATCCAGCTTGGCTGCGGGGCTGAAGGCCGAAGGTGATCGCGGATTTCCCTCCTGCGCGCTTGAGGGCGAAGGCGATTTGGGTGAGGCCACCCAGTTCGCCTTGGGTAGCAGAATCGCCCTCCATAATGCGCTCCGATCTGACGTCGAATCCACCTGCAAAAGTGGTGCGGGTCAGGAAGGCTGCGGCAGCGGGGTTGATGGTGTTCAAGTGACTGCGGTCCGTCCAAGCCGCCCCCATTTGGCCCATGCCCATCTGCGCAGCGCCGGCACCAGATTGAAGTTTGCCCAGGCCGAACCGCGAATAAGGCGAGTAGGTAGACTGGCCTTGCACGGAATCCAACAGGCCGAACAATCCGGTCAAAGCGGCGCCGAGGGACAGAATGCGTAGAGAAGACGGTATGGTCATGTGGTGTGCTCGTTCAGCAGCATGGCGCAACCCTGGAGAACCAGGTTTGGGTTCGCGAAAGTCTGCCATCCTCCCACACCATCAAAATGCGGGGCGTCACCGCCGGTCAATACCACCTGTGCGCAGGGGTCCATGACTTTGTAGGCTTGGGCAATGGCCTCTACAGATTTCCGAGTGGCCCATGGGATGCCTGCTGCAATGGCATCCATGGTGTTGCGGCCAAGTGCACCTTCTGGGCCTTCGGTGAAGGGCCAGTGGTGTTGGTCGTCCGCCTGAAGTATGGGAAGGCCCGCCTTTTTCATGGCGTTGGCTTGCAATTGGAGTCCGGGCATGATGGCGCCACCCCGCCATGAACCCGGAGACAGGAGGTCCACTGTAATGCAGGTGCCGGCATCCACGATGATAAAGCTGCCTCCGGGGTCTTTGCGCTGGCACGCCACGGCTGCCGCGATGCGGTCACTGCCGGGATGACCTGAGGTGTAGGCGATGTCAAAGCCCGCATTTTGCAGGGGGTCGATGACCTCACGGGTGGCTGCTGGCTTGCCCCAAGCCTGGCAAAAGACACTGAGCCATTCTTCGCCAGCAGCCGGGGGTGCCTTGCGGTTGAGGACATGGACCTCGAGGCCGCTTTCATTGGCCGGAGTTCCGGTTTCCCGGGCGAGTGTAGCGGGGTCAAAGCGCCCTGATTGAAGTTCCAACCAATCCACGCTGTGCACGGCATCAAGCTGTCCGTTGCGGACGGCTCCGAATTTGAGTCGGGTTCCCCCGGGATCCAAAACGAGCTTCACTGCCACGTCAGGTTTGCCATGAGGTGTTCGATGTCGGCGTCCAAGCGGGCGACAACAGGTCGCAGCGAATCACCATTGGGACGGACTTCGAAGTACAATGCGCCACGCAAGAACTGATCCGAGCCGTCGGTACACAAGAATTGCAAGGGGCTCGCTGCATTGCCAGCGATGCGCCACGTGATGGCAGATCCGCCCGTCTCGTAATCCCTGCGGCGCACTTCGATGGCGTCCGCTTTGATTTCGTGCTCGTACGCCAATTTGAAAGCGTCTTCCACGACTGGCTCGAGGTCGACCCCGCCCGCGTATGTGCAATGGATCCGCGCTTTGTATTGGGGATACACCAGGTTGAACCAGCAGCTGTCCGGTGCAAAATCCCGAACGGGCTCCAACACCGCCGAGCGCGACACGCCAACAGACATCGGGCACGGCAATTCAACCTGGCGGAAGGTCGTGTCGTGCAGGGCAATCCGGAAATAGCCGGGTGGCCGAGGCACGGGTTCGGCATCGCGACATCCTGTTCCCAACGTGAGTGCAACGGCCATGATGAGGGCCCAAGTCCCGAGTCCATCTGGTCGGCGGTTTTGGGAAGGCAGACCTTGTTGTGGGCCGGCCTCATTGTCTGCTGACAGGGTCACCTTGACTTGAAGCACCCTTCTGCGGTCGGCGGCTTCGGCCACCAATTTTATGCCTTCAAACATGAGGGACTCGCCAGGTTTGGGCAGGCGGGCCAATTGTTCGACCACGAATCCACCGAGGGTATCGCTCTCTCCTTTGGCGGCCTCAAATGCCGAACCGTCGATATCGAGAATGCGGTAGGCATCCACCAGGGCGGTTTTGCCCTGGAACACCACGGTGCGTTCATCGATTCGGGAATACAGCACATCCTCGTCGTCAAATTCATCTGAAATGTCGCCGACGATCTCCTCAATGACGTCCTCCAGGGTGACGATGCCGCTGGTACCGCCGTATTCATCGACCACTACAGCGAGGTGGACCTTCATGGCTTGGAAGTCCCGGAGCAGGTCGTCGATCATCCGGTTTTCCGGAACGAAGAAGGGGGGCCTGAGCAAGCTGTTCCAGTCAAACGCCTCGGCGTTGCGGTGGGCCAGCAGGTCTTTGGCGTAAAGGATGCCTTTGATGTTGTCGAGGCCGTCTTCGTGAATCGGCACCCTGCTGAAGCCGGATTCGGCCATCGCACTTTTGAGCTCCGGCCAGGCTAGGTCGTGTGCAAATGAGGTCACGTCGGTGCGCGGCCGCATGATTTGCTTGACGTCCTTGGAGCCAAAATTGACAATGCCGCTGAGGATCCGGTTTTCCTCTTCAGAACGCTCCTCGGAGTCCGTGACATTTACAGCGTGCTCCAGGTCCTCCACCGAAAGTTCTGGTGCCGCATCGGCGCGGGGCGCGAGCCAGCTGGCCATGGCATTAAGCGGCTGCCAGATGGGCCGTAGAATGCCCTTGGACCACGAGAGTGTTCGGGCCATCCGACGCGCCAAAGTGAGGGGGTTGCGGTTGGCATAGACCTTGGGCAACACTTCGCCGAACAGCACAATCAAGAAGGTCACGCCAAATACATGCAGGACAGTGCCCACGATGGGGGGTAACGCCGTCAGCCAATGCTGCATGAGCACCGTCGAAAGCAGGATAATGAGGATGTTGACCGTGTTGTTGAGGACCAAAATGGTGGCCAGCAACTGCCGGGCGCCCCGCTCAGTATCGGGCGAGTTGAGCAAGGCAAGGACCAGTTTGGAGGGTTGGTCTTCGGCCTCTTCTAGGGTCTGTCTATCCTGAGGGTCCAGCGAAAAGAAAGCGATTTCACTGCCCGATATGAAGGCACTGGCCAACAGCAGGAGCAGAGAACTCACCGCCGCAATCCAGAGGTGGATGCCCATGAGGTCAGTCATGGTCAGAAGGGCAGGGAGGATGCGTCCATGGGGATGGGACCCTGGTTTTTCTCGGCCGGTGCTTCAGCGGTGGCATCAGACGCTGAAAATCCGCGGGGCGACAGCATCTCCATGCGGTCGGCCACGATCTCGGTCGACCGGTGTTCTGTGCCACCTGCGTCCTGCCATGTCCGCGTCCGCAAGCGGCCTTCGATGTACACCTTTTGGCCCTTGGTGAGGTATTGGTCGGCCAATTCCGCCAGCTCCCTCCACAGCACCACTTGGTGCCATTCGGTCCGCTCGTGAGGGTTGCCCGCCTTGTCTTTGTAGCGCTCAGAGGTGGCCAAAGACAACTTGCACATGGCCTGCCCGTTTTCCAGCCACCGCAGAGCAGGGGCCTTGCCAAGGTGGCCAATGAGCATGACTTTATTCAATCCGGGCATCGACTGCAAAGTACCGAAGTGGCTGCGAGTGGCGATTTCCTAATTCCTCATTTTTTCCCAATCCAACCGCGCAGCTCCGGCAACACCTTGTCTATGAGGCGCGGCCAATTTGCGGTGCCCTCCATGCAGTCCACCCAGCGGCCGCCATTGGAAGGGCGTGCCGGGTCGGTGGCCACCTCGAACCACGCGGTCATTTTGCGGTGGGTCAGAATGTGGGCAACAGGACCGAATCGTTTGGGCCTGTCAGGTACAGCTCCCTTCACCTCTTCGGCTCCGGGCGCGCGCATGTCCATGGTGCAAGGGAAGGACTCCAATTGAGACCAAATGCCGCTTTCGGGTCGGCGTTCCACCCACCATTGCTGGTCGCCTGACGGGCCTGTGCGAAGGTGCACAGAGAAAACGACGTCCACCGCTTGCGGCGCTTTTTTGGGTTGCTTGACGGGACGATCAAGCACGGTGCCGCGTTGCCGGGCCAGACAGCCTTCGGCCACCGGACATTCACCGCACCGCGGCGATCGTGGCGCACACACCAAGGCGCCCAGCTCCATCCAGGCTTGGTTCGATTTGCCTGGATTGCGGGTGTCGATCAGCGCTTGACAGGCGGTATCTACTGCCGCCTTTCCTTTTTTTCGGTCCACCGCGTCCTCGATGTCGAACAGGCGAGAGACCACACGCTGGACATTGCCATCGACCACGGGTACAGCCTCATCGAAACAGATGCTGGAAATCGCCGCTGCAGTGTATGGGCCTATACCGGGAAGGGACGCCCAGTCTGTTGCGTTTTGTGGGAGTTTACCCGCCCGTTCTTCTGCGATGATGTGGGCGGCTTTGTGCAGATTTCGGGCACGACTGTAGTAACCAAGTCCTTTCCATAAGGCCATTACGGCATCGGTGTCAGCGGCTGCGAGGTCTTGCACAGTAGGAAATGCCGCCATGAATCGCTTCCAATATGCTGTGCCTTGATCGACCCTGGTCTGTTGGAGAATGACCTCGGAAAGCCAGGTTGCGTAGGGCTCCGGGTCTTCTCGCCAAGGTAAAGGGCGGGCGTTCAGGTCGTACCAATCCAGCAAGAGGGCGGTCAGGGGATGTAGGGGTCTCAAGGCGGAAGTTTAATCGATGGCAAGATGGTGTCGGGAGGTCTCCCATCCATGTCCTATTTTTGCCGGCCCAAAGTGTGGTAATGCAAACCACTGAATCTCAAATCATCCAGCAAGGTGACTGACAACAAGATGACAAAGGCGGACCTCGTGAGCCGCATCTCCGACAAGACAGGTATTGAGCGCCAAGATGTGCAGGCGACAGTTGAGGCGTTTATGGAATCCGTTAGGGATTCATTGGAAAGTGGGCATAACGTCTACCTCCGCGGTTTCGGCAGTTTCGTCATCAAGCGCCGCGCCAAGAAGACTGGACGGGACATTCTCAAGAACAAGACCATTGAGATTCCCGCACACAACATCCCCTCCTTCAAGCCTGCTAAGAGCTTTATGGAGAATGTGAAGACCAAGGTCTCCGCAAACTAATTGACGACCCTATCTGATGTCAAACGCAACGTCCAACAGCCGCATCTTGCCCCTCGTCATAGGAGGGCTTTGCGTCGTGCTGGCTTTGCTGGTTTGGCAAGTGATTCCCCGAAGTCCAGAAGCCTACACGGCCGATCCGATTCCCACATCCTTGGATGAGGGCATTGAAGTGGATCCCGTGCAGGAAGCCATTGACCAAGTGAACGGCCCCAATCCGATGGCCGGCATTTTGGCGTTGAAGGCATTGGCAGAGGCGGAACCACCCAATGTGGATGCTGTGATTGAACTGGGACGGTTCAGCATCCAATCCGGACAGTTCGACAAAGCAAGAGAACGCTTTGTGCAGGCCATTGAGCTTGCTCCCGAACGTTCCGAACCCCTGATTCAGCTCGGCATGCTGGAACTGGACGGCGATGCTCCCGCCGAGGCCCTGATTCATTTCGAGCGCGCGCTCGTGGTGGACAGCGCTGCACACAATGCTTGGTTCTTCCAAGCACAATGCCACGAGCGCCTGGGAAATCCGGGCTTGGCGCTCTCCAGTTACAAGCGGTTTTTGCCGCTATCCCCGGATACAGTCATCGAGGAAGCGGTACAACAACGCATCCTCTTTCTCGAACAGAATTTAACGAACTCATAAAACCCCCTTCCCATGCCTAGTGGAAAGAAGCGCAAGCGCCATAAGATGGCCGTGCACAAGAAGAAGAAGCGTCTCCGCAAGAATCGTCACAAGAAGAAGAAGTGACAATGGATGATGGTGGCTGGAGCCTTTCCGCTTCGCCCGCCATTGTCGTCATGTATTGACGCGTGAACATCGAACTGGTCATCAACAAGACCAAGTCCGGGTTGCGTATTGCCATGTTGGAAGACGGCCATTTGGTCGAACTCCATGAAGACAAAGGCAACCAGGAATATGCGGTTGGGGACATTTACCTCGGCCGGGTCAAGAAGGTGCTGCCCAGTCTCAACGCGGGATTTGTGGACATAGGTCATCCCAAGGATGCCTTTCTCCATTACCTCGATTTGGGCCCGCAGTACCGGAGTTTCAAAAAGTATGCCCAGCGCTCCATCAAAGGGACGCAGCAGACGGGAGACCTCGCCAACTTCAAGTTGGAGAGCGACATCGACAAAAAGGGCAACATGAAAGACGTGGTCTCCGCAAGCCAAAACGTGCTTGTGCAGGTCGCGAAAGAGGCGATCTCTACGAAGGGTCCTCGGCTTACCGCCGAAGTCACCATCGCTGGCAGATACCTCGTGCTGGTCCCGTTTTCGAACAAGATCAGCATCAGTCAACGCATCCAGAAGGAAAGCGAGCGCAAGCGCCTCAGGGTCTTGCTGCAGAGCATCCGTCCGGAGAACTGCGGGATCATCGTACGCACTGTGGCCCAGGAAAAGGGGGCCGCTGACTTGCACGCTGATCTCGAAGAATTGAGCCAGCGCTGGAAGGAATTGCATTCCAACCTGCGCAATGCCAAACCACGGCAACGTGTTTTGGGAGAAATCAACAAGACCAGCTCCCTGCTGAGGGACCTGCTCACACCAGATTTTTCTCAAATCCTCGTCAATGACCCAGAGGTGGCGAACGAAGTGAGGGAATTCCTCGCGGGCATCGCCCCTGACAAAGTGGACATTGTCAAGGAGTCCAAGGCCAAGGACGTTTTCGACGACCGAGGGGTACACCGCATGATCAAGGCGAGCTTCGGCCGCCAAGTGAACTTGCGCAGTGGCGCCTATTTGATTGTTGAGCACACGGAGGCGATGCACGTCATCGACGTCAACTCAGGTGGTCGCAAGGCAGGTGCCACCTCGCAAGAGGAAAACGCCATTGCCACGAACCTTGAGTGTGCCACAGAGATTGCCCGTTTGTTGCGCCTGCGCGACATGGGCGGCATCATCTGTGTCGACTTCATCGACATGGGTGAGACGGCCAACCGACGCCAATTGACAGAGGCGCTGAGGAAGTCCATGAAGCCGGACAAGGCGAAGCACAATGTTTTGGCACCCAGCCGTTTTGGAGTGGTGGAAATCACGCGTCAGCGCGTGCGCCCCGTCACGGATATCAAGACAGCAGAGGTGTGTCCCTCCTGCAATGGAACGGGCAAAGTCACGGCGAGCATCCTCGTCACGGACGGCATTGAAGCGGCGCTGCATGCGGCCGCCGACCGTGGACTCGGGCAGTCCACCTTGATTTTGCACCCCATGGTGGAGGCCTACATCACCAAAGGGTTCTGGAAGAACCAACTCAAGGACTGGAAGAAGGCTTTCGGGATGAAAATCCACGTGGAAGCGGATTCCTCCAAAGAGTTGTTGGAGTACGAACTCCTCGACGCCAACGGTGAGGAGATCACCCTATAACCATTACGGACGGGGCGGTATTTCCTTGGGATAAGCCAGGAAATGCCGCTCCACCGTCATGCTCAGCGCACTGAGGTTGAGGTGGTCGGAGGCGGCTGCCACATCGCGCACAGAGCCATCCTTGTACAACATGCTGATCCCATTGGATGCCGTCGAATACGCGCGGTTGTCGATGCGGTCGTGCAGCACGAAATAAGACGCCTCATCCATCCCCAATCCAAACGCCTTGCTGACCGCTTCCAAGCGCTCGGAGATGTCGTTTTGGTCGAAGGGTTGGTCCCGCAGTTCAATCTTGAATAAGCGCCGGTTGAGCAGCCCCGCGCAGAGCTTTGAAAGCACCGCGTCATCGTGGTGTTGCCAGGCTTTGATGCAGCAGTTCACATCGTTGTCGTCAATGGCGCAAAAAGCGGCGAGCACTTCGGGGTCTGCCATGAACCTGGCGCGGTCGAGGTCTTCGTTCAAGAAGGGCGCCAAGGCCGGGGTGGACCATACCGGGACACCGCGCCTGGCCAATTCGCCCGCCCGCTCCAGGATGCGCATCATCATCCACTCTGCAGCCAACACGGTTTTGTGGAGGTACACCTGCCAGTACATCAGCCTCCTGCTGATGACGAATTTCTCAATGGAGTAGATGCCCTTTTCCTCGACGACCAGCCGGCCTTCGTGCACATTGAGCATGCGGATGATGCGCTCGGAGCTGATGTGGCCTTCTGTGACCCCCGTGAAGAAGCTGTCGCGCCGCAGGTAGTCCATGCGGTCCACGTCGAGCTGACTGGATACCAGGTCGTGCAGAAAACGCTTGGGATGGTGGTCGTTGAAGATCTCAATGGCCACGTCTAACATGCCGTTGAAGTGGGCGTTGAGCTCATTCATGATGAGCGTGCTGATCTCTTCGTGGTGCACGCCACTGACAATCGTGTGCTCCAATGCGTGGCTGAATGGCCCATGGCCCACATCGTGCAACAGGATGGCCAGGCAGGCCCCCCGGTATTCTTCTTCTGTGATGACGATGCCTTTTTCGCGCAAGGAGTCCAGGGCTTCCTGCATCAAAAACATCGCACCAACAGCATGGTGAAACCGGTTGTGAACGGCCCCGGGGTAGACGAGGTGGCTGAGGCCGAGTTGGCTGATTCTGCGCAGCCTTTGGACCCAAGGGTGGTCCATGACTTTGGTGAAGTCAGCGTGACGCAATTGTATGAACCCGTAAACGGGGTCGTTGAGCAGCTTGGGACGTGCAGCCATGGCCGAAATTTGGGGTCTTTCTTTGCATGGCCACCGCTTTCACAAAATAATTGCGAGCAAAAGGCATTGAACCATTCATGACGCGCACTCCCCACATCCTTTGGGCCGACGATGAGATCGACCTTTTGAAGCCCCACATTCTGTTCTTGCAGACCAAGGGGTACGAAGTCACCGGGTTCACCGACGGAGCTTCACTCCTCGAGGCCCTGGAGGGTGAGCGCATTGTGGATGTGGTGTTTCTCGACGAAAACATGCCGGGACTGACGGGCCTCGAGACGCTGCAGCGCATCAAAGAGCGCCGGCCTCATTTGCCCTGCGTGATGATCACCAAAAGCGAGGAAGAGCACATCATGGAGGAAGCCATCGGTTCCAAGATGGCGGATTACCTGATCAAGCCGCTCAACCCCAATCAGATCTTGCTTTCGCTCAAGAAAATCCTCGACGAGAAGAGGCTGGTCGGCGAAAAGGCGATGAGCGATTACCAGCGGGAGTTTCGCGAACTCGGCATGCGCCTCATGGACAGGCTCGGTCGCGAAGACTGGGAAGACATCCACAAGCGATTGGTGCACTGGGATTTGGAGCTTTCGGCTTCGGGTGATCAGGGCATGGCGGAAGTCTTGCACATGCAACGTGTGGATGCCGGGCGCCAATTCGCCAAATTCGTGAAGGCCCACTATGGAGACTGGGTCGCCGACATTGACCGCTGTGACGACGAGGCGGATCCGCTGTTGGCCCCCAATGTCCTGTCGAGCGCGGTCAAGCCCTTGCTCGATCAGGGTCGCAAGACACTGTTGGTGCTGATTGACAACTTTCGCTACGACCAATGGCGGGCCCTGGGTCCATCGTTGGCCGACCATTGGCAAGTGCAGTCAGAGCGCATGCACTGGAGTTTCTTGCCAACGGCCACGCAGTATGCGCGAAACGCCATGTTTGCCGGCATGACGCCCCACCGCATCGCCCAAGTGCATCCTCAATGGTGGAAGGACGAGCATGCCCAAGGTTCCAAGAACGCCCACGAATCCGAGCTGCTGGGCGCACAGTTGGACCGATGGGGGTTCAAAGGCAAGTGGGGGTACCACAAAATCACCGATGTCACGGCGGGCCGCAAGCTTCTCGAGGATTTCCATCACATTCGGGACCGCGACTTTACGGCGGTGGTATTCAACTTCGTAGACATGCTCAGTCACGCCCGCACCGAGAGCGAAATCATCAAGGAGTTGGCCGAAGATGAGGGGGCTTACCGGTCGTTGACCATGAGTTGGTTTGACCACAGTCCATTGAAGGAGTTGATGGAACGCGCCGCTCAGGAAGGCATGGACATCGTCCTCACCTCAGACCACGGCACCGTGCAGGTAGATACGCCGATCAAAGTGCAGGGAGAGAAGGAAGTCACGGACAACCCGCGCTACAAAACCGGACGCAACCTGCGTCATGGTGATGACGTCTTCGCGGTGACGGACCCCACATCTTTTGGTTTGCCCAAGTCCCACCTGTCGAGCCGCTACATTTTTTCCAAAGAGCGCGAGTTCATGGTGTACCCCAACAATTACAACCGGTTCGTCCGGTATCTGACCGGAACCTTCCAGCACGGGGGCATTTCCATGGAAGAGATGCTCGTCCCGCTGGTGCACCTTCGTCCGAGATAAACAGAGCATGGAAAAGGCTACATCGACCTCGGAAGCGACAGGTGAATTGCGCTGTATTTGGCGCTCGGCCCCCTTCGGTATGGCGCAAATAGACGAGGTCGCCACCGCCTTCCGCGTGCTTGTCAATTGGGGCGATGTGGTCGCGCTGCAAGCCCCCATGGGGACGGGAAAGACCACCTTTGTGGCGGCCTTTGCGCGCGTGATGGGGGCGATTGATGCGGCGTCGAGTCCCACATTTTCCCTCTGTCAGGAATATCCACTGCAGGACGACGCTATCGGGGCCAGACGAACCATCCGTCACCTCGATCTGTACCGCATCAACCACACCTCCGAGTTGCTGGGACTGGGTTGGGATGAGTTGATGGAGGACGGTGGCGCCATCACCTTTGTGGAGTGGCCAGAGCGGGCTGCAGATCACTTTCCAGAACACACGAAATTGCTGCGTATTGAGCGTCAGCCAGACGGACTTCGCCTCGCCGCATTGTGGGTGAGGGAAACCGTGTAAATTCCCTTCGCTGTCGAACACTGCCGTGGAAACCAAGGAACGCATACGCCGATTGGCCTTTCAGGCCGCACTGTCGCCCCAAGAAGAGCTGCTTGCGGTGCAAACTGGTGAGCACTCGTTGCGCATCGGAATCCCCAAGGAAATCGCCTTACAAGAGCGGCGTGTAGCCCTGGATCCGGATGCCGTCGGATTGCTGGTGGCCCATGGCCACGAGGTGGTGGTGGAGACAGGAGCGGGTTTGCATGCCCAGTTCACTGACGCAGATTACAGTGAAGCAGGCGCACGCATCGGTCCAGACGCCCGGTCCGTCTACGACAACGACATCATCCTCAAGGTGGCCCCCCCGCAAGAGGCTGAGCTGGAGCACATGCGGGACCGGCAAACGATTTTCAGTGGGCTGCAATTGGCCACCCACCCCGAGACCACCATCGAAAAGATGATGGACCGGAAGATCACGGCGGTAGCGTGGGACTTCATGCAGGACCGCACGGGCATTTTCCCCTTGGTTCGGGCGATGGGCGAAATTGCCGGCACCACGAGCATTTTGATTGCGGCGGAATACCTCGCACATCCCAAGTTTGGAGACGGTTCCATGATGGGCGGCATGACGGGGGTCGCGCCCTCAGAAGTGGTCATCATCGGTGCGGGGACGGTGGGCGAATTTGCCACGCGGGCGGCCATAGGCTTGGGCGCATCCGTGCGTGTATTCGATGCGAGCCCATACCGCCTGAGGCGCTTGCGCGGCGAGATCGGAGGTCGGCTCTGGACGAGTACATACAATCCCAAGGTCTTGCGCGAATCCCTCAAAGAGGCCAATGTGGTCATCGGTGCCGTGCGTCCACAGCATGGCCGTACGCCCATGATTGTGACGGAAGACATGGTGCGCGACATGCGCGACGGCTCCGTCATTGTCGATGTCAGCATCGACAGCGGGGGTTGCTTCGAGACCTCGCGTTTGACCAACCACCAAGATCCCGTTTTTGTCGAGCACGGCGTAACCCACTACGGCGTGACCAACATCCCCAGCCGTGTGCCGCGTACGGCGAGCCTTGCCTTGTCCAATCAGCTTGGACCACTGTTGCAAGAAGTGGGGGAGTCCGGCGGCGTCGACCGTGGTGTCGAATCCAACCCCTTGTTCCGGAGCGGGCTCTATTTGTACCGCGGAAATGTGGTCAACCAGGACCTCGCTGAAGCTTTTGGTTGGCCTTACAAGGACCTCAACCTCCTTTTGGCTGCCTTGGATTGACGTCGGCCTTGGGGCGCTTCAACCCCCGACGCGCTTGCGGATTTCGTGCAATTTGAGCAAGGCCTCGACGGGCGTGAGCCGGTCGATGTCAAGCCCCAGCAAGTCCTCCTTGATGTCCTGAAGTACCGGGTCATCCAATTGGAAAAAACTCATTTGCAGGCCCTCTTCCTCCACCACAGGGGTCGCGCCAACTTTCCCTTCTTTTCGGCCACCACCTTGTGATTCCAGGCCAAGCAATACTTCCTCTGCTCGGCGCACCAAGGCGCCTGGCATGCCGGCCAGCTTGGCCACGTGGATGCCGAAGCTGTGCTCACTGCCCCCCGGTACCAGCTTGCGGAGAAAGACCACCTTGCCGTCCTGTTGACGCACGCTCACATTGGCGTTGTGAATGCGCGGAAAGCGTTCAGCCATGCGGTTGAGCTCGTGGTAGTGGGTGGCAAATAAGGTCTTGGCCCGACACTTGGGGTGCTCGTGCAGAAATTCAGCGATGGCCCAAGCGATGCTGATGCCGTCATAAGTGCTTGTACCCCTGCCGATTTCATCCAAAAGGACGAGCGAGCGGTCAGAGAGGTTGTGCAGGATGGACGCGGTCTCGTTCATCTCCACCATAAACGTGGACTCACCAGCGCTCAGGTTGTCGGACGCCCCGACCCGTGTAAAGACCTTGTCGACCACGCCCATGCGGACTGAGCGGGCGGGAACGTAGCAGCCCATTTGGGCCATCAGCGCGATGAGGGCTGTCTGCCTCAGCAAGGCACTTTTTCCGGACATGTTGGGTCCGGTGATCATGAGGATCTGTCGGTGGTCGCGGTCAAGGGCCACGTCGTTGGCCACGTAGGCCTCACCATCCGGCAGGCACCGCTCGATGACGGGGTGACGGCCGCCCACGATTTCCAGTTCGGGCCCTTCCACCAAGGTGGGGCGCGTGTAACCGTTGTCTTCTGCGAGCTCCGCAAACCCGAGCAGCAGGTCCAGCCCGGCGACCGCCCGGGCCGTGGCTTGCAGGACGGGCAAGTGGGGATGGAGTGACATCACCAGCCGGGTGTAGGCTTCCCTTTCCACGACGTCGAGTCGTTCCTCTGCATTGAGAATCCGCTGCTCCAGCTCTTTGAGTTCAGGCGTGATGTAGCGCTCGGCTTGGGTGAGGGTCTGTTTTCGAATCCACGTCTCCGGCACCTTGTCCTTGTGGGCGTGACGCACCTCGAGGTAATAGCCAAACACGTTGTTGAAGGCGATTTTCAGGGAGGTAATCCCCGTCGCTTCCGCTTCGCGTATCCTGATGCCTTCGAGCTTGGCCTTGCCGTTGTCGCGGAGGTCGCGGAGTTGATCGAGCTCCTCTACAACTCCGGCCGCGATGGAGGCGCCCTTCCCGAGCACGCCCGGTGGGTCCTCGGTCAACTCGGTGCGCAATTGGTGCAACGCGGCGTCTGAAGGGTCCAGGCGTCCCGCCCAGCGTCCGATGACCGGGTCGTCGGAGCTGTCCACCATGAGGCGCAGGGCCTCTACAGCGGTCAATGCCTGCCGCAGTTTGTTGAGCTCAGCAGGTGAAATCTTGACCGCGGCTGACTTCGCGAGCAGCCGTTCGAGGTCTCCAATCCGTCCGAGCTCTGCGATGAGGTCGGCCCGCATTTCAGGTTGGTCCAAAAAGGCGGAGACGGCTTCGTGGCGGCGGCTAATGGCGTCGGCATCACAGAGCGGCTGCGCAATCCATCGCCGCAGCATTCTTGCCCCCATGGGTGTGGCGGACCGGTCGAGAATGTCGACGAGCGCCGTGCCTTCCGGATGGGTGGGAGCAAGCAGTTCAAGGTTGCGGATGGTAAACCCATCCATGGCCACATTGCGTCCCCATTCCACACGGCCCAACGAGGCGATGTGCCCCAGCCGATCGTGTTTGGTGGTGCCCACGTAGTGCATGGCGGCACCGGCGGCGATGATGGCCAATGGTTGGCCTTCAAGCCCGAATCCTTTGAGGCCTTTGGTCCCAAAATGGCCCTCCAAGGTTTCCTTGGCAAAGTCAAGTTGCCACACCCAATCGTCCATCGGAAAGCGGTATCCGCTCAAGTTCAGGGATTCGGGCTCACCGTGCCTGAGGTGCAAGGTTTCCTTGGGGCGGAAGGTGCGCAGCAAGGGCGCGATGTCTTCCGGAGCGCCTTCACCTGCGAGGAACTCACCCGTGGACACGTCGAGAAAAGCGACGCCAGCCCGTTCCCGCTTCGCTTGTCTCCGGCCTTCCATGACCACATGGACAGCCGCGAGCCAGTTGTTTTCTCGGGCCTCGAGGACCTGGTCGTTGAGGGCCACGCCCGGTGTGACCATCTCGGTGACACCCCGCTTGACAATGGTCTTGGTCGTCTTGGGATCTTCGAGCTGATCACACACGGCGACACGATGGCCAGCGCGCACCAACTTGGGGAGGTAATTCTCCAGCGCGTGGTGCGGAAAGCCGGCCAATTCTACCTCGGAGGCCGCCCCGTTTTTTCGGGCGGTGAGCACGATGTTCAGCACCTTGGATGCGGTCACCGCATCTTGGCCGAAGGTCTCGTAAAAGTCACCGACGCGAAACAACAGCAGCGCATCGGGGTGTTGTGATTTGACGCGGTTGTACTGCGCCATCAAGGGCGTTTCCTTCGCGCCCTTTGCGGCCTTCGTTTTTCCCTTGGCCTGCGCCATGGGGAATCAGCTGGCGACTTTGAGGCGCGCAGTATCGCTGGAGTCGAACCGCTGCTTGGCGTAATCGGCCGTGACGCGCAGGCTGTCTACACCCTCTTTGCCGGGCAATTCAAACATGGCATCGCTGAGCACGGCTTCACAGATGCTGCGCAGGCCGCGCGCCCCCAGTTTACAGGCCACCGCCTGCTCCACGATAAAGTCGAGGGCATCGGCATCAAATTGAAGGGCGATGCCGTCGATTTCAAAAAGGCGCTGGTACTGTTTGATGAGCGCATTTTTCGGCTCCGTCAAAATCCGGCGCAACGCATCTGGATCCAAGGGGTCGAGGTGGGTCAGCACTGGGAAGCGGCCGATGAGTTCTGGAATGAGACCGAAACTGCGGAGGTCCGAAGGGGCAATCGAGGACAACAATGATTCGGGCCGCTCATCGGAGTCAGTGGTAAAACCGATGCTCGAGGTCGCAATGCGGCGCTCAATGTGTTGCTCTATGCCACTGAACGCTCCTCCACAGATGAACAGGATGTTCCGGGTGTCGATCGAAATCAGCTTTTGCTCGGGGTGCTTGCGGCCACCTTGTGGGGGCACATTGACTTCAGCGCCTTCGAGCAGCTTCAACAAGGCTTGTTGTACGCCTTCTCCACTCACATCACGGGTGATGGAGGGGTTGTCACTCTTGCGGGCAATCTTGTCAATCTCGTCGATGAAGACAATGCCGCGCTGCGCCTTGGCCACATCGTAGTCGGCGGATTGCAGCAGCCTGGACAAGACGCTTTCTACATCTTCTCCCACGTAACCAGCCTCGGTCAGGATGGTGGCATCGGCGATGCAAAAGGGCACCTTGAGCATGCGGGCGATGCTCCGGGCGAGCAGGGTCTTGCCCGTACCGGTTTCGCCCACGAGTACGATGTTGGACTTGTCGATTTCGACTTCATCCTCAGCGGCGGGGTGGGCGAGGCGCTTGTAGTGGTTGTAGACGGCGACGCTCAGGGTGCGCTTGGCGTTTTCCTGACCGATCACGTATTCGTCCAAAAACCGCTTGATGTCTGCAGGTCGCTCCAATTGGAGGCCTGGATCAAAAGCACCTTCGACAGTGGTGTCCCGCTCTTCTTTGACGATGGCGTCCGCCTGTTCAATGCAGTGGTCGCAAATGTGGCCTGTCACCCCCGCGATGAGGATGTCGACTTCCGACTTTTTGCGCCCACAAAAGGAGCAATTGATTTCGCGGTCCGCCATCGAAATCAGTCTTGCTTGCGCTCGAGGACTTCGTCAATCATGCCGTAAGCCTTGGCTTCATCAGCAATCATCCAATAGTCGCGGTCGCTGTCCTCCCAGACTTTCTTGTAGTCCTGTCCGGAGTGGTGGGCGATGATCTTGTAGAGCTCCTCCTTGAGTTTGCCGATTTCACGGGCTGTGATTTCGATATCACTGGCCTGGCCGCGGGCACCACCGAGTGGCTGGTGGATCATGGTGCGGCTGTGCTTGAGGCCTGTCCGCTTGCCAGCGGCTCCAGCGCAGAGGAGAACAGCACCCATGGAGGCTGCCATGCCCGTGCAAATGGTGGCTACATCTGGGCGGATGTACTGCATCGTATCGTAGATGCCGAGGCCGGCATAGACGCTTCCTCCCGGTGAATTGATGTAAATCTGGATGTCCTTGGTGGGGTCGGTTGACTCCAAGAACAGCATCTGCGCCTGAATGATATTGGCGATGTAGTCATCCACCCCGGTACCGAGGAAGATGATGCGGTCCGCCATCAGGCGTGAGAAAACGTCGACTTCGCGGAACGGCATCTGGCGTTCCTCAATGACCGTGCGGGTCATGTTCTCGGGACCGTGAACGGCCGAGATGTAGTCTTCAACGTGGTGGCTGGTGAAGCCGCGGTCTTGGACGGCGTACTTCAAAAATTCCTTGCGCGTGCTCATCATGGTATGGTTCGAAAGTTAGGCCGCGGCGCCCATAGGACCACGGCGCCAAATCAAAGGGAACGGACGATTTCCATCCACTCTTCGTGGGAAACCTCTTTCTCCTTGATTTTGGCCAGTTCGCGGAGCTTATCGATGGCCTTGCGCTCGTAAATAGATTCGGCCACACGGCGGATTTCCTTCTGGTCGCTCATCATCTGTGCCACCATGGGGTCAAGCTGCTCTGCAGCCAATGGGATGCCGTATTGGGCGTATTGTGCCTTGATGGCATTGCCCGCTTCCTCCTTGATTTCGTCACCTTCCACTTCGATGCTGTGCTCATCGATGATGTGGTTCTGGATGATTTGCCACTTGATGCCCTTGGCGTATTCGGCAAATTCCCCTTGGATTTCCTCGGCAGTGATGGGCTTCTCGTTGGCCGTTTGAATCCACCGCTTCAAAAACTCTTCGGGCAGGGGTGGGTCCAGTTTGTCGACCACCTCTTCTACAAACTTCCTGCGGAAAACGCGGTCGCCATCCCGGTCGAAGATGCGCTGCAAGTCTTCCTCAACCTTGGCGCGGAAACCGGCTTCGTCCTTGACCTCATCCTCTCCAAAGAGCTTGTCGTACAGCTCTTCGCCCAGCTCTGCGGGTTCGATGTGTCGGATTTCCTTGACGGTGAAGCGCAGCGGGCTTGAGAAGTCCTCTGCAGCAGCGCGTTCGATGCCCAAGAGCCGCGCGAGGTCGTCGGCATCCTTGCTGATCTTGTTGGGCTTCACGTCTACTTCTGCGCCTTTGGCCGCACCGACCAGCTTCTTTGCGGTCGCTTTGTCCTTCACTTCAGAAAGGGAGAGCGTGCCTTCGTGCATGACGCCGCCAGGCTTGATGTCCTTGCCGTTGGATTCCAATTCGACGAAGTCGCCGACGAGCAAGTCTTCGGCACCAGCCGTTTCGCACTCGGACATCTTGCCATAGCGCCTGCGGAGGTCCGTGATTTGGTCGTTGACCAACTCATCGTCAATGCGGACTTTGTGGTTCACGAACTTGGTGAACCAGCCAAATTTGATGTCCACTTTGGGGCTCAGGCCGATGTCATAACGAAAGGTGAAGACCTCTGGCTTGTCCCAGTTTCCGTCGCTCTCGTTTTCGAGGGTAGGGATGGGTTGGCCCAACAGGCGCAGCTTCTGTTCGCGGATGTAGCCGTCGAGTCGCTCACCGAGCAGCTTGTTCAATTCATCAGCGAGCACAGCTTTGCCGTATTGCTTGCGGACCAACTGAATGGGCACCTTACCCGGACGGAATCCGGGCATCTTGACTTGCTTCCGGTATTCCTCCAGAATGCCTTCCACTTTTTCCCGGTAATCTTCCGGGTGCACGGTGACGGTCAGCACACCGTTCAGTGCATCGATGTTTTCTTGGGTGATTTCCATGGCTACAATTGCCTTCGGTTTATCAAGTGCGGGCGAAGGGACTCGAACCCCCACGCCTTGCGGCACCAGATCCTAAATCTGGCGTGTCTACCAATTCCACCACGCCCGCAGGGTGCGCGAAGATAGGCCTTACCACGACGTCGACGAAGTCTGGGTTGACGGCTGTGAATCACGGATGAAACGGGCACGAAAGTGCTGCAGTTTGGGCCCGTGCTCTCCCTGTTTTCTGCACGACCGGTGTCCTGTTGGACGCTTTCGGAGGTCGGCCTCATCTGCGCCTTGCGCTTGTGGAGGTCGGCCTCTTTGAAGGCGTATTGGACGGCGCTGTGTGCTGGCTGTTTGGGTGGAAGTCTGAGTGCCCAACTGAACTGGGCGCCGCGCGGCAATCCCGAGGTTTCCGCGTCTTTCCGCGCCGCGCCGCCAGGTGTGTGGACGTGTGCTGTGGAAGCGCGTGGTACGGGTGGCCGATGGGGACGTTCGGGCTGGCAAGCTCAAGTGGTGGCCACAAGTGGGGGCCATGTACAAGGCCGAGGTCAAGCTGCTGTGGCCATTGACCCGCGGACTTCGGCAGGCGTGGGGCTGGCGTGGGATGGCGCCGGTGTGGGCCAATGCCTGCTCTCTGCAGGTGGCCCTGATTGGGCAGTTCAGGTGTGGGTCCCTTTGCGCCAACCGGCCGCTCAGCCGTTTCAGCCGGAATGGCAAGGCGGTGTGGCTTTTCCTTTGGAGGAAGAAGCGCGCGGTTTTGCGCTGATGAGGTGGCGGCCGGGGTCCCTGCCTGGGCTTACGCTGGTGGGGGAGTTCCAGCAGTGGGCGTGTGGTGTGGGCGCATCGGGCGCTTGGTGGTCGCGCCGAATGACATCTTCTAAATCCGGAGTGTCATGGTCGCTCTCATTGGGGCTGTTGCGCGGCAATGTGCCGTGGTTCGGTGCCGATTGGGGCACTCCAATGTGCACAGGGTCTGATCCTGGGCAGGGCATGTTGCAGGTGTGGCTCAGGTGACGAGCGGAGCGAGCTATGGCCGAGCGGCAACGAATCTCCTACGGGCGGTATTGATGTGGCCCTGGGCCCTGGCCGCACAGGTCGATGAAGGTTGGACATCTTCACTCGTGTCCTTGGCATGGGATGCCGGGTGCTCCACCCAAGAAGAATGTGTGGCCCTCGATGCACTGTTGGATGCAAGTCATGGTGGATTCTGCACGCAGCAAAGCGTGGCTTCGGCCCTCGATCCCATGCGGGTCACCAAGGTGCTCGACTGCCTGCGCAACTTGCCCGAGTGGCAGGAAGTCTTTCGCCAGGCTGCCCAACCCAAGGACCACAGGCCTGCCGCATCCTTGTCGTGGCGGTGGGACCTCGACTGGAATCCCAGAACTCCGGACAGCCCAACATCACGGCACCGTGTGGCCTGGCGCAAGCGCGATACCCAGGGCCATGACGTGGGCCTGCGCGGCGTTTTGGAGGGTAATGGTTGGCGTGAGGTGACCGCCAGTGCGCAGTTTCAGCGCGCGCGAGGTGTGTGGTCGGTGGGTTCTTTGGCCGGCCGGTTCGGACAAGGGTTGGTGGCATGGACACCGGGACCGTTTGACGACCTCGGCGGCATCGAAGGAAGTCACCGTCTTGGTGGTGGACTGCAGCCGGTGCGCTATCGGCAGCGAGGTGTTGTGGATGGCATGGGGTGGCAGCGACGCACCTCAGCCGTGCCGAGGGGGCTGCATTGGAGTTGGTTCATGCTGGGGCGGACTTGGCCGGAACAGCGAGCACAGGCGACCATGGGGTTTGGAGCGGGACCGCTTGAAGGGGCCATGCGGGCGCAGCAGCTCAGGGATGGCAGGGTGGTGGGTGTTCTGGGGGTGGATGGCAAAGGGCAGCGCAAGGGATGGAATTGGCGGTGGGCGTTGTGCGGCTTTGAGCCGGGCTGGGAAGGGCGACTCAGTGTGCTCAAGACGTGGTCACGCCGCTGGGAGGCCCATGCATTGTTGGCGCGGAACCATCCTGATCATCCGCGTTGGACGAGCGGAGAGGTGAGGGCGACGCCACTGGATCCAGATACGCGTCCGGGGCTGCTCTGGCAGGCAGGCATCGCCTTTCGCGGGAGGTGGAAGGGATGGCTGAGGATGGAAACAACCTGGTCAGGCCCACCTCCATTTCGCTGGCAGCGGCGCACTGCCTTCCGTTTGGAGCGAAGGCAGTACAGGATTGATTTCAAGTCTGCCCACAGTCCTGATGTGGACGTCATGGAGGAGGCAGCAGCGCCTTTTGCGGTGGGTGAATGGTCCTGTTCTTGGCGCATGAGCAGTGCCACTGAGGCCGAGGGGCGGCCCTTCTGGCGCTGGCACTTGGGGGTGACAGGCAAGGGAGAGGCCATGGCTGCAGTGCTGGCCTGCATGGTGTCATGGCGGTGGCATGGACATACCCTGCGATTAGGTTTGGCCCAGACGTGGGGGATGCAAGGGGCGCCCATTCGCTATGTGCAGGGGTGGGATGGCCGGCCATCGGCGGCCTTCTCCAACGCAGGGTGCAAGGGGTATGTGCGCTGGAGATCGGCGGATGGTCAGTGGCAATTTGGGGTCCAATGGCGCTTGGAGTTTGAAGGGGGCGGAAGGGCGAGTGATGCACATGCCTGGGGAATCCACGCCGTCCGGGTGGAATTCAGGCCGCACTGGGCGACGGGCCGGAAAGGGTAGCCGCTATATTGCACTGCGCCGGAACACGCGACCCATCCATGCGGTCAGCGCCCCGGGCATAGACTTCAAGCACATGGCAACCACTTCCGATATCAAAAACGGTTTGTGCCTGCGCCACCAGGGCGGGCTCTACCAAGTCCTCGAGTTTCTTCACAAGAAGACCGCTCGTGGCTCCGGCAATGTCTGGACCAAGATGAAGAACCTCGAGAACGGGAAGATCATCGAGCATTCTTACAACACAGGCTCCAAGATTGACGTGATCCGGGTGGAAACCAGGGAGCACACCTATCTGTACGAGGACGACATGGGGTACAACTTCATGAACTCTGACACCTTTGAGCAGCTCTGCCTCGAAAAGCACCTCATCGACAATCCTCAGTTCCTGCAGGATGAAATGAAGTGCCTCATCGTATTCCACGCAGAGGAAGAGCGTCCCTTGAGTGCCACGTTGCCCAGCCACATTGAAGCTGAAGTGACCTACACCGAGCCAGGTGTCAAAGGCGATACGGCGACCAACACTTTCAAGCCCGCCACCATCGACACGGGCACCGAAGTGCGGGTGCCTCTTTTCATCAATACTGGCGACCGAATCAAGGTAGATACCCGCACGGGAGAGTACTCGGAGCGGGTCAAGAAGTGACCCTACATGTCGGCTGATCTGCGGACCCAAAAGCGCCTTGAGCGCCTAAGACAGCAGGCAGACGCCCTGTTGGAGCTGACGCAGGCGATCAACCGGAATGTCCCGGATGACGAGCTTTTTGCGCTGTATCAGCGCTGCTTGGAGTCCATGGGGGTGGGCAAGCTGGCCCTGTTCTGCCGCGATGAAGACCAGGACGCTTGGGGTTGCATGATTGAGTGGGGCTATCCTTCGCGACTGCCCAAACTCCAAAATGCCGCTGAGGTACTGTCGGGTAAGGCCCATGCCATTGTCGACGGAGATACCGCCGTTGAATTTGACCTGGCCATCCCCGTGGAACACAACGGAGAGGTCATCGCATACGTGGTCATGGGCGACCGTGAGGAGGGGCGCGGAATGAGTCCTTCCATCCGATATGTCCGGTTCATCACGACGTTGACCAACGTCTTGGTGGTGGCGCTGCGCAACCGCGCGTTGACCGCCCAGCGCATTCAAATGGCGGGTCTAGAACGCGAGCTGGCGCTGGCAGGGGAGATGCAGACCATGCTGCTTCCCGCCGTATTGCCCAACGACCAACACCGCTCTTTCTCCGCCCGGTACCGCCCTCACCACCATGTGGGTGGCGATTACTACGACGCGGTGCTGTTGCCCGATGGACGCATGGCCATCGCCATGGCTGATGTCAGTGGCAAGGGCATGCCTGCGGCCTTCCTGATGTCCAATTTCCAAGCGCACCTCCATGCCCATTTGGAGCGCGACGACAACAACATCGAAGACCTCGTACGTTCTCTAAACGAGCGCGTGTTTAGCAGTGCGGGTGGCGAGCGGTTCATCACCCTTTTCCTGGCGATTCACAACCCCAAAACCCGCAGCTTTCAGTATGTCAACTGCGGACACAATCCCCCGCTGTTCGTCCCCGCCAAAGGCGCGGGCACATTCTTGGGGGAAGGCTGTCCTGGCTTGGGCATGCTCGATGTTCTTCCAGAAGTGGGAGCCGGCCAGCTCAATGTGGAAGAAGAGTCCGTGTTGGTGTGCTTTACCGACGGACTGGTCGAACAGGAAAACACCGGCGGCGAAGCCTACGGCGAATTTCGCCTCCAGAAATTGGTCGAGGCCGAAAGGGCGTCCGGTACGGAAGCCTTGAACACCGCCATCATCGTGGACTGGGAGCAGCACCGTGGGGTGGCCGATCCAGCGGACGATACGGCGCTGTTGACCGTGCGTTTCGCTTGACTTCCAAGTCTATGGCCACCAGTATGGCCAAAAACCCCCAGAAGGGCGCACTGGCCTTGTCTGTATCGAGGTAGTTGTTAAGGACGCCGTGGATGAAATACGTCATCAGGCCCAAATACAATGACAGGGCCCACAGCGAGCGCCACCGGTCGTACTCCCTCAGGGCTCTGTATGTCCGAAACCCCATGGTGCAGCATCCCAACAACAAGCCGATGATGATGAGGGCACCAGGAACCCCCTGTTCGGAAAGCGGCCCGAGGTATTCACTGTGGGCATTCCCGCGATCGGCGTTATTGGTGGAGATGATGGTCCGGTGCTCTGACCGCTGGTGTGGCGCGTAGACAAACTGGTAGGTGCCAGGTCCCCATCCCGTCAAGGGGCGCTCTGACCAGAGACTCAGTGCACAGCTCCATCGGTTGATGCGCTCGAGGTTGGAGGCGTCACTTGACACGTTGCTGATGGATTCAACGTGCTCGGTCAAATCATCTGAGGAATCCTGGTCGTTGCGTTCCAAAGAGATGAGCAGCTGATCCCAAGACAGCAACAGCATGAATGCACCAAGCGCACCGGCAAACAAAAGGGTGCGGAACTTGACGCCGAGCATCATCAATCCCCCAAGCACCGCCACAGCGGCGACCGAAACCCAGGCCGCTCTTGTAAAGGAGAGGATAAGCCCGATGGTCAAAATCACAAAGGCGGTGGTGATGCCAAGCTTGCCGATGGCAGTTCGGTCAGGCTTGAGAAGCAGGGCCAAGACTGGAAACCAGAACATGGCCAGCACAGCACCATAACTAGTGTGGTCCTTGAAAAAGGGGTCCATCACCCAGTGTCCGGCTTGTTTTTCGAAGCCGTAGCCCGCATGCCGGATGACCGTGTAAATCACCACGGCGAGGAGCGGTACGAGGTAGAGCAGCACGAAGTCCTCTTGACGGGAACGTTTCCGCACGATGGGAGCGAGGAGGTAAAAGAATCCGACCACAAACCAACCTCGGGCGAGCGTGTACTTCAAAGAGACGATGGGGTCCCATGACAGCAACGTGGTGACCGCCAACCAAGCAAACATGACCTGGATCCAACGGGAAATAGGGTGCCGTTCTAATTCGGACATCATGCCCACGCCACGCAACCGGTCGATGACAAACAACAACAGCAGCCCAAACAAAATGGGTTCCGTGGGCAGGTAAAGTCCCACCCCCTGTATTTCAAGCTGTTCGAGGTTGAGACTCAAAGGCACGGTGGCAACCAAACCGAGCAGCAGTAGGTCTCGACGTGCCAAAGCCAGGCCCACGACCCCGATTGCCGCAGGAATGACCGCGACGGCATATTGCTCCTTGGCGATGGCCAGCCCCAAGACCAAGCCGAAGCCGAGGACCACCCATGCCAGCGGGCCCTTAAAGGACCATGGGGTTGTCGAAGCTGATGGCCGCTCGGACTGGGACACAGGGTTCATCGAATGGCGTCGCGCATCAACAAGAACACCAGCGCGGCCAGCGCCAATGAAACAGCCCCCATCACGGTGATCAACCAACGCACGGGGCGGGCTTTCTTATCGGAGGCTGAAGCCTGGTCGACCACAAAGGCCGCTGGAATTTGAGATTCGGCGTCCAGCTTATTGAGGTCGAAGCGCTTCTTGAGGACAGCCTCCTGGTTGTAGGCGTCTTCGAGTTTGGTGGTCAACTGGTTGTACTCGTTGGCATAGGGCGCCAGCCTTTCCATTTTGGACATGATGGTCGCGGCCCTGCTGGTTTGGCCATCGGCCAGCGCTGTGGCGTATTGTTCGTTGAGTCCCTCAATCTGGATCGGGAAGTCGTAGATGCCGATGCTGCGCAGTTCTCCAAGGCGTCCCTCCATCTCTTTGATTTCACGCTGGTTTTTCACCAGGGATTGCTCGGCATAACGGAACGCCTCCCGCGCCCGGTCGTTGCGCAGTTGATTCGCAACCGAGTCTGTCAACTGGGCGATGTCATTGGCGATGTCCCGGGCCATGTTAGGCGCGGTATCGAATACGTCGATGCGGATGGAGCCATATCGGGTCAAGTTGGCCCCGACTTTGCCCGCGTACACCTTAGCCATGGCGGCCCTTGAGCCCGGTTCGCCCTTCTGGATGTCATAGTGACTCCAGAGGTCATATTTCTCGATGACCCGGCGGCGGATCCGGTCGGAGTTCAGAATCTGAAGCAAGCGCTCGGCATCTTCGGTTTCTCCGTAGGCGAGGATGTCCTCCCGCTTCACTTCTTCATAGAATTGGGCGCCGATAGACTGCTGCGGAAGCGCAAAAAGCACAACGGTGGATTGGAATTCTGGCTCGATGAGGAAAGTGGCGGCAGCACTGATGATGCCGCCAAGAAGGCCAGAGATGACCAGCGGGTTGCGCCAGTCCCATACCCTTTGCAGCAGGGTGTTTTCCCGGTCTTCTGTGTTGGGGGTGGTCGTGTCCATGGGGTGCAAAGTCGTCAACGCGGTATTCGTACGAAGCTGCAAGATGCACCGTACAATTGGCCCAACGTCAAGGATGCGCATTGCGTATGCGGTTCTTTTAAAATTCGGCGGCAAGTCAGGTCGTAATTTCACCCCATGGCAGTGGTGGTGATCAATACCCGACTTGTGGTTCCTGGTAAATTGGACGGCATCGGGTGGTTCACCCTCGAAACGGTTCAGCGCATGACCGCCGCCCACCCTGAGCACCACTTCCATTTGCTGTTTGACCGGACCCCTCCGGAGGACCTCTTTCCTGGAGAAAACGTAGAGTGCCATTGGATTTGGCCGCCAGCCCGAAGGCCATTTTTGTTGGACATCTGGTTTGACTGGGCCGTTCCTCGATTTCTGAAAAAGACGGCGGCCGACCTGTTTGTGTCCCCGGATGGATTTCTGAGTGCCAAGACCAACATCCCGCAAGTGGCCGTGCAGCACGACCTGAATTTTGAGCATCACCCAGAGTGGCTGCCCAAGCGCGTGGCCCGGCATTATTTGCGCCGCTTTCCAGATGCCGCTCGGCGCGCCATGCGGTTGGCCACGGTGAGCCAGTTCAGCGCGGAAGACATTCACCACCGCTATGGCGTGCCCAGCGACCGCATAGACGTGGTGTACAATGGTGTAGGCTCGGCCTACGACCTGGGCCTTACCAAGGTGCGGGCCGATCAAATGGAGCAGGCTACCCGGGCGCGGTACACGCAAGGCCGGCCATTTTTCATTTTTATCGGTACTCAGCATCCGCGAAAGAACCTCGAAGGCCTTTTTGAGGCCTTCCGGATGTACCGCGAAAATGGGGGGACTTGGGACTTGATGCTGGTGGGCACCGCCTTGTGGCGCCGGCGTCAGTTTGATGCCCAACAGTCTTTGGCGCAGTTGCCCGATCACCTCACAGAACACGTGCACACCTCTGGCTGGTTGCCTCAAAACGAGTTGGCTGAATTGCTGGCTTCAGCGGGAGCGCTCGTTTTCATTCCTTGGTTCGAGGGGTTTGGCATTCCGATGGTGGAGGCCTTTGCGTCCGGAACGCCGGTCATCCACGGAAACCGCACTTCTCTTCCTGAAGTGGCAGGTGGGGCCGGTCTCGAAGTGGACCCTGGGGATGCGGCTGGCGTGGCGGCCGCCATGCAGAAAATGGAGGATGAGCCGGCATTGCGCAAGGCGCTGGTGGCCAAAGGCCGTGAGCGGGCGGAGCATTTCAGCTGGACCAAGACAGCGGAATCGCTGTGGACGTGCATTGCCGAAGCGGGCCGCGCTGCTGGTGTAGACATGGGGGGTGCCGCTGATGAAAACGCCGCGTAATGGGGTTGTCTTTGTTTGCGGTAAAGGACCGCCTTGAAGCCGGGGTCGATGAGGCCGGACGCGGTTGTTTGGCCGGACCGGTGACCGCAGCCGCTGTCATTCCAGGTCAAGCTGGGCGCAGCTGGATGGAGGACGGCCTCGATGACAGCAAGGCCCTGAGCGCCACAGTGCGCGAGCATCTGAGGGGCCGCATTGAAGCCGAAGCTGCGGCATGGGCTGTAGGGTGGGCCACGGTGGAGGAAATCGAACGCCTCAACATCTTAAAGGCCACTCACTTGGCCATGCACCGGGCCATAGACGCACTGCCTGTTCGCCCCGAATTTTTGCTGATTGACGGCAACCGCTTCCAAGCGCATGCCATTCCGCATGCCTGCGAAATCAAGGGGGATGGCCGTTTTCTTTCGATTGCGGCAGCCAGTGTCCTCGCTAAGACTCACCGTGACGAACGCATGGCCACGCTCGCGGAGGAATTCCCTCAGTTTGATTGGAAAACCAACAAGGGATATCCGACCAAAACGCACCGGCAGGCCATCTCAAAGTGGGGCGTGACCCCACTGCATCGGCGAACTTTTAGAGGGGCGCAAGGGCGGTTATTTGAAGCGTAGGGGCATTTTATTGAGGTCCATCGATTTATAGAGTTATCAATGCGTTAATGAAAGGGTCGAAGGGGGTGGCGAGTCGGCACAAAGGCGATATTTGCGCCATCACAGCTGAACCCTAGACCCACCATGCGCTCTATTTTCTTGAGTCTCGCCCTGTTGACCACCACTGCCCTTTGCGCTCAAACTGCGCATTTGGCCATGTTGGCAGACCCCAATGACGACACCAGTGCCCGTTTCGTCAAAGTCGCCAACACTTCTGGTGCTCCTGTCGATATGACAGGTTGGTACTTGATCCGTTGGACCAACGGCAATTCCACCCCCACTGCTTCCTCGCAGATCATGCTCTCCGATGCGGGTACCCTCGAAGATGGAGGGTGCATTTACATCGCTGCAGTTCCTTCGGGATTTGAAGCGGCCTATGGATTTGCTCCGGACATCGATGGCGGAACCGGTGGTTCTGCCGACAGCAATGGCGACGACCAAGTCGCATTGTACGATGCTGGGGACAACATCATTGACTTCTTCGGAGTGATTGGAGAAGACGGCAGCAACACTTGCCATGAATTCGAAGACGGATACGCCATCCGCACAAATGATGCGCCTGATGGCGCGACTTGGAATGGAGCGAATTGGACCATCTACAGCGATGGGTCTACCGCTTCGGGATGTGTGGACCACAACGCAGGTCAGGCCCAAAATGCAGCAGACATTGCATTGCTCGTCGCCGAATGCGGAGGCAATGTGGTCTCGGAAGACAACGCTTGCGGCATCTCAGGTGTCGTTGTAGAAGCTGGTGCCTATTACTACGCACCTGCTGACTTGACCATCGCCGTGGGCGACACGGTGGTGTGGGTCAATGCGGGAGGTACCCACGATGTCAATGGAGACATCGACAGCCAAACGGGCAGCTCCTTCGGCAACCCTGAGGCTTTTTACATCGACGTGGTTTCTGGCGGAACCACAGAAGAGCCAGTTTGCATCGGAAGCTACACGTTTACTGTGCCCGGTGTCTACACCTATGACTGCTCTGTGGGCAGCCACGCCTCTTTGGGCATGGTGGCCACGGTCACGGTCGGCACAGGAGGATGTACCGACAACACCGCAACCAACTATAACAGCGGTGCTGATTTTGAGGACGGATCGTGCACCTATCCCAGCGCAGCCACCATCAGCGCCATTCAGCAAGACATGGGGGCTGAGGACAATGGCACCTTCAACGGCCAAGAAGTCACCGTCAGTGCTATTGTCACTGGTGTCTATGGAAGCAACACCTCCATCCAAGATGGAACGGGAGCTTGGAGTGGCATCTTCGTGTATGTGGGCGGTGGTTTGCTGGCAGACACGACCCAAGTGGCCGTCGGAGACAGCGTGCTCGTGACAGGTACGGTGGGCAGCTTCAACGGCGGAACCCAATTGACCTCTGCTACCGCGGTGATTCTG
Organism: Flavobacteriales bacterium; assembly: GCA_022428205.1. Lineage (GTDB taxonomy): Bacteria > Bacteroidota > Bacteroidia > Flavobacteriales_D > Sanyastnellaceae > UBA8752. The sequence goes on from JAKMCW010000040.1 coordinate 75,785, forward strand.
AACAGCGGCAATGCCCTGCCTGCACCCGTGGTGTTGTCCACGGCGGACGCTAACCTCGAAGAATACGAGGGTGTGTTGTGTCAGGTCACGGGAGCCGTAACCGGCGAGCTCAACAACTTTGGTGAGTTCACCATCGACGACGGATCCGGAAACCATACGGTAGACGACCTCGGTTATGACGGCTACACCGAACAAGGTGTGATGCTCGGAGACAGCTACCGCATCACAGGCGCCATCAACGGCGGCTTTGGTAATAGCATTGAACCCCGCGACGCAGGTGACTTCCAGAAGCTCGGCTGCACCAACCCTGCCGCCGACAACTACGACGACTCCGCTGTGATCGACGATGACAGCTGCAACGTGGTGGACGGCGCCATCGCCATCGCAACGATTCAAGAGGGCCAAGCCCTTGACCCCCCTGTATTTACAGACTCCCTGGTGACCGTTAGCGGCATTGTGACCGGCGTATACGGCAGCCTGTTTAGCGTGCAGCAGGGCCAAGGAGCGTACAGCGGAATCTTTGGTTTCAACCCTGAAGTCGCACTGACAGTTGGTGATTTCGTAAGCTTGACCGGACAGGTCAACGAATACTTCGGACTCACCCAGATTGAGGGTGTGGACGGCAACCCTATTGCGACCAGCATCCTCAGCCAAGGCAACGAGCTTCCCGATGCGGAAGTCCTCGGAACCGCAGCAGCCAACATGGAGGAGTGGGAAGGTGTTCTGGTGCAGGCCACCGGAGCGGTATCTTCTCCTGACCTCGGCAACGGAGAGTGGGGCATCGATGATGCTTCTGGAGAGTTGCGCGTCGACGACCGTGGCTGGGACCATCAAGCCACCGGCGAGGTGGTCATCAACGCCCAGTTCCAGGTGACCGCACCGTTGCACTACAGCTTCGGCAATTTCAAGCTCATCCCGCGCGGCGAGGAAGACGTTTTGTTGTTCGGGTGCACGTTGCCCAATGCGGACAACTATCTGGCCGGCGCTGACATCGATGATGGCTCCTGCACCGGAAGCGAGCCTTGCGATTTGTTCTTCAGTGAGTACGCCGAAGGCTCCTCCAACAACAAGTACCTCGAGATCTACAACCCGACTTCGGCTCCGGTGAGCTTGGCCCTCTATGGATTGGCCAGCCAGTCCAATGGTGCCAACAATACCGACCCGGCCGCTGAAGAGTGGGATTTCTGGAACGACATTTTTGCCACGGATGCTTCCATCGGTGCAGGAGAGACTTACCTCATCGTTCATCCCAGCGCCAGCGCTGCTTTGCTCGACAGTGCCGACGCCACTTGGACCTTCCTGTCCAACGGGGATGACGCATGGGGCTTGATGTACAGTGCCGGCGCTTCCTTTGGCAATGGCGGCAACTGGGACCTCATTGACGCCATCGGTGAGCCTTACGGTCTCGATCCCGGTTCAGGCTGGGATGTGGCCGGTGTCACCAATGGCACGCAGAACCACACGCTGCGTCGGAAGAGTTCCATTTCCTTTGGCAATGGTGGCGACTGGGCAGCGTCCGCAGGGACCACGGCCGAGGACAGCGAGTGGATTGTGCTCGACAATGACTACGTCCTGAACAATGACTTGGAGGGCTACAACAGCCACGACTTTACGGGCCTTTGTGCCACGACCACCGAAGGTTGTACCGACCCCTTCGCCATCAACTACGATGAGAATGCCACGGTGGACGACGGCAGCTGCCTGTTCATCCCAAGCGTCACGATTCAGGAAATCAACCAAGACCAGACCACCGGCATCGTGGCCACGACCGGCATCGTAACAGGGGTATACCTGACGGATGACGGGTCTTTTGGAGGTCAGGCTGCCTTCACCATGCAAAACGGAACCGGCGCCTTCTCCGGATTCTGGGTCCGCGGTGCGGATGCCACGCTGGAATCCATCGCCAATGTTCAATTGGGTGATGAGGTGGAAATCACCGGCACACCCGACAGCTGGTTTGGCAACGATTTCTTCAACAACCCGACCATCACCATTCTGTCTTCCGGCAACCCGTTGCCAACAGCTGAGGTGCTCGCTTCTGGCGATGTGAACCTCGAGGAGTGGGAGGCAGTCCTGATTTCCGTGACTGCCGAGTGTGACAACCCTGACCTTGGGTTTGCCGAGTGGTCCATCAACGATGGCAGTGGCAGCGCCCGCGTCAACGACCGTGCCTATGACGCCTTTGGCGCAGGTGTGGTAGAGGCCGGACGCACCTACCGCGTGACCGCGCCGACGGGCTTCGCTTATGGCAACTGGAAAATCGAGCCCCGCGACTCTACGGATGTGGTGCGCCTCGGTTGCACCGACCCGACCTTCCCGAACTACTGGTCATTGGCCAACGAGGACGACGGATCATGCGCCAACATCCCAGGCTGCACCAACCCAGCGGCAGACAACTACAACCCTGATGCCACCTCCGACGATGGCAGCTGCGTCATCACCGGTTGTGATGACCCGACGGCCTTGAACTTCGATGCCAACGTGACCGTGGCGGACAACAACACCTGCTACTACACGTTGCCCAACATCATCGTGAACGAGATCCACTACAACCCCTGCGACAACCAGGGCGGAGACTTCGATTGGGAGTTTGTTGAATTTTACAATGCCGGAGAAGCGGTGGACATCAGCGGCTATCAGATTTGGTTCGCCTTCTCGGACCCGACCTCCATCTCGCTCTCTTTGACCTTCCCTGAGGGCACTGTCATTCCCGCTGACAGCTACTTCCTCGTGGTTCCTGGGCTTGTGGCACAGTCCAACTATGAGGCGATGGGCATCACGACCTTCTTGATGGACAATGGCAACTGGGGCAACAGCGCTGGAACGGCGCAGCTGCAGGATGCTTACGGCAACATCGTGGATGCGGTGAGCTATGACGATGGGGCCCCTTGGCCTTCACAAGAGATCAGCATTCTGGGCAATGTGCTCGCCGCCAGCCCGGACGGAGGTTGTGCTTCCCTCGAGCTCATCACCACCGACCTGAACAACGACGACCCCGACAATTGGCAGGCCAGCTGGGTGGACAACGGAACCCCAGGTGCCGCGAACAGCTCTGCCTTCGGTTGTACCGACGGTGCAGCGTGCAACTACTTGGCGACGGCCCTGTTCGACGACGACAGCTGCACATATGACTGCTTGGGATGTACCTACGAGCAAGCGTCTAACTACGACGCTGACGCACTGATCGACGACGGTTCATGCTTGGTGGACGCCACCAATCCCTGTCCGACGGACCTCAACGGTGACGGCACGACTTCGGTCAGTGACCTGTTGATCCTGCTCGGCGCCTTCGCAACGGATTGTATCGAGTAATGCTCACCACATAGACAATTGGAAAGGCAGTGCACCGTGCACTGCCTTTCTTTTTGTCGAAATTCACACCGTGATGCCGCCTGCGAGGTGGAACATGACGCCTAAATGACCAACGCGATCCAAATCCTAAATCTGTTGGGGGCCCTCGGGCTTTTCATTTATGGCATGGTCGTCATGAGCGGTGCCATCCAACGGCTGACAGGCAGCCGCATGCGCCGTGCGGTTGGCAGGGTGACGCGCCGGCCTGAGCGGGCTTATCTCGCGGGCTTGACACTCACGGGTATTTTGCAGTCGAGCAGTGCCATTTCGGTGATTGCTGTCAGTTTCGCCCAAGTAGGCCTGTTGCGGCTCTCAGAGGCCTTTTTCCTCTTGTTGGGAGCCAATGTGGGCACCACGGTAACGGGGTGGTTGGTGGCATTGACCATCAGCAAACCATCGTTGGGCAATTTGGCGCTGCCCATGTTGGCTGCAGCACTGCCCTTTCTTTTTCTCAAGCGCCGCCGCATGCGCACAGTGGGGGAAGCCATTGTTGGTTTCTCGCTCATGTTTGTCGGCCTGGGTTTGCTCAAGGACGGAGTGCCCCCGATCACCGAAGCGGGCTTGGCGGGCTTCTTGGACATTTTCAATGGAGGTGGTGTAGGCTCTGTCCTCGGGGCGGTCCTTATCGGCATGGTGACCACTGCTGCCCTCCAAAGTTCATCGGCTGTTATGGCCCTGATCATCACGCTGGCGGCAGGGGGCGTCATCACCGAGTTTACCGGAGCACTGGTCATTTTGGGGGCCAACATTGGCACGACTTCCACGGCCATCTTGGCCTCTTTGGTCGCCGGCCGGGAGGCCCGCAGGGTGGCTGCGGTGCACTTCTTGCTCAATGCGGTGGGGGTGTTGCTCTTCCTGCCTTTGTTGCGGCCTATGTTGGACCTCGTGCGGTGGTTCCTGGAGCCCGGGGGGGTCTACCTCTCTGAAATCGGCGTGTTTCTCGCCTTGTTCCACACCATGTTCAATGTGCTGGTGACCACAACATTTGGCATCTTCCCCAAGCCCATTTTGTGGATGGCGCGCCGCTTGGTTCCCGGTGAAGGCGTCCGGGATTTCCGTTCTCCTTTGGTGACGGCCAGTGCCATGGACGCGCCTGAATTGCAAGTCTTGGAGGCACAAAGGGAGGCCGAGCACCACCATCAGTTGGGGGTGAAGATGATGCGGGAGCTCGAGACCATGATGGGCCTGTTGGATACCGCCAAGCGCGCGCAATCAGCTGACCACATCAGGGAGTTACGCAGCCTCAGTGGCCGCTATGAGTCCGAGTTGAAGGCATTTTTGGAGCGGCTCGCTAGGAGCAAGATTTCGGGGGCGACCTATCGACAGGTGCAATTCTTGCTGGAGTGGTCTACTGAGATCAGCCAAATCGTGGAGTTGCTGCACACCTTTTTGGAAGTCCAAACCGAACGCGAGCGCAACGAGGTCTTTTTTGCCCCCAAGCAACGCAAGCGACTGCTCTCTATGCTGGCAGAGTTGACGCTGGGCATGGAGGCCATGGGACCGCTCAACGGCCCTGTGGTATTGGGCAGGAAATCGGCAAGGGACCAGCTCAACCGCGTGGAAATGCACCTGTCGAGCGCAACGGTCACCCGGGAGCAAATGCGCACCAAGCACCTTGAAGATGCGCGCAAGAACCGTTATTCGATAGAAAGCGGAATGACCTTCAACGAGATGGGCAACCTCCTGGAAGAGATCGGTCTGCGCATGGGCATCCTGTCCTCCAAGTACGAGGAGATCTTTATGGCTTCGTCACCGAAGGCGTGATCAGCGTATCGCTGGATTGCAGGTCGCGGTCCACGATGTGGACCATGAATCGGAGGGTGTCCCAAGCCGACGTCAGGTAATAACGCGGTTCCAATTCTACAGTGATGGTCCCGCGTTGGGCCTTGTTCTGTCCCGTCGGAGTAATCAATGGCGCGCGGTAATGGAAGGGAACTTGATCCAATTCAGGGTCGAGCACAATGGTGGTCCATGCTCCATCGCGGCGCTCTTGATAAGCGCAGAAAACATTGTGGTGATACAGGCAAGTGGGACAAAACACATCGGTGGTGTCGGCCTGCTCCAATCCAAAATTGCCATCGCCATCCTCAAAGCCGATCAATAAAGTGCCGGCATCTCCATCGGTCAGCAGCGTTATGGAGGTGAGTTTGGGCTCTGGGGCCAACGATACTGGAGGCTCACAACCCATCCCCAATAGGACCACCACGGCCAGTATTGAGACGTACCAATGTTGCTGCGCTTCAGGATTTCTTGTGCCCATGATGGGAAATTAAGCCGCATTTTGCGCCCGATGCCACACCGCGATCCTCCTTTGGAAGATGTTGTGATGCCCGACGGCTCTGTCGCGGGCAATGCACTGTGGCGTGCAGTGGCCCATTTTGTGGGCGCTTCGGCTGAGGATCAAGGCGAGGAGGAATTCAATCGCCTCGCGACAGCGGTCTTCCGTTTTCAATTTGACGCCAACCCACTGTATCGACGTTGGTGCCAGCATTTGGGCTGGACGACCGACCGGGCTGGGGCCCTTTTGCGATGGACAGATATACCGACAATGCCGGTAGAGGCTTTTCGGTGGGGGGCTGTCGCGACCGAGGGCATCAGTGAGCCGGGCACCCCATTGGTGTTTCGGACCAGCGGGACGACAGGTTCAGAGCGCGGCATCCACCGGGTTCGAACGCCTCACTTGTACCGGTTGTCCGCGACACAGGGGTTTTCTCAGGCCTTTGGCCCTCCGGGACCCGTTGGCCCTGTGGTATTGGGGTTGCTGCCAGGCTACCTCGACCGACCCGACAGCAGTTTGGTCCACATGGTGCGCTTGTTGCGTTCTGAGGGGTGGGCCGAAGAAGGTGGCACCGCAGATGGCGGGTTCTATTTGGATGACCTCTCGGGCTTGTTTGATGCTGTGGAGTCCATACGGCTGGCTGGCCGTGAGGTGCTGCTGATTGGGGTCACATGGGCCTTGGTGGATGCCGCCGAAGCTTGGCGAGCATCGGGCCGCTCAGCCCTTTCCGAGGGGGTTCACATTGCGGTGACAGGCGGCATGAAAGGACGGCGGGAAGAATGGGTGGCCGAACGCGTCCGGGAGGCGCTGCGCAGCGGTTTCGGCTGCCGCACGGTCGCGGGTGAATACGGGATGACCGAGCTTCTGAGCCAAGCGTGGTCCTTGAGAAAAGGCGTATACACTGCGCCCCCTTGGATGCGGGTGCGCCTGCGCAGAACCGATGACCCCCTTACGGAGCAAAAGACAGGCGCTACCGGTGGCGTAGATGTCATCGACTTGGCCAATTTGGGAAGTTGTGCATTTCTCTCTACCCAGGATTTGGGCAGGCCTTCAGACCCAGAAATTGAGCCTGACCGGGGCTTTGAGTTGCTCGGACGGTTCGACCGTTCAGAAGTGAGGGGGTGCAACCTGCTCGTGGATTGAACACATCTTTTGCGAACCATGAAGGCGACACCTAGTTTCGCGCCACCATGGAAGCCTTCGTTGCGTTGCTCGGGTTCACACTGGCCGCCTATTCGGTGGTGGGCAATGACAGCATTCAAACTTTGGGGACCTTTTTGACCTCCAATGAGGACAAGCCGTGGTGGCTCCTGTGGATTTTTGCAGGTGGCATCATGGCCATAGTGGTCACCATGGGCTATTTGGGCATGGGCGAATACCTCGGAGGCCGGGGCGGTGACCTCACTTTCGGCAAGTATGCGGGCCTTTTCCAAGACCCAGGCAAGCCCATTGACTTCCCGGTCATCAGCATATGGTACGTGCTGCCACCATTGGCGCTTTTGGCGATCACACGTTTGGGGATTCCGGTCAGCACAACCTTCTTGGTATTGACATTTTTCGCCCCCAAAGCCTTGCCCAAAATGCTGGTCAAAAGCCTGGGCGGCTATGGCGTGGCCTTTCTCTTCGCCATTTTCGCTTTCGTCGTTTTGAGCAAGTTGACGGAACGCTACTTCCTCAAGCACCCCATGCAGGAAGGGGAGGGCATCATGCGGTCCAAGCGTTTCTGGACGGTCACCCAGTGGTTGGCAACTGGATTCCTGTGGAGCCAATGGCTCACGCAAGACTTGGTCAACATCTTGGTTTACTTGGGCGACCCGGCCGAAGTAGAGCTCTGGAAATTCATTTTTGCACTCGTCGTGCTGGTGGGCATGCTGGGCTACATCTTCTACCAGCGGGGAGGCAAAATCCAGAAAATCGTGCGGGTGAAGACCAACACGGCAGACATTCGTTCGGCGACCTTTATTGACCTTTTCTATGGTCTGGTGCTGTTGACCTTCAAGTTCGATACGTTCGGCATCGGTGCCAAAGTGCCCATGAGCACCACTTGGGTATTCCTGGGGATGTTGGCCGGCCGTGAGGTGGCACTGCGGTTTAGGCTGCAGGAATTGGACCGTTCCAAAGTGTGGCCAATGGTGTTGAGCGACCTCGGAAAAGCCACACTCGGACTGGTCATCAGCGTGCTGCTGGTGGTCTTCTTGTATGTCGTGGAAGGCCGGGACTTGGCGGCCCTGTTTGCTTGACCTACAGTCAGTCGGTCACCCTGACGAGAAAGTAGTTTTTCTTGCCCCTTTGCAGAAGTATGAGGCCGCTGCCAATGCAGTCCGCTGTGCTCACGACTTTGTCTTGGCTCACCTTATTGCGGTTGAGGCTCACTGAATTTTCCTTCAAGGCCCGTCGCGCCTCACCGCCGCTCGCGAGAAAGGGCTGGTCACCGCCTGCGAGCACATCGATGATGCCCACACCTGCGGACAGTGCATCCCGGGAGATTTCGCGTTGGGGCACCCCTTCAAAGACACTGAGTAGCTCTGCTTCAGGCAATGCTCGGAGGTCCTCTTCGGTGCTCTTACCAAACAACAACGCCGTGGCGGCCAAGGCGGTCTGCAGGTCCTCTTCTCCGTGAATCCGGCGCGTCACGTCTGCGGCCAATTCCCTTTGGAGCAGGCGGGCCCCAGGGTTTTCGGCGTGGGCGGCTTCGATTTCCTCGATGCGCTCCCGGTCCAGCAAAGTGAAGATGCGGATGTAGCGGGCCGCGTCTTCATCGGCCGCATTGATCCAATACTGGTAGAATTTGTAGGCACTGGTGCGGGCTTTGTCAATCCACACGTTGCCGCCTTCGCTTTTGCCGAATTTGGAGCCGTCTGCTTTTGTGATCAATGGTGCCGTCAAGGCAAAGGCGTGGCCTTGTCCCTTGCGGCGAATCAGCTCCGTCCCGGTGGTCATGTTGCCCCACTGGTCGCTGCCGCCCATTTGTAGCATGCAGCCCATTTCTTTCCAGAGGTGGTAGAAGTCATAGCCCTGCACCAATTGGTAACTGAATTCCGTGAAGCTCATTCCGCCTTCGAGCCTGTTTTTCACGGAGTCCTTGGCCATCATGTAGTTGACCGTGATGTGTTTGCCCACGTCACGGATGAAGTCCAGGAAACTCAGGTCCTTGAACCAGTCGAAGTTGTTGACCACCCGTGCAGCCGAAGGACCTTCAAAATCGAGGAAGCGTTCCAATTGCGCGCGTTGGCATGCGAGGTTATGGTGCAGCGTGTCGAGGTCGAGAAACTGGCGTTCGGCCGTCTTGCCACTGGGGTCGCCCACCATGCCGGTAGCGCCTCCTACCAAGGCCACAGGGCGGTGTCCCGCCCGCTGAAGATGTACAAGAAGCATGACAGGCACGAGGTTGCCGATATGCAGGGAGTCCGCGGTAGGATCAAACCCCACGTAGCCCGTCGTCTGTTCTTTGGCGAGTTGCTCTTCGAGCCCTGGCATGGCATCGTGCAACAGCCCGCGCCACTTCAATTCGGCAATGAAATCCATCGGGTGCAAGATACAGCGACAACCCCGCGATTGCAGGGTGTCAGAGTACCTCTACGAGTCCTTCCATTTGCATGCTGCGCGATCCTTTCAAGAGCACGGTGCGCTGGGAGAGCGGACGCGAGGTCAATTCAGCCCGCAGGGAAGCGATGTCTCCGAAAGTCCGATCTCCAGGTGCGTGCTCGGCAAAGTCCGCCCCCACAACCCAGCATTCGAGGCCACAGGATTTGGCCACATCGCGGACCATTTGATGCCCTTGTGCGGCGTGCTCGCCCAGTTCCTTCATATCGCCGAGGATGGCCAATGGGGGATGGCCATGGGAACCAGCAGCAAACGACCGCAGTGTGGACTCGACAGAACTCGGATTGGCGTTGTAGCAATCGACGATGACCACATTGCGGTCCGTCTCTACAGTTTCCCCGCGTTGGTCAACCGGCTGAAACGCGAGCAAGGCGGTGTTGATGTCTGCAGGCGCTACTTCGAAGTGGACGCCCACTGCGATGGCCGCTTTGAGGTTGTCCAGTTGGTGCTGGCCGTGGAGCAAGACCTCCAGTCCGCCGGCATCGGCATGCCATGGCCCAGGCAAGTGTCCAGGCTCCTGCGTCCAGCAGATGGGGGCGTCCACACGCTCGTCCATGCGCCAAGCATGAGGGGGGTGTGCCTCAGAGCCATAGAGGATGCGTCCGAGTCCGTTGAGTTCGGAGAGGGCGAGAAGGTCACGATCTTCAGCGTGCACGAAGGCCTTTCCACCAGAAGCTGCCAGGTGGCGGTACAGCTCCTGCTTGCCCTTTTTGACCCCTTCAACGCCGCCAAATCCTTCGAGGTGTGCAAGTCCCACATTGGTGATCATGCCGTGGGTCGGGGCGGCCATTTCGGAGAGCGCAGCAATTTCGCCTTGGTGGTTGGCGCCCATTTCGATGAGCGCAAACTCCGCATCCACAGGGATGGACAGGAGGGTTAAAGGGACGCCGATGTGGTTGTTGAGATTGCCAAAGGTTGCATACACGTCGTAGCGCTTTGCCAGCACAGCCTTAAGCAGTTCCTTGGTGGTGGTTTTGCCATTGCTTCCCGTGAGGCCAAATACAGGGCAGGAGAACCGCATTCGATGGGCATGCGCCACGGCTTGCAGTGCGGTCAAGCTGTTGTCCACGTGAATGAGCCCTTCGCCTTGCAGATCTTGGTCATCTACGATGGCCGCGATGCAGCCCTTCTGCAATGCTTCCTGCGCGTATTGATTGCCGTCAAACCGCTCACCCTTGAGCGCGAAGTAGAGCTTTCCTGGGCCGCATTGCCGCGAATCGGTTGTGACTCCTGAGGACCGGTCGTAGAGTCCGAGCAACTCCGGGATTGTGGCGCCTTCCATGACTGCAAGAAACAGCGAACCCCGCTTGGTGCCATGACCAAGCGGGGTTCACAATGAACAATGGGCGGTGCTTACTTACCGCCGGCAATCACATTGCCCTTTGGCGATCCCACACGGGTCATCGCACAACGGAAACCGATGGTGGAAGAACTCTGGTCCTCCTCGAGGAAGCGGCGTGTTCCTGGGATGATCCAGTACACCCGGTCGTTCCAACTTCCGCCTTTGTAGACGCGGACATTGTCGTTGATCAAAGAGGTCGCTCCGTAGTCGTAAACCAGATCGTCGCGGTCGCTCAGCTCCGTCTGATCGTAGCTGAGTGAACTTTCGAGGTCTCCATCGAGGTAGTCGATGTTGTCCGCCACCTTGTAGTTGCGGCGATCGAGGTTTTCTTCGAGCGTCACTTCGCGGTAGCGCATCTGACCGGGGGTGCCCACAATGTTCCGTGACCATGCCTTGCGCAAGTCTGGAGCAGCTGGTGCTTCACTTTCCTCAATCAGGTCGAGCGCTTCGTCCATCTTGGTCATGGCCTCTTCTACCCGCTTTACGCCGAGATCTTCGTTGGCACTTTCGATCTTGCTCTTGAGGTTGTCAATGAGGTTTTGTCCTTCCGTGGTCAACGACGAACCTGCAGCCTCTTCGTAGTCTTCAATGAAGCTTTCGATGGCGGGGATGTCGTATTGCACGTAATCCAACTTGTCCGTCACATTGCCTTCGCTGTCGAGCAGCTTCGTGGAGAACACGTTTCCGCGGAATGGACGGAATTCCTGGGCGTCTTGAAGGGTTCCAGGGCGGTATACGTCCATCACCCACTCGCTCACGTTACCTGCCATGTTGTACAGGCCGTAATCGTTTGGTGCATAGCTGTACACCGGTGCCGTCACATCTGCGTTGTCATTCAAGGCACCTGCGACACCCATGTAGTCACCTCGGGCCCGGACGAAGTTGGCATTGATTTCACCGTAGTACTTGCCTCGGCTGTCATCGTTCCGTACGTAGTGTCCATCCCATGGATAGGTGCGGCGGCTGGTGATCAATTCTTCGCCGCTGTTTCCGATGAGGGAGAGGGCTGCGTATTCCCACTCAGCCTCGGTAGGCAGGCGGTAGTCTGGCAACATAATACCGTCTGTCATGGCCACATTTCGGTATCCCACGCCATTGGGGCGAAGGTCCTTGATGCCGTCGGCAGCCTTGGCGGCTTCTTCGTATTGGCCGTCGAGATATGCTTCAGTACTGAAGAAGCTGTCGTCTACTTGACCGGTGGGGTTGTGCACGAGGAACCCTTCGCGCACCATGATTTGCTCGTTCACACGGTCCGTTCTCCACTTGCAGAATTCACTCGCCTGCAACCAAGACACACCCACCACGGGGTAGTCACGATAGGCGGGGTGACGCAGATAATAATTCACGTAGGGCTCATTGTATGCGCGGGGGTCGCGCCACACGAGGGTGTCGGGCTTTGCACGGTCCACGATTTCGGGGAAACCATCACCGTAAACGCGGTTCAACCAGAAGAGGTACTCCAACCAATAAAAGTTGGTGACCTCCACCTCGTCCATGTAGAACGAGCTGACGGTGACACGGCGGGGGATGTTGTCCCAGGCGCCAGTCAAGTCATCTTCGACCTGACCCATGGTAAACGTACCTCCCTCGACAAAAACGAGGCCAGGGCCTGTCTCTTGTCCAATGTATGGGAGCTGTTGAAATCCACCATTTTCGGAGTCATTGTAAGACCAGCCAGTGGCGCCAGACGCGGCACCTTGACAGGACGAGAACAACGCCGCCGCAGCAAATGCCGCAACGGTGAAAAGGAGGATGGAATGGAGCTTCTGCATCGCTTTCTATATGGGTTTCCTTGCAGGGAGAGGGTTCAGAATCCGGGGCATGGTGGGCTGCGGAACTTGATACGCTTGGCCCGACAATCGAAGTTCAGGGACATGCTCACCTCGTGAGATCCACCTGTGGCGGGGGTGAGGTCTGACACCGTCACGTCGTAGCTGTAACCAAACTTGATGACATCGGATTGTATACCCAACGTAACGATAAACGCATCGCGATATTGGGTTCCGAGGATGCCGCGGTACCAAATGCCACCGACAATGGGTCCTTTGCTGACGTATCCACCGAAGTTGAGTTGTTGGAACTCTCCCTGGCGGCGGTACAGGATGTTGGGCGAGATGAATGCACTGGCGTAGCGCGCATCCCCGTCCAACGGGAGCAATGCACCAAAGTGTGCCGTGAGCTTCATGGGCAGACGGCTGACGCCCACCACGAGGCTCTCATTGGGTTCATTGAGGTGGTGTGCAGCAAAACCGAAGTAGACCTTCTTGCTGAAACCGACGATGCCGGCACTAAAGTCCACTTGGCTGACTTTTCCGCCACGCGGCTGGTCTTGCGTCTCATAGATGAATCCTTTGCGGGGATCGATCATGTCGCCGAAGGTCAATTGGCTCCAATCCAAGGCCTTTTGGAAATATGTCGCTTCAAATCCCGCTTTGATAGAGAATTTCCGGCTGATGGCTTGCTGGTAGCTGTAGATGCCACTGATGCGGGTGGTGCTCAAGGTGCCCCGTCCAGCGCGGTCGTTCATCACAATGAAGCCGAGGCCACCTGAAATGCTCGGAATGTGCTGGTCATAAGCAGCCGCAGAGGTCACATAATTTCCGCTCATGGCTGGCCACTGATTCCGGTAGTTCATGACGAACCTGGGACAGCGTGCTGCACCTGCAAAAGCCGGATTCAAATACACCGGATTCGAGTAGAATTGGGTGAATTCCGGGTCTTGGGCCGTCGCTTTTTCCGGAGCAAAGGTGCCGAGACACGCCATCAAGAGCGCAATGGCCGGGAGGCCAAAAACGCGGGATGCCGCGGAACTAGAGGGCTGTTGGAGCTTCATGGCCATGGAGTTTCCTGAGACACAAGTCTCGTGTATAAGGTCGTGAAAATTACAAACTTGTGGGAATTGCCGAACATCTTTGCTTTGAAGCAACAAACAGCCCCTGCTGAACGTTGTCCAAACAAGCATTCTCAACCACTCCCATGACCCAAACGAAAGCGCAACAGAATTCGTTGCCTCGGAAGGAATCAAAGCCATGTCACTTCGTGTTACGGATGATATGCCTGATGGGTTTCCTCGGCAGCATTTTGATGCCGGGCCTAAATGCGCAATTTGCCTATGAATGGCCCGCGCATTCCGCCCTTTCTGAAGGACAGTGGTTCAAATTGGCGACAGTGCGCTCGGGTTTCCACAAGGTGGATGCCAACCTGATCTCCAGCTTGGGTTTGGACCCTGCTTCGGTCAATCCGGACCGCATCAATTTGTATGGCCATGGGGGAGATGCCTTGCCGATTGACAATGCCGTTCCCCGGCCGCTTGACTTGGTGCCGGTCCCCATTGAGATGGTGCATGACGGCGATGGGCAATTCGATGGCAATGACCATTTCATCTTCCTCGGTGATGGCCCTGAAGAGTGGACTTACGATGAGGTGACCAATAAATGGAAGCACGCGTTGAACCCCTGGTCGGATACGGCCTGGTATTTTTTGAGGGTTGATGACCCCACACCAATTCGGCTGGCGTCTGCTCCTGCATTGGCTGGGGACCTCGATTCCGTGTTGACGGAGACGGATTTTCACCTGTTTCACGAATTGGAGCAGAGCACCATCATCCGCTCGGGGCGCAACTTTTTTGGTGAGGTGTTCGACCAAAATCCCACCCACACCATTCCGTTTCAGGTGCCGGATATCATCGCCAAACCAGCGCGGCTTGAGGTAAAGCTCATGGGGCGTTCCGTCGGCGCGCCAAGCCCTTATGCCGTCGCCCTTGGGGACAGCACATGGACGATCACCCCTGCCACCACGGGCGCCCAGTCCCACGTGCCCCAGGCGCAAGTGGGCAGCGGGGCCTACGAATGGCTGCCCAACTCAGAGGTCGTGCAAGTGGGCATCACCCTCGACGCCCAAGTGGCCGATGCCAAAGGGTGGTTGGATTATTTGCGGCTCGTGGGCACCCGTGCGGCTTCCATGTCGGGTTCGACGCAGCAAGAATTCATGCGCGCGGAAGCCGTCGCGCCGGGCCGCGTAGTGGAATGGTCCATTGCTGAGGCGCAGTCCGTCCAAAGGGTATGGGACGTGACGGACCCACAGCAGCCCATCGCCATCCCTTTTTCTGTGAGCGATGGGGAAGCCAGGTTCCGAGTAGAATATGACGCCTTGCGCACTTTCAGGGCCGGCACCGGTTCGGGCTTCTACAGCCCTACGGCCATCGGCCCCGTGCAAAACACGGACGTTCATGGCATCCCGCAGGTAGATCTGGTGGTCATCACGCCCCCTGCCCTGCGCGAGGCTGCCGACAGTTTGGCGGCCATTCACTTTGCCGAAGGCCTGAGTGTGGCGGTGCTCGAGCCTTCCTTTATCTATGATTGCTTCAGTTCTGGCAGGGTTGACCCCACGGCCATCAAGATGCTGATGAAGATGCTCCACGACCGTTCAGCGGGTGACCCGGAAAGTGCCCCGCGTTACTTGCAGCTCTTCGGAGATGGCACCTACTTGAACCGGAATTTGCCCCGGTATGGCAATCTGTTGGTTTCCTTCCAAAGCGCCCAGAGCCATACCCCCACCCAGAGCTATGTGACGGATGACTACTACGGTTTCCTCACGGACAATGCCTCTGAGCGGTTGACCGACACCTTGTCAATTGGGGTGGGGCGCATCCCGGCAAGCACGCTGGACGAAGCTTGGGATGCGGTGGGCAAAGTCTCCGCTTATCTCAGTGGCAATCCGGACCCTGAAGGGGCCGCCTGCTTGACGGCGGGCCTGCCAGGATCGGAGGAGGGCAACCCTTATGGCCCATGGCGCAACCGGGTGTGTTTCGTCGCCGATGATTTTGATGGCAACGGTGGTGCCACAGAGACGGGCCACACCCTATACAGCATCAACCACGCCGAGGGCATGGAAGAAAACCATGGGGCGTATGACCTCAAGCGCATCTTTATGGACGCCTACCCCCAAGTGGCCACGCCGGGAGGCGAGCGTTACCCAGAAGTGGAGACGGCCATAGACCGACAGGTCCGCGAAGGCGCCTTGCTGATCAATTACATCGGTCATGGCGGTGAGCGGGGGTGGGCCCATGAGCGCGTGCTCAATACCTCTACCATCGGCGGATGGGACAACCTGGACAGAATGCCACTGTTCTTCACGGCGACCTGCGAGCTCGCCCGGTTTGACGATCCAGAATTGGAAACGGCTGGCGAGATGATGGTGATGAACCCCAATGGAGGGGCCATCGCCATGATGACCACGACCCGGGTGGTCTACAGTTTCGCCAATGAACAGCTCAACAACGCTTTCTTTGATGTGGCGTTTGATGCACCTGCAGGAGAACGTCAGCGTCTCGGAGACATACTGCGGCGCACCAAGAATCACCCCGCCTCTGGCGCTTCTTCGAACAAGCGCAACTTCACATTGCTGGGCGACGTGGCGCTCACCTTGGCGACCCCGAGCATGCAGGTGCAGACCAGCGAGGTCAATGGTGTGCCTGTCGATGCATGGGCGGACACCCTCAGCGCCCTCGAGCACGTGGTCGTCAGGGGCTATGTGGCCGATGCGCAAGGCAACGTTTTGACCGATTTCAATGGGTTTGTTTACCCGACGGTGTATGACCAGCAGTCGGAAGTCACCACCCTGAACAACGATGGCGGCAGCTCGGGAGTGTCTTACAGAGAATGGCGCAATCGCATTCACACGGGGGCAGTCACCGCTGAGGGCGGTGTCTTCGAGTTTGAATTCGTAGTGCCCAGGGACATTTCGTACGATCCGGCCCCAGGACGCATCAGCTACTATGCCGTAGATGGCGACGTAGACGCCCACGGTTACACCGAGAATGTGATCATAGGTGGCGTCAACCCAGATGCGGTGGCTGACAATGATGGTCCGGCCATCGAATTGTTCCTCAATGACACGAGTTTCACCAATGGGGGCACAACGGACACCAAGCCGGTATTGCTGGCGTTTTTGCGGGATGACCAGGGTTTAAACACGGTGGGCAACGGCATTGGCCACGACCTCAAGATGACCCTCGATGAAGGCGATGGACAGGTGCTCAATGAGTTCTACCAGAGTGATTTGAACACCTACCAAAGTGGCCGTGTGGTGTTCCCCATGAGCGACATCGAGGCAGGGCCCCACAGGCTCGAACTCAAGGCCTGGGATGTCCACAACAACAGTGCGGTTTCCACATTGGATTTCGTCGTGGTGGAGGAGTTGGAGGTTTTTTTAGAGGACCTGGTCAACTACCCCAATCCCATGAATGGCGGGGGAACCACCTTCAGATTTGACCACAATCAGGCCTGTGTGGCACTCGATTTAAACCTGTCGATATACGATGGGCGCGGAAATGCCGTTTGGATGGGTGAGCAGAACCTGACGCCCAACGGATATCAGGTGGATGGCTGGCACTGGGATGGGAAGACCGCACAGGGGACCCCGCTTCAAGCCGGCATCTATTTGTACCGATTGGATGTGGCCACTCCGGAAGGAAGGCAGGCCTCTCGAACGGGGCGTTTGGTGCTGCTTGATTGAACCTCACTTTATCCCGAACGCCCGCCCTATTTTCGCCGACAATCCCATGGATCTCCGGAAATTCCCCCTCCAGCTTGCGCTTGCCGCAGTTGTGCTAGTGATGACACCCGCCCTTTTGAAGGCGCAGTTGACACAAATCGAAACGGCAGAGCAGCTCCAGCTGAACACCATTACCACAGCGGTGCCATTCTTGATGATTGCCCCTGACAGCCGAAGCGGAGCCTTGGGCGATGCAGGTGTAGCGCTGACCCCAGATGGTGCTGCGATGGCTTGGAACCCTGCCCGAATGGCGTTCACAGACCAAACCTTCGAGGCCCACATGGGTTACGCGCCTTGGCTTCGCCAGCTGGTGGACGACATGTCCCTGGCCTACTTAAGTGGAACCCGGAAGCTCAACAAGCGACAGGCGGTAGGCATGGCGCTGCGCTATTTCTCTTTGGGCAACATCACCTTTACGGATGTCAACGGCACCGCAATCCGAGATTTTAGTCCCAACGAGTTTTCTTTTGACTTTGGGTTCTCCCAGAAATTCGGCGACCGATTCAGCGGTGGATTCACGGCGCGCTACATCCACTCTAACCTTACTGGAGGTACCAATATTCTGGGTGCGGACAGCCGTCCAGGCCGCTCTGTGGCCGTGGACGTCGGCGTGTTTCACACCAACGATGATGTGAAGTTCGGCGACCGTGATGGTCGGATGAATTGGGGCGTGTGCATCTCCAATGTGGGTGCCAAGATGAGCTACACGGAAACCGCTGAACGCGATTTCATTCCCACCAACCTGAAAACGGGTGTGGCTGCTACCGTGTTCTTGGACGACTACAACCACCTCACGTTTACCATGGACGCCAATAAGTTGCTCGTTCCAACAGCTCCGGCTTATGGTGAAGGCGATGATGACGACCTGATCGTCAGTGGGTTTGACCCCAATGTGGGTGTGGCCTCCGGGATCATCCAGAGCTTTTACGATGCGCCTGGCATTGTGGAGCGTCAAGGGGACGGCACCTACCTCATTGAGCCCGGCAGCATCCTGCGCGAGGAGTTAAGGGAAGTCAACCTCGGCGGTGGCATCGAATACGACTACAATGGTGTTTTCGCGGTTCGCGGGGGATACTTCTACGAGCACTTCACCAAAGGAAACCGCCAATTCATCACCTTGGGCGCAGGCATCAAGTACACGGTGCTCGACATCGACTTGAGCTATTTGATCGCCACAACCCAGCAGAATCCCTTGGCGAACACCTTGCGTTTCTCGCTGCGCCTGGCCTTTGACGATGTCATTGGCGGCAGCGATGATGACCCCTCCAACTTTTAATCACTTCGGTTGAGCATGGACCTTCGCATCGGATACGGATACGACGTCCACCAGCTCGCAGCGGGTGAGGAGCTTTGGCTTGGCGGCATTTTGGTGCCGGCCGAATTCGGATCTGTGGGTCACAGCGACGCAGATGTGCTCCTCCACGTGATTTGCGACGCCTTGTTTGGTGCCCGTGCCATGGGAGACATTGGCGCACATTTCCCTGATACTGATCCGACGTTCAAAGGCATCGACAGCAAGATTTTGTTGCGCGAAACGGTGGCCAAGGTGTGCACTGACGGCTGGAGTGTGGTCAACGTGGACGCCACGGTATGCCTTGAAAAGCCCAAGTTGCGTCCCCACATTGACAACATGCGGGCGTGCATTGCGGACCTCCTGGACATCTCTGTGGATCGGGTGGGTGTCAAGGCCACGACCACCGAGCAATTGGGCTTTGTCGGCACCGGAAAGGGCATCAGTGCCCATGCTGTGGTTTTGTTGAGCCGCTGAGGTGCCTGTTCACCGAGGTGGTGGAACTATATTTGTCGCTTGCAAATTGGGCATCATGACGACCACTACGCCTGCCAAGAAAGCGACTGCTACCCGTAAGGCCACTTCCAAGAAGACGGCCAAGTCAGCCTTCAACAAGGCCACTTACCTAAAATGGCACCGCGATATGCTGCTGATGCGGCGTTTCGAAGAGCGCTGCGGCCACTTGTACATCCAACAGAAATTCGGTGGATTCTGCCACCTGTATATCGGACAGGAGGCTGTCCTCGCAGGCATGGTGGAAGGCATTCGTCCCAGCGACCGTGTGATCACGGCCTACCGCGATCACGCCCATCCACTCGTATTGGGCACCGACCCCAAAGTGGTGATGGCAGAGCTCTACGGCAAGCGCACCGGTTCCAGCAAGGGCAAGGGTGGTTCCATGCACATGTTTGACAAGGAGCGCAACCTCTTCGGTGGACACGGCATCGTCGGTGGCCAGATTGGACTGGGTGCAGGCATTGCCTTTGCGGACAAGTACCGCAAGGAAGACCACGTTACGGTGTGCTTCTTTGGCGACGGTGCGGCGCGCCAGGGCATGCTGCACGAAACCTTCAACATGGCCATGACTTGGAAGCTGCCCATCATCTATGTGGTGGAAAACAACAAGTACGCCATGGGCACCTCCGTGGAGCGGACCACCAATGTGACCGACCTGTCCAAGCTCGGCGCTTCCTATGAGATGCCCGCCGAATCGGTGGACGGCATGTCACCGGAAGCTGTGGCTGAGGCCATGAAGCGGGCGGCAGATCACTGCCGCAAAGGAGATGGGCCTTACCTCCTCGACATCCAGACTTACCGTTACAAGGGTCACTCCATGAGCGATCCCCAGAAGTACCGCGAAAAGAGTGAGGTGGAGGAGTTCCAGAAGCGGGACCCCATTGCACATTGCGCCCAAGTCATCAAGGACAAAAAGTGGATGACCGAAGCCCAACTCAAAGAGGTGGACAAGGAAATCAAGGCCATCGTTGAAGAGGCCATCAAGTTTGCCGAAGAGAGCCCGCTGCCGGAGAAGCACGAGCTTTACGAGGACGTGTATGTCACACCAGACTATCCATTTGTAAACGATTGATTCGAAGCTGATATGGCAGAAATCGTACGCATGCCCAAACTGAGCGACACCATGACAGAAGGTGTTGTGGCAGAGTGGCACAAAAAAGTGGGAGACCAGGTCGAATCTGGTGAGGTCTTGGCCGAAATCGAAACGGACAAGGCAACCATGGAGTTCGAGTCTTTCCAAGACGGTGTGCTCCTGCACATCGGGGTGGAAAAGGGCGCAACCGCTGCTGTCGATAGCATTCTCGCCATCCTGGGTGAGGCGGGCGAAGATGTGGCTGGCTTGCTGGCTTCCGATGCAGCAGCACCTGCCCCTGAGGCCGCTCCTGCCCCCGCTCCGGCTCCAGTCGCGGCCGTCGCGCCTGCACCAGCAGCAGCCCCCGCGCCAGCTCCCGCACCAGCAGTGGTGGCCCCTGTGGCGACCCCAGCGGTCCCGCGCCCTTCCTCCAATGGTAAGGTGAAGGCTTCACCGTTGGCCGCCCGTTTGGCGGCCGAGCGCGGCATCGACCTCGGTCGTGTGGCAGGCTCCGGAGAGGGTGGCCGCATTGTCAAGCGAGACATCGAAGCCTATGTTCCTGCTCCTGCAGCTGGCATGGGTGCAGTGGAGTCCTCCACGGATGTTCCCGTCACCCAGATGCGCAAGACCATTGCCCGGAGGTTGGCAGAATCGAAGTTCACAGCTCCCCATTTCTACCTCAAGCTTTCGGTAGAGATGGATGCTGCAGTAGAAGCGCGCAAGGCCATCAACGCCCAGGAAGGCGTGAAAGTGAGCTTCAATGACATGGTGGTCAAGGCGGTCTCATTGGCATTGAAGAAGCACCCCGCAGTCAACAGCGCTTGGATGGATACCCACATCCGCACCAACGACCACGTCCACATCGGTGTGGCGGTGGCGGTTGAGGACGGTTTGCTCGTCCCTGTGGTGCGCCACGCCGACAAAAAGTCCCTCACCGAAATCGGTGCGGAAGTCAAGGACTACGCCGGACGCGCACGCGAAAAGAAGCTGCAACCGAGTGATTGGGAAGGGAACACCTTCACCATCTCTAACCTCGGCATGTTTGGCATCGAGGACTTTACAGCCATCATCAACCCTCCAGACGCTTGCATCTTGGCGGTCGGCGGAATCAGCGATGTTCCCGTGGTCCGAGACGGTCAAGTGGTGCCAGGGAAAATCATGAAGCTGACATTGAGCTGTGACCACCGTGTGGTGGACGGTGCCATGGGCGCTGCTTTCTTGCAAGAAGTCAAGTCCTTGCTCGAGCACCCAGTGCGCATGTTGGCCTGATCCCCGGCGCCTATGCCGGAACCGCTGAGCGCAGCCACGCCGATCGAATTCCTCAAGGGAATCGGTCCGAAACGGGCAGAAGCGCTGGCCGAGGATTTGGGCATTCGCACCTGTGGAGACCTGTTGTTCCACCTTCCTTTTCGGTACGAAGACCGCACCAAATTTCACCGCGTTTCTGAGGCGGTTGCTGGACCTGTGCAGTTGCAGCTTCAGGGGGTCATCCGGTCTATCAATGAAGTAAAGCAGAAGCGAGGCAGTCGGCTCGAGGCAGAATTTGTGGATGCCCATGGTGACACCATGCCTTTGGTTTGGTTCAAGGGTGTGAAATGGGTGGTGCGCAACCTGCCGGTGGGCAAACCCTGTGTGGTATGGGGACGCGTGTCTGAATTCAAAGGAGCGCGTAACATGGCCCACCCTGAGGTCATGACGGTGCAAGACGCCAAGTCCGCATCTGCTCTGCACCCCGTCTATGGTTCGACCGAACGTTTGGGCAGGTTCGGCCTTCACTCCAACGGATTGGGGCAGGCAGTCAAGCGGCTGATCGGCCAATTGCGTGACGCGTGCGGCCCGTCGTGGATAGAAGAGACCCTGCCGGGTGAGATCCTCAAACTGCGGGGCATGCCAGGATTGGCATCGGCCCTCGAGCATGTGCACCGACCGGCGGATGTCAATGCTGAGCGGCTCGGCCGCTTCCGGCTGAAGTTCGAGGAGTTCCTCTTTCTGCAGTTGCTGCTCGTGCAACACCGAAACCGCCAGACGGTGCACCAGCCGGGCCCCATTTTTTCCAAGGTGGGGGAGATGTTCAACCGGTTCTACGCCGAGCGGATTCCCTTCGAGCTGACGGGCGCGCAAAAACGGGTGGTGCGTGAGATAAGGGAGGACACCAGAAATGGACAGCACATGAACCGACTGCTCCAAGGAGACGTCGGCAGTGGCAAGACCATGGTGGCATTGCTCACCGCGCTCATGGCGGTCGACAACGGCTACCAGGCCTGCATCATGGCACCCACTGAAATCTTGGCCCAACAGCACCACGCGGGGTTCCTTGAAATGTTGGGGGACCTGCCTGTGAAAGTGGCCCTCTTGACGGGCTCAGTCAAAAAAGCCGACCGCAAACCCATACTGGCCGGGCTGGCAGACGGAACGGTGCACTTGTTGATCGGAACGCATGCCGTTTTGGAACCCGCCGTTGTGTTTCATCAATTGGGGCTCGTGGTGATCGATGAGCAACACCGCTTTGGCGTGGCGCAAAGGGCGCGCCTGTGGGCCAAGGCGACCATCCCGCCCCACATCCTCGTGATGACGGCGACCCCCATTCCACGAACGTTGAGCATGACCGTATACGGCGACCTCGATGTCAGTGTGATCGATGAATTGCCACCTGGCCGAAAGCCCATTCGGACTGTGCACCGAACGGATGCGCAACGTCTTGGTGTGTTCGGGTTTATCCGCGACCAGGTTGCCGAAGGACGTCAGGTATATGTGGTGTACCCTTTGATTGAGGAGTCGGCACAATTGGACTACAAGGATTTGATGGACGGCTACGAGAGCTTGACCCGCCATTTCCCACCGCCCGAGTACCGGTTGAGCATCGTACACGGGAGGATGAAGGCAGAAGACAAGGATGTGGAGATGCGCCGTTTTGCCGATGGCGTCACCCAAATCATGGTCGCCACCACCGTGATAGAAGTGGGGGTCAATGTGCCCAACGCCTCGGTGATGGTGATCGAAAGCGCAGAGCGGTTTGGCCTGAGTCAGTTGCACCAATTGCGCGGCCGGGTCGGCCGGGGAGCGGCACAGAGTTTTTGCATTTTGATGAGTGACAAGGAGTTGGGTAAGGAAGCGAGGCGGCGCTTGGAGACCATGTGCCGCACCCAAGACGGGTTTGAGATTGCCGAAGTCGATCTGGAGCTCAGGGGACCGGGAGACCTCATGGGCACCAAGCAGAGTGGTGTTCTCGACTTGAAGGTGGCTGACCTGGTAAAAGACCGGGCACTGCTCGAGGACGCACGGGACGTGGCACGACGCATTTTGAAGCAGGACCCCGAATTGGACCGGCCATCCCATGGTTTGCTGCGGGCCGGTGTGGAACGCTTGCGCGCTTCAAGGCCGGACTGGAGCCGCATTTCTTGAGGCCTGTGCGTAGGGCGATGAGGTGAGGTGGAGGCTCTTCCCCTGTTGGAATGGGGAAAATCTAAAAGAGCAAAGGCGGGGGCCCCTTTTCAGCGCATAAATTGGCACCAATGAATGCAGGCGGCACCACTTTCTGGATCACCCTTTTGGTGTCGGTGTGCCTGGCGGCGGGGAGTACCTGGCTGTTTTTGTCGGAGGCAGAAGGCGACAGCCTGACAGCGCCGGAATCGGCATTGTCTGAACCCGAGGTTGCGGAAGCGGACGTGGAGGCCGAGCTGGAAGAACCCGCTTCGGCCGATGCCGATGTCCAAGCTGATGTGACGTTCAGTTTTGCCCAAGAATTCGCGCGTTTCGGAGATGGCACTTACCTCGAGCAGGACGACCTGTTTAAGGTGACGTTCCGCGGGGCAGCAGGAGAAGCCCTGTGGTCGTGGGAAATGGACGGTCCCTTACTGGCGGCGGTGCGCCCCGATGCCAATGATGACGGGCCCAAGGAGTTCTTTTTGGTCGATTCAAGACAGGGTGTCGGGTTGGACCCATCGGGGCGGCCCATCACAGGATTCAAGGTGAAACCTTCGGCCCCCATCACCAGTTTTGCCATGGTGGATTATGAGGGGGATGGGCAAGAGCGCTACCTGTTTGGTCTGGCCGATGGCCGTGTACTCAACCACCGCAATTTGGGAGAGGCTACGCCAGGTTGGCGGCACAGCTCCAAAGGATCTGGTATACAAGCCATCGCCCACCTGCGGGCTGGCCGCAAGGATTATGTCTGTACTGTCGATGAAGCCGGTGTCGTCATGTTGCTGAAGCGCAATGGGCAGCGTCGCTTGAGGACCCCGGTCCAATTGAACCGCTCAGCAGGCGCCAGGGCCGTGGCCTTTGATGTGCATGCCGACATTGGCAGCAGCAAGCTCATCACGAGGGGTGAGGAAGGACAGGTGGAGTCCCGGCGCTTCGACGACGGTGTTCCCACCGCCGCATCCGCCGCGGAACAGCAATTGTTGGAGACAGAAGAAGCCCGACTCCAGGCCGGGGAATAACCCGTTAGTCCTGCAGAATGGCCCGGGAAATCACGATGCGTTGGACTTCGCTCGTGCCTTCGTAAATCTGGGTGATTTTGGAATCACGCATGAGCCGCTCGACGTGGTATTCCTTCACAAAACCATAGCCGCCATGCACTTGCACCGCCTGGTCGGTGACCCGGCCTGCGACCTCTGAAGCGTAGAGCTTGGCCATGGAACTGGCGAGGTCATAATCCTGGCCTTGGTCCTTGAGCCAGGCTGCTTTGAGGCAGAGCATGCGGGCCGCCTCCACTTCCGTGGCCATATCGGCCAGCTTGAAGGCGATGGCCTGGTGCTTGTGAATTTCCTTGCCGAAGGCTTTGCGCTCTTTGGAGTAGGCCAAGGCAAACTCCATGGCGCCAGAGGCAATCCCCAATGCTTGGGCAGCGATGCCGATGCGCCCGCCGGAGAGGGTTTTCATGGCAAACTTGAATCCGAATCCGTCTTCTCCGATGCGGTTGGCTTTGGGCACTTTGACGTCTTGAAACATCAAGGTGTGCGTATCGCTACCGCGAATGCCCATCTTGTCTTCTTTGGCGCCTACCGTGAAGCCTTCCATGCCGCGCTCGACGACCAGGCAGTTGATGCCGCGGTGGCCCTTGTCAGCGTCTGTTTGTGCGATGACCAGATACGTGCTGGCGGATCCGCCGTTGGTGATCCAGTTTTTGGTGCCGTTCAGCAGGTAATGGTCGCCCATGTCAATCGCCGTGGTCCGCTGGCTGGTGGCATCACTGCCGGCTTCGGGTTCGCTCAGACAAAAAGCCCCAATCTTTTGGCCGCTGGCAAGGGGTTTGAGGAACTGTTCTTTCTGGGCCTCGCTTCCAAATTCCTCGAGTCCCCAGCAAACGAGCGAATTATTGACCGAAACACAAACTGATGCAGAGGCATCAATCTTCGAGAGTTCTTCCATGGCGAGGACGTAGCTTACGGTGTCCATGCCACTGCCGCCGTACTTGGGGTCTACCATCATGCCCATGAAGCCGAGCTCGCCGAGCTGTTTGACTTCATCTGCCGGAAACCGCTGCGCGTTGTCGCGTTCGATGACGCCGGGCTTGAGTACGTTTTGGGCAAAGTCTCGTGCGGCATCGCGCACGGCTTTTTGTTCTTCGGAGAGTTCCAGGATCATTGCAGGGATGCTCAGTATTACCGTGCGCAAAGATAGCCCATACCATGTCTGGTAAAGCCTCCACGCCTGAACCGACCTTGGTCATGGGTACGATGTCGGGAACATCATGTGACGGCTTAGATGTCGTCCTGTGCCGCATTGGAAGAAGCGGGCAGCCTGTGGAGCTGCTGGCGCTCAATTCAATGGCCTATCCACGGGCATGGTCCGAGCGGTTACAGCAACTCGGCGCTGAGGATCTGGCCGGGGTCAAAAAAACAGAGCAAGAGTGGACAGCTTGGGTGCTCAAGTCCTTGCAGTCTTGCGTGGCAGGATGGCGGGTTTCGCACGGTGAACCGTCCTTATTGGGGTTTAGTGGGCACACGTGGTACCACGATCCAGGGGGCCGTGGAACTGCGGCCATCGGCGATGCTGCTGCGCTGGCCAATGGGCTGGGAATCCCGGTCGTTGCCGACTATCGCTCTGCTGATGTGGCCGCCGGGGGACAAGGGGCGCCGCTCGTGCCTTTGTTTGATGCCCACGTTTTTGGTGGGTACGCAGGCTGCATCAACCTCGGGGGGATTGTCAACCTCAGCATATTGCCGACGGACGGCGGAGCGGTGCGTGCTTGGGATGTGGCGGGGTGCAACCTGTTGCTCAATCGGCAAGCTCGCCGATTGGGGATGTCTTATGACGCGGGTGGCGAACGTGCCGCTCGAGGACATTGCCTGACCGCAACGCTCGAGGCACTCAATGCATGGCCCTTCCTCGCACAGCAGCCTCCGAAGTCTTTGGCAGCCGAGGACTTGGCCATGTTACATTCCGAATTGGACGGCATCGAGTCTGTGGAGGACGCCTTGGCCACTGGCGTGGAATGGGTGGCGGCTGCGGTGGGAAAGGCCCTTGAGTCGGCCCCCCACCCCGGCCGACTCCTGCTGACCGGAGGTGGCGCTCACAATGCGTTTTTGGTCGGCCGCATGGCCGCACACATGCCCAGAGGATGGACTGCAGAAGTGCCTGGGAGCATGTGGGTGGATGGAAAAGAGGCTGCCGCTTTTGCTTGGCTGGCGTGGCGCACCATGCAGGGCTTACCCACCGCGTTGGCTTCGGTAACTGGCGCAAATAATGACACTTGCGGGGGAGAGGTCTTCGGTAACTTCGCCACACGTGAGGGGCAATGGGCCCCCCGCAACCTTGAAGGATGAAAGAACTGCTCGAACGGTACAGCCAACGCCCTCCGGAAATCGTTTTCGAATGGGCTGATTCAGAGACAGAGGCCCGAGGATGGGTCGTGATCAACAGCTTGCGCGGTGGCGCTGCAGGTGGCGGCACCCGGATGCGCAAGGGGTTGGACAGGGGAGAAGTGGTGTCCTTGGCCAAGACCATGGAGATCAAATTCACCGTGAGCGGTCCCCAAATCGGCGGCGCCAAGAGCGGCATCAATTTCGATCCGAATGACCCGAGAAAAGAGGGCGTTCTGCGCCGCTGGTACAAAGCGGTGACACCACTGCTCAAGCACTACTACGGCACCGGTGGCGACCTCAATGTCGACGCCGGCAAAGAAGTCATTCCCATGACGGAGGCCTGCGGTGTATGGCACCCTCAGGAGGGGGTGTTCAATGGCCATTTCAAGCCAGATGAAGCGCAGAAAGTGCGCCGGATTGGTCACTTGCGCCAAGGGGTCAGCCAGGTGGTGGAAGACCCTGAATTTCTGCCGGACGGCGGCGGGGTTCGCTTCCGTGTGGCCGACCTGATTACCGGATACGGGGTGGCCGAGGCGGTCCGTCATTTTTATGACCTGTACGGCGGTCAGGTCGAAGGCAAACGCGTCCTGGTCCAAGGCTGGGGCAATGTGGGCGCAGCGGCGGCCCTTTATCTCGCCAAGCAAGGCGCCGTGATCACCGGCATCATCGACCGTGCCGGCGGCATCATGAAACCTGAAGGCATGGGGCTCGATGAGGTGCGCAGTTTGTTCTTGGCCAAGGAAGGCAACGCCTTAAGGGCAGAGGGGCTCATTTCATTTGATGAGGTCAAGGATGCCATCTGGGACATTGGTGCCGAGATTTTCTTGCCGTGTGCGGCATCTCGCTTGATTTCTGAAGGACAATTGGATCGGATGCTCAACGCCGGTCTTGAGGTGATTTCCGCCGGGGCCAATGTGCCGTTCGCAGATGAGGAAATCTTCCATGGCCCGATCGCCGACAAGGCGGACCGTTCTTGTGCAGTCATTCCTGACTTCATCGCGAATTGCGGCATGGCGCGCGTTTTTGGCTACCTCATGAGCGATGGGCAAATCAGTTTGTCTGATGCGGCGATTTTTGGTGACACTTCCGAGTGTATCAGGGCCGCCATGGAGCGCTGTCATGCCCGCAATCCAGAAACCCACGGACTGTCTTCTACGGCCATGTCCATCGCGCTCGAACAATTGCTCTAACTCCCAATTATTTCTGACACATGGCCACCATTCTCATCGTCATCTTCGTTGTCGGCTACCTGTTCATCGCACTGGAGCACAACCTGCACATCGACAAAGCAGCCAGCGCACTGATCACCGGAACACTCTGTTGGGCAGTTTTGGTGCTCGGTTGGCACGAGGCTCCGGCCCACTTGGCCGATGCCTTTCAGGCGTTTGATCATGGAGGTGGGGGCCACGGTGGATTGAAGGTCTTCTTCGAGCACCGACTCCTGCACCACATGGAGGAAATAGCGAGCATCCTCTTCTTCCTGTTGGGGGCGATGACCATTGTGGAGTTGGTGGATGCGCACAATGGATTTGCAGTCATCACGGACAAGATCACAACGCGTAAGAAGGGCCGCTTGCTCTGGATCATCGGCATTTTGACCTTCTTCTTTTCCGCGGCCCTGGACAACCTCACGACCTCCATCGTGATGATTTCGCTCTTGAGAAAACTGATCGCTGACAAGCCCACCCGTTGGTTGTTTGCCGGTGCTGTCATCATTTGTGCCAACGCAGGCGGTGCTTGGTCACCCATTGGCGACGTGACAACCACGATGCTGTGGATTGGGGGTCAATTGACCACCCCTGTCATCGTGTCCAACCTCATCCTCCCGAGCATTGTGTGCATGGTGGTGCCCTTGACCATCATGTCGGTGCGCATGAAAGGAGAGGTGGAGCGGCCCAAATTGCTCGATCCAGACGAGGAGTCCGATCCGACTTCAAAGGGGGAGCGCAATCTCATTTTTGCGATGGGTGTCAGTGGCTTGCTCTTCGTTCCTGTCTTCAAGACGGTGACCCACCTCCCGCCATTCATGGGCATGATGATGTCCTTGGGCGTGCTGTGGCTGACCACCGAAGTGTTGCACCGGTCCAAAAACGACCAGGAGCGCAAGACCTTGAGTGTGGTGGGCGTTTTGCGCAAGATTGACACGGCCTCCGTGATGTTCTTTCTCGGCATTTTGCTGGCAGTTGCGGCCTTGCAAGAAGCGGGGCACCTCATCCTCACCGCAGATTGGTTACGGATGGCCCTCGGCGACGTGTACCTGATCAACATTGCGATCGGTTTGTTGTCGGCCATCGTGGACAATGTGCCATTGGTGGCGGCCAGCATGGGCATGTATCCCATTGCGGACCCAGGCGCGACAGAATGGTTGGGGTACTTCGTGCAGGACGGCCTGTTTTGGCAGTTCCTCGCATACTGCGCGGGTACGGGAGGTAGCGCCTTGATCATCGGCAGTGCAGCAGGTGTGGCCGTCATGGGGCTCGAAAAAATCGACTTCGTCTGGTACCTCAAGCGCATGAGTCTTCTGGCCATTGCGGGATACCTCGCTGGAGCAGGTGTGTACTGGCTGATGTTCGGCCTCGGTGCCTAAGCGCACCATGTGAACACCGGGCGGGGGGAAACGCGATGCATTGAACCCGCCTGCGGCATACGGAAACCGCGACCTTCGGCGTTGGACTTCAAGCCCACAGTATGACCGCAATGCAATTTCCCTCCCTCGTCCTGATGCGCATCCAGGACCTGACCCTCGGTGGTACAACCGTTCAAGACCCCGGCACTGGTGCTGAGGTGGCCGCCGCCGGTGAGGTCGTTACGCGAGACGTCTCCATCATGGAGCTCCTCATTTCCGGCGGATGGTACATCATGCTGCCCTTGGCCGTCATGAGTTTCATCGCCCTCTTCATCTTCTTTGAGCGGTCCATGGCCATCAGCAAAGCAGCCAAGGAGGACAAGGATTTCATGGCCAAGCTCAAGGACTACCTCTCTGCAGGCAACCTCGATTCAGCCCGCAATCTCTGTGAGCAGAGTGGAACGCCCATCGCGCGGATGTTGCACAAGGGCATTGCCCGCATCGGCAAACCGCTCAAGGACATCTCTGCGAGCATCGAAAACGTCGGAAAGCTTGAGATCTACAGCATGGAGCGCAACCTCAGTACACTGGCGACCATTGCAGGTGCCGCTCCCATGATTGGCTTCCTCGGTACGGTGATCGGCATGGTCAACGTCTTCCTCGACATGGAAAGTGCGGGCATGGTCCGGGTGGATGACATTTCTTCTGGCACCAAGCAGGCCATGATCACGACCATTGTGGGCCTCATCGTAGGCATCATCGCCTACATGGCGTACAACCACTTGGTCAGCCGCGTGAGCAAAGTGATTCACAAGATGGAGGCGAGCTCCTTGGAGTTCATTGACATCCTCGAGGAACCCGCCCGCTGATGAACCTTTCACAGCGCAACCAAGTGCAGTCGGGGGGCAACATGTCCTCCATGACGGACCTCGTGTTCCTCCTGCTCATTTTTTTCATCATCCTGTCGACGTTGGTGTCAAATGGGGTCAATGTGGACCTGCCGCAGAGTAAGGGCACCAGCAGTGCCAGCTCGCGCTTGACCGTGTCCATCAAGCCCGATGGATCCTACTATTTGAATGGCGTGGCCATCGCGAGGGCAGACATAGAGCCTGCGCTGATGGTCAAGTTTGCCGACCAAGCCGATCCGGTATTGTATTTGCAGGTGGATCAAGCCGTGCCCACCGGACAGACCGTTGAGGTCATTGGCCTCGCCAAGGCCAACGACTGGAAGGTCATGCTTGGCGCACAGCCCACACGTTGAACGACCGCGATGTCAGGATTTGATTGGAACCGCCACCAAGAAGATGAGGAACGCAAGGAGCGCCGCCGTGCCGCTTTGCTGTCCTCGCTGACGTATGCTGCCATCGTGGCGGCCTGCTTCTTCTTTGTGGCCTTCCAAGAGGTCACCCCACCACCGGGCGAGCAGTTTGTCGCGGTGGGCATGGCGGATTTCGGCAACGTCGATGAAGCCGGCGGTGACCGGGAGACCGAAGTGCCGTCCGAGCAAGTAGAGGAGGTGGTGGAGCAAGAGGTGAGCGAGTCCACCGCAGAAGAGGTGGCGCCTGTCGAGACCGTGGAAACGCAGGAAGTGAGTGAGGTCGATGTGCCCACACAAGAAGAGCCCGTGGAGACGCCCACGGAAGTAGAAGATCCCGAGCCAGAAATTTCGCAGGACTTGAGCAACGCGCTCAACCAGATGTTCAGCAATAGTGGCGGTGGCGGTTCCGAAGGCCAACAGCAAGGCACGGGCAACAGCGGTGCAGAGGACGGTCAGATCGAGGGCACAGGTGTGGTCTCGGGTGAATTCGGAGACAGTTTCCTCGAAGGTGGCACCATGATTGGCGAGCCGAATTTGGACAGAAAGCCGGACGAGGAAGGTGTGGTTCGCATGAAGATTTATGTCGATAAATCGGGGGCCGTTACCGACGCGCGCTTTGATGCGGCCAACAGCACGACTTCGAGCAGCCGACTTGTGGCGCTAGCCAAAGAGGCGGCCTTGACGGCAAAGTTCAGTAGCCATCCCACCAAGCCGACCCGCATCGGCTGGATCCAATTCAACTTTGAATTGCAGTGAGTGAATGGCCCCAACTTCCCGCCCCGCTGAATTTCAGTGTGGACCTCATTGAGGACCCTCAAGGCTACTGGGATTCCATGGGCAAGGTTAGTTCATCACGGGGGGCAGTATGGTCCGCTGCACCAGGGCATTCGGGTTCTTGGGTTGTTTGTGTGTGCGCCCGGAATGGCAGGGTAGAGGCACCGCCCGCACATATGGGGTGAACTTTTACGCATTGGGCTAAGCATGACGTACCAAGAAACCTTGGAATGGTTGTACCAACAGCTTCCCATGTTCCAGCGGACGGGGCCGGTGCGCTACCGGATTGACCTTTCCAAGACACTGGCGCTCTGTGCGGCACTCGGTCATCCTGAGCGGGACTTGAAGGTGGTGCACATCGCAGGGACCAATGGCAAAGGTTCGGTCAGCCATGCTGTGGCGGCAGCGTTAACCCGGCGCGGACAGAAGGTGGGCTTATACACTTCACCTCACTTAGACGATCCGAGAGAACGCATTCGCATCGATGGAGAGATGATCTCCAAGGAGGCGTTTACTGATTTTGTGAGCGGTCATCATGCTGTGTGGACGGAGCTGAAGCCCAGTTTTTTCGAACTCATCTTCGGCATGGCCTTGGTGCACTTCCGCGATGCTGACGTAGACACTGTGGTCCTGGAAACTGGCATGGGCGGGCGGCTCGATTCTACCAACATCTTTCCGGCACCGCTGGTGACGGCCATCACCTCAATTGGCCTGGACCACCAACAATTTCTGGGCGACAATCTGAGGTCCATCGCGGGTGAGAAGGCCGGTATTCTCAAGGAAGGAGTGCCGTGCGTGCTCGGCGTACTGCCGCCTGAGGCGCGTTCAGTGGTGCTCGAGCGGTCTTTGCGGCTGGGGGTGGAGGTCTACGATGGCTTGACCGACCCCACACCACAAGATGGGCCGGTATGGCTTGCCCGCAACCGCGGTGTGGCCCGTCGGGTGTTGGACCTCCTTGGGGGTGCCTCGAGCGATGAAGTGGTGCTTCAATCAGGTCCTGCCGGATGGGGCCTCGAGGGGCGTTGGCATCGTTGGGGCGACCACATCATCTTGGATTGCGCCCACAACGTGGAAGGACTCTCGGCCACGGGGCTGGCATTGTCGGCCTTGGAGCGGCCATTGCGGATTGTATACGCGGCTGTGGCCGATAAGGACGTAGAAGAAGCATTGGCTTGCCTGCCTGACGCTGGTGCTCACCATTGGTGCGCAGCGGAGGTGCCCCGCGCGATGACTGTGCTCGAATTGCAGCAGCGTGCCAAGCAGCAAGGGCGTTCAGGCATGGCCCACGCCACGGTAGCCGACGCGGTGCGGACCGCAATGGCTGAGCGCAACGGAAATGAGCTCGTTGTGGTGCTGGGCAGCGTTTTTACGGTAGGTGAGGCCTTGGCCTTCCTAAAGTCAGCGCAGGCCTGATCAGAGGCACTGACAGCCGTAAATACCGAGCAAGATCAGCAAGTCTGTGGTGCCCACGAGGTCATCGAGGTCGATGTCTGCTGGGTGAGGTCCAATGTGCCCAAAGTTGGCCAGCATATACAGGACGTCTTCCACTGTTTGGGCGCCATCGCCATCGAGGTCTCCGAGACAGCCGCCATACGGCCCAACTCCGCAGGTGTTGTTGATGGACCCACTGAAATAAGCATTGGCCATCTCCACAGCTTGGGTTCCACATACGATGCCCATTTGGCGTCCACGGATGTCGTCCGTAACGGGGTGTATGCCTCCCCAAATGCGCGAGAGGCTGCATTGGTCTGAAGCGTCATAATAGGTGGCCCATTGCAAGGTCACATCCACGCTG
Source organism: Flavobacteriales bacterium (assembly GCA_022428205.1). Classification (GTDB taxonomy): domain Bacteria; phylum Bacteroidota; class Bacteroidia; order Flavobacteriales_D; family Sanyastnellaceae; genus UBA8752. The sequence continues at coordinate 109,055 of JAKMCW010000040.1, forward strand.
GGACCGATTTCAAATACGAGGAAATCGTCCTTCGGACAGAAAAACTCTCCCATGCCACCAGGGAAGTAAGGGTCGCCTGTGATGGCGGTCAGCACTTCTGCAGCTGCGCGGCTAAAGGTCGAATGTCCAGAGACGTATCCTGCAAAGGGAGGGGTGACGAAGCTGGGGCGCTGATAGGGCCACCAGTTTTCGGCCAGGATCCAGCCAACTCCCGCAATATTGCCCGTGGTGTCAACAGGCACATCCAGGCCATTTTCGGACTCGAAAGTGTCGATGTAGTCAGGGCCGCGCCAAGTGTACACCTTGATTTTTCCAATGTTGGCGCCTCCGTCTCCCGCGAGGCTGTCCGTATCATCTACCAACTCGATGAAGCCCGGGTACAAGGGGATGCCATTGGGGCTGTAGCTCGGGAGGGCAGGGTCCGAGGACTGACCCTGATCGGCCATGTAACGGATCGCTGAAATGGGGCGCGTGTAGTCGTAGTAGCCTTTGACGCTCCAAGCCGCGATAGCCGCGTCGTGAACGGCTCCACCCAAGGTCAAGTACGCCTTGACTTCGTATTCCAAGGGGTCAATTTCACCGCCTTCTCCCATCCAATCATGCGTGAATTCGGGGTGTGACATGACTTCATTCAAGATGCTGAACCAGTGTCCCGGAGGGGTCTCACTGTCCGGGCCATCTGCCCAGAATTCTGCCAAAACCCGCGCATAGTCACCCAACGGTACCAATTGGGGGTCATACGGCGCCCCGGTATAGGGATTCATGGTGTGCCCTTCACCAGCATCGCCCCCATCGAAATAGGTGTAGAAGTCCCCGTATTCCTCCAAAGTTTCGGGAAAGGCAGGGGTATTTCCGATGTTGGCAGGACTGACATCAATGGTCACACCGTTGAAGGGGTCGTGGTGGGATTGCCAGATGCTCACCATGGAGAAGTGGTGCTTGTACATGCTGTCTGAAGCCACCGTCTGATCCCCACCGATGTAAACGGGTTCTCCTGGGTCGAGCCAAGTGGGCCACATTTCGTTGTCGCGCTCATACATGACCATTTGGTCATCATCCAAGGCGAAGGGAGCAACCCAGCCCCACTCAGGACTCTGAAAAGGGGGTGCACTTTCCAATACTTGGCCAGATTGGTCGACGAAGCCATTGATGGCAAGGGGCTGCCAGCGGTTGGGGTCGGTCACCGTTGGGTTCCCTGGATCGGAAACCACCAATTGGTCATTAAAGGGCTCGTAGTAGAGGTTGGTGTAGTCGAAGACTTCATTGGCTCCGTCTTGCATGCCAAAGGCGATGACTTCCTCTGCGATGTAATTGCCCAATGCCGCTGGGGAACCCGCCGAGTAATTGGATGAGGTCAATGAAGGGTCGTAACCATTGGCCGTGAACAAGGAGTCGAAGCGGGCTTGCGCCTGGACTACACCTGGTGAATTGGTATAACGGTGAGTCAGGATTCTGTATGCCGCATAGGAGACAGCCTCCTTCCGGGCGGTTGGAATGTCCAAAAAGGGCAAAACGAATTCGGGAACCCCATCGAATTCTGAAGTGTATCCACCCAAAGTGTGCCCGAGAAGCATGGGTTCGGCGACATCATCATATGCCGCCCATGCATCGTACATCCCCAGCGATACGTGGTAGAGGTTTCGGGCATGGATTGGGGGCCGGGCAAAATCGACACGAATGCCTTTGAGCTGGGCTTCAATCCACTCAAAAGCGATGTCATGCTCTTCTCCTTGGGCAAGCAGAGAGAAAGGCAAGAGCAAAACGAGAAGAAGTCTGATGCGCATGACCGGTGTGATTTTCACGTACTATCTCGACAAAACAACCATTTGAAACGAGAAAACAACAATAATAAAGGTCGGAAATTTTTCTGACATGAAGTGCAATGACGGTTACACTTCAAGATTGGACCGTCTTCAATGTAGGGCATTCCCTGAGGTCCTTTCCCCATTAATCGGTGGGTGTATGGTGCAGTTGTGACCATCTAACGTCCTGCGCTGGGCGCCGGGAACCGGGGTGTATTGTGTGGGCGGTGAGGGACTCGAACCCCCGACCCCCTCGGTGTAAACGAGGTGCTCTGAACCAGCTGAGCTAACCGCCCTAAGGACCGCGAAAATAGTGCATGAAAGTCCGAAATTGCGGACATGAATCGCACTTTGGGTTTGTGGGGGTGGTCCAGGTGGCTGAAGCGCTGGTTCGCTTTGCCCCTGTGGCGTCAGGATCTGGGGGCTTTTACGGCCCATCTGCGCAACTGGAAGGCGACGGGTACAGATTCGATTTTGAGGGAGGTCTCGAACAGAGATGATGCTTTGAAGCAGGATAAACAGCTCTTGAAATGGCGGGACTTTGGTGCAGGTTGTCCTCCGGAGGGCAGCCCACGTACTGATGAGATCAGAAAATTGGCCGGTTCGGCTTCATCTGATCAGCGAAAGGGCCGTTGGTTGATGTCGGTGGTACGCACTGTGGCAGCGCAAAAAAGGCGGGAGGTGCGCATTCTTGAATTGGGAACTTGCCTCGGGTCTGGCAGCGATTACTTGGCGTCGGGCGCGCCAGCAGGAGCTGCCTACCACGGATTGGAAGGCAGTGAAGTCCTCGCTGATTTTACGCGGCGTCGCTTAGAGAGGCACCGCGCAAGGGGTGTTCGGGTAGCAGTAGGTGTTGGACCATTCTCCCAAACGCTGCCTGTGCTCGTGGGGTCTGAAAGTCGGTTTGATGTGGTGTTCCTCGACGGTTGTCACGAGGGGGGGGCTTTGATGCAGCAATGGCATGACATTCAACCCTTGCTCGCCGACGGGTTTGTGGTGATTGTAGATGACATTCGATGGTCAAGCGACATGTTTCAAGCCTGGACAGCGCTCTCTTCATCAAAGGGCATCATGGGAATCGACCTCTTCAGAATGGGGGTTGTGACCGCATCTGATCCTGTTGGCCAGCCCCAAGGAAATCACCGCGTTTCCTGGCTTTGTAGGGCGTGATTGCAAAGTGTGGTGCCGGCCCTTTCAAAGGGTACCTTCGCGGCGCCATGGAAAAAACAGCGCTCATCATCCTCGATGGTTGGGGAATTGGTCAACCCGATGACAACAACGCAGTCCACACAGCGGATACGCCGTGTTTTGAAGGCATCATGGAACGCTACCCCCATGCTCGGTTGACGACGCATGGAGAGCAGGTGGGCCTGCCCGAAGGCCAAATGGGCAACAGTGAGGTTGGCCACCTCAACATTGGTGCCGGGCGCATCGTGTACCAGGATTTGTTGCGGATCGACCGGGCAGTGGCAGATGGCCAGCTCGCCACCGAACCCACATTGCAGGCCGCCTTGTCCCGTGCCAAGCAGGACGGTTGTCGTTTGCACTTCATGGGGTTGGTCAGCCAGGGCGGTGTGCACAGCCAACAGGCACACCTTCACGCCTTGCTGCGCATCGCTGCGGATGCTGGAGTGCCGGATGTAGTAGTGCATGCGTTCACGGATGGGCGCGATACAGCGCCGAAATTGGGTGCGGGCTATTTGACGGAATTGCAGGAGGTGTGTGATGAGACTGGCGCGGCCATCGCAACCGTATGCGGTCGCTACTGGGCCATGGACAGGGATCGACGCTGGGAGCGCATTGCCAAGGCGTATCGCGCCATGGTGCACGGAGAAGGCATGGCTTTTGATTCTGCCGCGGCGGCGATGAAGGCCGCTTATGATTCTGATACCACCGACGAGTTTGTGGAGCCCGCTGTGTTGGACGGGGTGGACGGCCTCATCCGCAATGGAGACGTCGTTTTGTGCTTCAATTTCAGAACAGACCGCTGCCGTCAGATCACCACGGCCCTCACCCAAGAGGCCTTTGCCGACCACGGGATGGTTCCCTTGGATTTGCATTACGTGACCATGACCAACTACGACGATCGGTTCCAGGGCGTGCATGTGATGTACGATAAGCCCAATCTGAAGATGACCCTCGGTGAGGCAGTGTCTGCCGCTTCCGGAACGCAGTTGCGCTTGGCGGAAACGGAGAAATATCCGCACGTCACTTTTTTCTTTAGTGGTGGCCGCGAGGAGGAGTTTCCAGGAGAACAACGCGCGGTAGCGCCATCTCCCAAAGTGGCGACTTACGACTTACAGCCTACCATGAGTGCGTCGGGCGTGGCGGATGCCGCCATCGCTGCCATGACTTCTGGTGCAGCACCTGACTTCATCTGTTTGAATTTTGCCAACCCCGACATGGTAGGCCATACGGGTGTTTTCGAAGCCGTTGTCACGGCTTGTGAAGAGACCGACCGGCAACTGGCACGCGTGCTTGAAGCGGGCCAAAACGAGGGGTATCACTTTGTGGTGATTGCCGACCACGGCAATGCGGAGTACGCCCGCAACCCCGACGGCTCTCCGCACACGGCCCACACCACCAACTTGGTGCCGGTGGTGATCATCGAGGGACAGGGCCGTTTGGCCTTGGCTGGCAGCGACGCCGTTCGGGACGGCATCCTTGCAGATGTGGCGCCCACGGTGTTGGACCTCATGGGCATAGCCGTGCCAGAAGAAATGACCGGTCGCAGCTTGCTTGGAAAAGCGAAGCCCTAACAGGATTACTGGCGCTGGCGCAGGATTTGGAGGTTTCCGCGGAAACTCATGCCGTCATTTCGGCTGAAGATGTAGTAGTATGTGCCGTCTGAGCAGCCTTCACCATCCCACGTGGAGTCGTAGTTCTCGTCGAAATAGACCTCGTTGCCCCACCGGTTGAAAATGCGGATGCTGCTGCCGGGATAGCCCTCAATTCCTTCAATCACAAAGCGGTCGTTCTCCCCGTCATTGTTGGGGGTGAAGATGTTGGGGATGATGGTCTCGCACGCCTCGGAAGTGACATCTACGTTGAGGGTCGAACCGCATTCGTCGGTGATCACCACCGTGATGGTCGTATTGGCACCGCCCACATACATGCTGCCGGTGGCATTGGTGAAGACCACATTGGAATCCGTTTCTGCTGTCAATGGCACGCCATCCAACCCCTCAAAGGTGTAGATGAAGGTGCCGCCTTCGACACCCAATACGCCTTGTTGGAAAAGGCAGAATGTGGCGTCTGAGCTTACAATCGGCGCGTAGGTGGGGACCAGGACCGTCCAGTTGGCCTCGTCTGTCTGGCCACAGGCGTCTTCGGCGTTGACGGTAAACGTCTCGTTCGTGCTGGGGCTTACGGTCGCATTTGCGCCATTGGCATTGTCCACATTGCCGGACCATTGCCAGGTGACGGTTCCGCTTCCGGAGATGACGTCGGTACCCAATTGGACAGGATCCCCTGGACAATACGGTGTGTCTTCTTGCACGATGGCCACCTCCAAAGGCGTAGGGTCAACCAAGTCGACCGGAGTCACGGTCGAGTCACCGCAGACATCGGTCACCGTCAAGAAGATGGTGGTAGGCTCAAGGTCTTCGTAATCAATGGTCGAGGTCGTATCCCCTGTGGTCCATGAAAAGGTGAACGGCGCATATCCTTGGGTCACCAATGCTGAAATCTCAACGGGCGGGCAGAGGGCCACTTCCTCAGGCACCTGCACCAGAATGGGGTCGGGGTCTTGGATGACCAAGGTGGCAGAAGCCAACGTGGAGTCTCCACAGAGGTTGACATAGAGGTACTCCAAGGTCACCGTCTCAGCGCCTTCCTCGATGTTGTCGGCGAAGACCTCCAATGGAATCTGCTGTTCGCTCTGGCCGGCTTCCATGATGACCGCGGTGTCAATGGCAGCAAAGTCCACGCCAGACTCAGCCGTGCCATAGATGAACAACTCGAGCGTATCAGCCAAAGTGGCCACTGGTCGGATCACGGTGAAAGCCGCTTCATTGCATCCTTCGACGACGACCGTATCGCCCAGAAATACGGGGGCACCCCCGATGCTGGCCGATGCTTCGATGTTGGCGCCATTGGAGGCGAAGCTCCCACCTTGGAGAAACACGGCGCTGTCAAAGGCGGTATCCCCAGCGTCGGCGATGGCGATTTTGATGTGATAAGTGGCGCCGCATTGGACCTGCGCCCGAGCGGTGAGGACAACCGTAAATCCATCGAGCTGGACGGAAGTAATGTCGCCATTGTTTTCGTTGTCCACGTAATAGGCCGTGTTCAGGTTCCACTGTGGACTTACCTGGTTGCAATTGGCCGCAGAGCCTGCAAATCCCGCAGTTCCGTTGTTCACGGAATTGATGGTAACGGGGATGGTCTCGTCGGCCAAAATGGGGTTGGGGATGGTGGCCAAGTTGACGGCGTTATCCGAATAAGGGCCGTTAATCCCAGGGCCGGACAAGAAGAATCCGAAGGCGTCATTGACCGAACCACAGACGTACTCGTTGTACTCCTCAGATCCAAATATGTAATTGAAAATCAAAGAGTCACCTGTAGGAACAAAATCGAACTCCAAGATGGCAGCGTCGTTCGTGTTAAAGGTGCTCAACTGTGTGAGATCCGGGTCGCCTGCACCGGAATTGCCCCCATCCAGACTGGAAGAACCACTGTTGTTAGGGCCGATGGCAAAGGAGATGTTGCCCGAAGCCAACATGATGCCGTCCGGGATTTCTATGTTGGTGTAGTTGGCGTCAAAACTGCCGATCTGATTCAGGTCTCCGCTGAAAGTGATGTTGCTCACCGAAACACCTTCACCGAGCAGGTAGTCCACCAAGGCCTCTTCCGGTGTGACTGTAGGGTCAGTGATCAGCTGTGCGTGGGCCGAGGTACACAGCACCAACATTAGAAATGTCAGCAGTTCAATGGCCTTTGAGGCTTGGAAGGGGCGCGTATGAATCATGGCAGGTTTCGCGTTCAAAATAGAAAGGAAGTCGACAAGTGTGACCATCGAAAGGCGGAATGAACAGGTCAGCCGTTGGTACCTTTCGGCCATGTCGGCGTTGATACGGGTGCTAGATGTGTGGAAGACGTACCAAGTGGGCGAGCAACAAGTGCATGCTTTGCGGGGGCTTTCTCTTGACATCGAAAAGGGAGAATACACAGCATTGATGGGGCCTTCAGGGTCCGGTAAATCAACGCTTATGAACATGTTAGGTTGCTTGGATACCCCCACTTCGGGGCAATATCACCTCGCGGGAGAGGACGTGGGGCAGCTCGATGATGACGCCCTGGCTGACATCCGGAACCGGCGCATCGGATTTGTATTCCAGACCTTCAACCTCATGCCGCGTTACACTGCCCTCGAAAATGTGGCGTTGCCGATGGTATACGCCGGGGTGAGCAAGGCCGAGCGCGTGCAGCGCGCCACTGAAGTATTGAAGCAAGTGGGTTTGGCGGACCGCATGGACCACAGGCCCAATGAGCTTTCAGGGGGACAGCGCCAGCGCGTAGCCGTCGCCCGGGCCCTCGTGAACCGGCCGGATTTGTTGCTGGCAGATGAACCAACAGGCAACCTCGATACCAAGACATCCATAGAAATCATGGCCCTTTTCGAGGAAATTCATGCCGCCGGAAACACCGTGATCATCGTCACGCACGAGGAGGACATCGCCGCCCACACCAAGAGGGTGGTGCGCCTTCGAGATGGTGTTGTGGCCAAGGACGAGCAACACGACGTTGTAAAGGCGTGAATCGCCGCATCTTTGCAGGGTGCTCGGAACGATTCCGTGCGCAGTGATTGCCCTTCTTCAAAAGACGACAACGTGAAGCGCCACACAATTTCTCAATTGCTCGACACCACCCTTGTCGGCCACGACGTGACCATATGCGGTTGGGTGCGGACTTTTCGCAACGACCAGTTCTTGTCCATCAACGACGGCTCGAGCCTCACCAACCTGCAGTTGGTGCTGGACCGGGACAATACCGACGAGGCCTTGCGCAAGCGGCTGACCACGGGTGCGGCCATTACCGCCACGGGCAAGCTCATCGAAAGCCAAGGCCAGGGCCAAGCCACGGAAGTCGAGGTGAGTGCGCTCGAAGTGCTGGGTGATGCTGACCCCGAGGTGTATCCGATTCAAATGAAGCGGCACACGATGGAGTTTCTGCGCGAAAAGGCGCACCTCCGTTTCCGCACGAGCACCTTCAATGCAGTGTTCCGTTTGCGACACGGCTTGCAGTATGCCATCCATGAGTACTTCAATCAGGAAGGCTTCAACATGCTGCATACGCCCATCGTCACCGGCAGTGATGCGGAAGGTGCCGGCGAGATGTTTCAGGTGACGACGCTGGACCTCGAGAATGTGCCGCGCACTGAGGAGGGCGGTGTGGACCATGCCGCTGACTTTTTTGGGAAACCGACCAACTTGACTGTGAGTGGCCAGTTGGAGGCTGAATTGGGAGCGATGGCCCTCGGCAAGGTGTACACTTTTGGTCCCACGTTCCGCGCCGAAAACAGCAACACGTCACGCCACCTCGCTGAGTTCTGGATGATCGAACCAGAAGTGGCATTCAATGACCTCAATGACAACATGGACCTGGCGGAGGATTGCTTGCGATTCGTTCTCCAGCGCATCCTCGAGCGCTACCCTGAGGAGTTGGCCTTTCTCGCCAAGCGCGAAGCCGATGCGGAAAAGCAGCTGCCCGCAGACCAGCGCAATGAAATGGGCCTCATCGAAAGGCTCAAGTTCGTCACCGAGAATCCCTTCATCCGGATCACCTACACCGAGGCCATAGACCTCTTGAGGAACTCAAAGCCTTTCAAAAAGAAGAAGTTCAAGTATCCCGTCGAGTGGGGCATTGACTTGCAGAGTGAGCACGAGCGTTGGCTGGTCGAGAAGAAATTCAAGCAGCCGGTCATCCTCACCGATTATCCTGCCGAAATCAAGGCCTTCTACATGCGTGCCAACGACGACGGCAAGACCGTGGCGGCCATGGACGTACTGGTGCCTGGCATCGGCGAACTGGTGGGCGGCAGCCAGCGAGAGGAACGCTTGGAGATGCTGCAACAGAAATGCGCGGATTTCAATATCCCCGAAGACCACGTGTGGTGGTACCTCGATACCCGCCGCTTCGGCACTGCACCCCACGCCGGTTTTGGCCTCGGATTTGAGCGCCTGGTGATGTTTGCCACCGGCATGACCAACATTCGCGATGTGATTCCATTCCCCAGAACACCGCTGAACGCAGAATTCTAAGTACTGCATCGGCGCCTTGGGCGTTATCTTATCACATGCTCAAGCAAAGCCTCCAACAAAAGCTGCAACAGAAGCTGAGTCCCCAGCAGATTCAGTTGATGAAGCTGTTGCAGGTGCCCACTTTGGAGTTGGAGGCGAGGATCAAAGAAGAGTTGGAGGCCAATCCGGCGCTTGAGGAAGGCCGCGATGAGGAGGCCAATGTGGACAGCGCAGAAGGTCTTGACGATGACCGGGGTGAAACCAGGGATGACTTTGATTTTGACGCTTATTTGGATGACCCCACACCGGGGTACAAGTACGCCGTCAACAACCACGCAGAGCACGAGGACCGGGAGACGGCATTTGGTTCTGGCGAGACTTTTTCGGAGCGGTTGACTGCTCAGGTGGGCTTGCGTCCGGTCTCAGACCGGCAGCGCATGTTGGCCACTTTTCTCATCGGTAACCTCGACGAGGCGGGCTATCTCCGGCGCGACCTGTACGCCATATCCTCGGATTTGGCCTTTGGCCAAGGGGTAGAGGTAAGCGAGGAAGAACTTGAAGCCGTCTTGGACATCGTGCACCAACTGGACCCGGCAGGTGTTGGGGCCCGGGACCTCCGGGAGTGTCTGTTGTTGCAAATCGACCGAAAGCTCGAGGGGCACGATGCGGATGGAACGCCTTCGCTGCGTCTGGCACGGCGCATTCTCGAAGAACAGTTTGATGCCTTCACCAAGAAGCACTACGACAAGCTGGTGGCCCGATTTGAAGTGGGTGAGGATGCCCTGAGGGCGGCCATGGCGGAAATCACGCGGCTCAACCCCAAGCCCGGCAATTCTGGTGCGGACAATGCCCGCCCCATCCAAGCGGTGGTCCCGGATTTTCACGTCTCTGTAGAAGGGGACGAGCTGCGCCTGCAAATCAATGGCCGAAACGCCCCTGAACTCAAGGTTTCGCAGGATTACCGGGAGATGATGCAAGGCTATGCTGCGGCCAAGGATCCCGACCGGGCTCAGAAGGAGGCCATCACGTTTGTCAAGCGCAAGGTCGATGCCGCGAAGTGGTTCATCGATGCGATCAAACAGCGCCAAAACACCTTGAGGGTGACCATGCAGGCCATTCTTCAGATCCAAGAGGCTTATTTCCTAACAGGTGATGAGACGGATTTGAAACCCATGATCCTCAAGGACGTGGCCGAGCGGATCAACATGGACATCAGCACCGTGTCGAGGGTGGCCAACTCCAAGTACGTGCAGACCCCCTACGGCACCTTCTTGCTCAAGTCGCTGTTCAGTGAGTCCCTGACCACCGAAAGTGGAGAGGAAGTGTCGACCCGAGAGGTCAAAAAAATCTTGGAGGAGGCTGTCGAGGCCGAGGACAAGCGCAAGCCGCTCAGCGACGAGAAGCTGATGAATGTGCTGCAGGAGAAGGGGTACCGTATCGCCCGTAGAACCGTGGCCAAATACCGGGAACAGCTGGGCATTCCGGTCGCCCGCCTGCGCAAGGAGCTCTGATGCGCAGTTTGGCCTTGGTGATCTCCTATGTGCTGCATCCTTTGTGGATGCCGCTCATTGTGTTTCTGCTGCTGTGGTCGGTAGATCCGTGGCTCAGGTTGCAGCCGGCCATGATGGTGTACGTCCTGTCGATTCTGCTGATCAACGCCATTGCGCCGGCCATTTCCCTCTACGTATTGCATCGGCGTGGCGCCTTGAGCGACCTCGAAGCGTCACAGCGGCAAGAACGATGGGTTCCCTTCTTGGTGGTGATGTTCTATCAGCTGCTGGGGTATTACGCGTTGACGCGGCCCGGGGTGTTCCTGCCCACGGAGGTGCTGTCGCTGGTTTTTGCGATGATGCTTGCTTTGGCGATGGCGATGGTGTTGACCCGCTGGGTCAAGGTGAGCATGCACCTGCTGGCCCAAGGCGGCGCTTTGGGAGCGTGGTGGTCTTTTGACTTGCTCCACGGGTTGGGAATGGCCGACTTCTTGCCCATCGGCTTTGCAGCAGCGGGCGTGGTGGGATGGGCACGCATGCGCTTGGGGGTACATACTCCCGGGGAACTGGCGCTCGGATTTCTTCTGGGTTATGCCGTCGTGCGGAGCGTCATCGAATGGGGTGGCGTCCTCTAGAGGCTATGCCGACAACTTTTGCTGCCACCGCCAAGCATCGGAAAGACAGGTCTGAAGCGAGCGCTGCGTGCGCCATCCCAAAAGCTCAGCCGCCTTGCCGGCATCAGCATAGATTGCGGTGACATCACCTGGCCTGCGGTCTCCAAATTGGTGGGGAACCGACTTGCCAGTTGCCGCTTCGAAAGCCGCGATCACCTCTTTGACACTGCTGCCTTGCCCAGTCCCGAGGTTGAAGGCTTCGAGCGCACCGGCGCTCTTTTCAAGCCATTGTAAGGCGGCGACATGGGCTTCAGCGAGGTCGCAGACATGGAGGTAGTCGCGGATGCAGGTGCCATCTGGGGTGGGGTAGTCGTCTCCAAATACGGTCAACGCAGGTCGCAATCCCGCAACGCTTTGTGTCAGAAAGGGCACCAGATTCGCCGGGGTGCCAATGGGCAGCTCACCAATCTCAGCAGAGGGGTGGGCGCCGATGGGATTGAAGTACCGCAACAAGGCAACACCCAAAGCGCCTTCCGCAGCGGTGTGGCTGTATCTGAGGAGATGCTCGCAAGCCTGTTTGGTGTAGCCATAAGGCGATGCTGCGGGCTGGACGGGGGCTGACTCTGCCACAGGCAAAGTGTCGGTTTCCCCGTAGACAGTACAAGAGGAACTGAACACCAGGTGCTGAACTCCCGCTGCGCGCAGCATGGCGGTGAGGTTGGCTGTGGCGCCGATGTTGTTGGAGAAGTACTGTTCCGGCGAAGCGACGCTTTCACCGACGGCCTTGTCTGCGGCGAAGTGAATGGCGCCATGCACAGGCTGGGCAAAGACGGCTTCCATTCCTGAGCGGTCCCCGCAGTCCACACCGTGAAACTCCACGCGGTGGCCCATGATGCGCTCGAGGCCATCGAGCACCTCGGCACGGCTGTTCCGTAAGTCGTCCACAATCACGGGCGCATAGCCGGCTTCAGCCAATGCGAGCACCGTATGAGAGCCTATAAAGCCAGCGCCACCAGTGACGAGGATACGCGGGGTGGGGGACGTAGACGACATGCTGCAAATATCGGTAACCTTTCAAGGCGCGCAGACGTAGAGGCATGGTCGGAATAGCTCCGGCCGGTTCAAATATGTCCGCGAAACATTACAACCTCGATTACCTCAAGCAGGTGTTCCAAGGCAATGAAGCCATGGTCTTGCGCATCCTCGATATTTTCGAGGTTGAGGTACCGCGGTATTTCGCCGCCATGGCCCGACTGGGCCAAGAGGGCCAGTGGAGCGATTTGCACCCGCTCGCGCACAAAGCCAAGAGCAGCGTGGGTATGCTCGGCATGCAGCCATTGCTGGAAGATGTCTTGGCGATTGAACAGGCCTCGCGATCGGGGGGCTCTGCCGATATTCTCGCTCCGCTTTTGGAGCAGGCCTCACGCCGTTTGGATGCCGCACTGGATGCATTGCGCGCAGACCGCGAACGACAGGGTTTGCATCAGCCACGCGCAAGTGCTGAAACCGATTCGGCGCGCCTGCGCCCGAGCCGGCGATTGCATCGGCGCGCCTGAGTCCATGGCATAGCTGTGCGGTAAGGCCAAATGCTTGGGGTACTTTTGCACCATGCATTCTGCCTTTTCTTCTGAGTTCATTGCCGCTGCCCGAGGGCATGGCATTTCAGAGGCAGAATTAAGCAGACAGTGGGCGCGGCTGCAAAAAGGCCCTTCTCATTGTCAGCCCGAAGCAGCGTGTCAACGCGGCCAAGGCATCAAATCACTTTCTGGTCAAGCGATGGCCCGCTTGGCAGAGCGCGGTGCGAAACTCAGCAGTGAAGAAGCCGTGCGTTTTGTTCCGGCCAGTGGTGCCGCCAGCCGCATGTTCAAGGCCCTCGCCTCGGGCAACAGGGAAGCGGTCAGCCAATTCGACGCGAGATGGGACGCCTTCCCTTTTCGCGGTGCGGCCGAGGCGACCGGCCCTTGCGACACCATTGAGGAGCGTTTGGATGCGGTGATGGCACGGCTCGGCTTGCCGGCCCAACCCAAAGGAGGGTTGCCTTTTCACAGGTATGGATCGGTTGCGCGAACCGCTTTTGAAGAGCACATGCACGAATGGAAGGCGACCCTGCCGGGAGTGGAGTCCCCCAAAGTGCATTTCACCTTGCCTGAAATAGGCAGGGAGCACTGGGCGCAACGCCTCGAAGCATGGGCGAATGACCTCGGCGTGGAGGTCACCACTTCGGTGCAGCATCCCGCAACGGATGCCATGGCGATGGACAGTCAGGGAAAGCCGTTTCTAAAGGAGGATGGGTCACCGTTGTTCAGGCCTGGAGGCCATGGTGCGCTGCTGCGCAACATGAGCGATCTCGCTCAGGCCCACCCAGGTGCCATGTTGAGCATCAAAAACATCGACAATGTGCGCCCTACAACGGCCCATGATGAGGTGTTGCCTTGGCGCAAAGCGTTATTGGGCTTGGCAGCAGAACTCAAGGAGTCGAGGACGGAAGCCTTAGAGGCGCTGTCCACGGGCAATACCCGGTTGGCAGAAGTGTGGCTGGGCAGGGGGATGTGCTATCCTGGCGAACCCCGGGTCGAAGGCGAACAGGCCCTCCGGGATGCACTGGATCGCCCTTTGTTGGTCGCCGGGATGGTGCGCAATGAAGGTGAGCCAGGCGGCGGTCCCTTTTGGCTCCGGGATGACGAGGGCACGTTGCGGGCACAGATTGTAGAGTCTGCAGAAATGGACCTGGGCGACCCCAGAATCGGCAATTGTATCGCCGGGGCGACCCATTTCAATCCAGTGGACTTGGTGTGCGTATTGCACCGCGCGGACGGCACCCCATACGATCTCGACCAATTCGTGGATCTTCGGCGTGATTTCTTGGTCTCCAAGTCATTTGGCGGACGCCCCTTGGTCGGGCTGGAGCATCCAGGGCTTTGGAATGGGGCCATGGGCCGATGGAACACCCTGTTCGTAGAGGTTCCATCTCAAACCTTTGCGCCTGTCAAGACCGTATTTGACCTTTTGCGCCCGGCACACCAGGTCTAACAGCAAAAAAGGCGGCCTTCCGAAGAAGACCGCCTTTCTTGAAGCGTTCAGAATGAGGTTTAGCTCTTGAGGATCCGGATGGATACCACTTGGCGTCCGCTCAAAAGGCGCAAGCTGTAAATGCCGGGGCGGAGGTTGCCGAGGTCAGTGAAGCGCACAGGGCGGTCCAACTTACCAGCCGTCAGTGAGATGGCTTTCACGGGCATGCCTTGATGGTCAAGCACCTGGAGGAGGGCGCCATCTTGCAAGGTTCCGCGGATATCGACATTGAGGACATCGCCACAAGGGATGGGGAAGGCGCTCAATGAGAGTTCTGCGCGGCCCTCATCGGTTCCTTGGACATCTTCGGCGGTGGCCACTTCAAGGCCTGCAGCCATGGCAGTATTGAAGGGCACAGCCTGACCGTCTACGTAGAGGCGGCCGAAGTCGGTGTTGTTGACACCCTTGGCCAAGATGGCTATGCGGGCACCCTCGGGGCACGTCACCTTCAGGGCGAGGCGCTGGTCCTTCCGAACACTGCCATCGTCAAAGGTCAGCTTCAACTCACCATCGGTCACGTTTTCGTTATTGAACGTGCCAGATGCGATCAGGTCGCCGTTGAAGTGCATGAGGGCGTATTCGTAGTCAAAGCCAGGCTCAACAAAGGGTGTGGCCAACTTGATTTCAACCACACGTCCGCGGTTGCAAGAAGTAAAGGTCTGCATGAAGCCACCGCCATTGACGTTGATGACACCATTGGACTCACGCTGAGCCATGATGCAGTCGCCAGAAACGGCGAGGTCCAATCCTGAAGCGGTGCGGCTCATGACGTTGTCAGGCACGTCGTTGGAGCTAATGCCGGACTTCTTTCCTTCATCGGCAGCGTTCAAAGTGGGTTCTGCGCCGCGAATGCCCGAAGTAAACTTGGCGTTCTTGTTCAGTACGCTGTTGTTGAGGCGAGCTTCGCCGACAAACTGATCTGCTTCTTCGGTGCCAGGAATGACACAGGTAGCACCGTCACGGGCACGCACCATGATGGTAAAGCCGTCATTCTTCAAAGTCGGAATGGCGAGGTTACCCAACACCAGGCTGGTGCCGTTATAGTTGGCTGCGGTCACCGTCGTCATCGCCTTGCGGGTGTAGTTGTCATCGAGGATGGCCACGTCGAGGTAGCCGCCGTTGAAGTCAACTGCGGCGATAAGCTCGACATAAGAAATGGCGCCTTTGCTGCAAGCCCGGAATGACTGGGTGAATTGACCGTCAAGAAAGATGGCGGTGTTGATGTAGTCCTGTTCCACCTTGCACAGTTCCTCCTGCGGAGAAAAAGCTGAGGCGGTCTGGAAGAAGGTGCCCAAGAGGGCGAGGGTAAGGGAAATTGTGCGAATCATTCTGAAGAGGTTTGTGTGGATTCAGGGCCCTTTACGGCCTCGTTTCCTTCTTGGTTTCAAAATGTGTTGGGGGCAGCACAAAAAAGCGACATAAATCGCTTAAAATCAGGGTATTAAGGACTTAAAAAAATCAGGAAGCGGGAAATTCCCACACGGCCTGTGCACCGGGATATTCCCCTGGATCATGGTTCGACGCGACCACCAAAGACCGGCCCTTCTGCCAGTCTGAGACCAGCTGTGCATACCAGGTTTTGCCTGCGCGGTCGAGGTGGGAGGTGGGCTCATCCAGAAACAGCGCGGTACAATCCGTTGAAAAAGCCAGCGCCAGTGCCAGCCGCTGACGCATGCCAGAGCTCAAGTCGCGCACGCGCACATGTCCTTTCTCCTGCAGAAGCGCCAGCGCAGCAACGGCATGTACATCTGACCCTGGCAGGGCTGGCCGCAGTTTTTGGTGCAATCGTATGTGCTCGGTTACGGTCAAGTCAGCGAGCAACGATTGGTCCGGGGCACAATAGGCGATGTTCAGAGGCAGCTGCATGGCGTCCAAAGCCTGTGTTCCAGTGCGCCAGGTGACGGTGCCTTCACTGGGGCGGTCGAAACCGCACATCAGCCGCAGCAGACTGGACTTTCCGCTTCCATTGGCTCCCAAAATGGCGAGGGTGTCACCCGGCGCAACCGAAAGGCTAACGTGGCGCAAAACCCATACCCTTCCGTGGCGTTTACCCACCCCGTCTACTGAGATACCAAGGGCGGAGCTGGGCATTAGAAGGGGCCGCGTACGATGCCTTTGTCCGAGGCGCGGATGAAATCGAGGATGGTTTCCTTGGCGTCACTGACGGGCAATTCAAGCTCAGCGACCTTGAGGGCCTGCGACATGTTTCCCCCTGTGACATACAGGGTGCGGTAGATGTCCTCCACTGCCCTCACAAATTCGTCAGCAAAACCGCGTCGGCGCAATCCGATGGCATTGACGCCGATGTAGCTCAAGGGCTCGCGGGCGACCTTCACAAAGGGAGGAATGTTCTTGCGGACCAACGATCCCCCTGCGACAAAGGCATGTTGTCCGATGCGCACAAATTGTTGCACCGCGACCACGCCTTCGATGATCACCCAATCTTCTACCGTCACGTGCCCCGCGATGTTGGCATTGTTGGCAAGGACACAATGGTCGCCAACCACGGCGTCATGGGCGATGTGGGTGTAGGCCATCAACAAGCAATGAGAGCCCACGCGGGTGGTCATCCGGTCTGTGGTGCCGCGGTTGATGGTGCAGCACTCCCGAATGGTGGTGTGGTCTCCAACCACAACCGTGGTGTTCTCTCCGGCGTATTTGAGGTCCTGCGGCATTCCACCGATGACAGCGCCCGGAAAGACGCGGCAGTGGGCGCCGATGCGGGACCCGCTCAGTACCGTGGCATTGGGCCCAATCCAAGTTTCCGGTCCTATCTGGGTGTTCGCTTCGATGGTCGCGAAAGGCCCAATGGTAACGCCTTCTCCGATTTGAGCATCGGGGTGCACCGATGCCATCGGCGAAATCAGTGAAGCGGTTTCGGCTTGACTCATGCTTCTGAAGAAGTTGTGACCCGATCACGGATGATTTGGGCAAGCATCTCGGCCTCGGACACAAGTTTATTGCCGACGTAGGCACGTCCAGTCATGTGGACAAGACCCCGTCGAATGGGGCTTGCAAGCTGTAGTTTGAAGAGGATGGTGTCGCCGGGAATCACCTTTTGCTTGAAGCGCACATTGTCGATCTTCATGAAGTAGGTGGACCAGTTTTCGGGGTCTTCTACTCCGCTGAGCGCGAATATGCCGCCCACCTGGGCCATGGCCTCGATTTGGAGCACTCCCGGCATCACGGGGTTACCCGGGAAGTGCCCTTGAAAGAAGGGCTCGTTCATCGTGACGTTCTTCAGCCCTGTAATGCTGTCGTCCTGTCGCTCGATGATTTTGTCGACCAGCAAAAACGGGTAGCGGTGCGGCAACAACTTCTCGATGTCGTGGATGTCCATCAAGGGTTCTACACGGGGGTCGTAATGGGGGATGCCCGCTTCCGCGTTGCGCTTGCGCTTGAGCAATTGGGCAAAAGCCACATTTCCAGCATGCCCGGGTCGGCCCGCGAGCACATGGCCTTCGACAAAGAATCCCGTAAGTGCGAGGTCACCGACGATGTCCAGGAGTTTATGTCGCGCTGGCTCGTTCTCGAACTGGAGCTTGGTGTTGTTGAGCACACCAATTTTACCGGGTTCGACCTTCAGGCTGTCCTTCCCGGCCAGCTGTGCAATCTCATCGAGTTCGGATTGGTTGTATTCGCGTTCGGCCAAGACGATTGCGTTGTCCAAATCGCCACCCTTGATCAGGCCTTGTTCGAGCAAGTGCTTGACCTCCTTGAGAAAGACAAATGTGCGGCACCGGCTGATCTTTGAGACGAATTGCCCCATGTGATACATGCTGGCGTGCTGGGTTCCGAGGATGGGGCTTTGGTAGTCCACCATGACCGTGACCCGAAACTCGTCATTGATTGGGGGGACAGCCAGCATTTCGACACCTTGTCCATCGTGGTAGGTGATGGATTCGTTGAGCCTGAAGATGTGTCGGTCCGCCTCCAATATCACAGCGCCCACTTCTTCGATGTGGGCCACAAAGGGCCAGCTGCTCCCATCCATGATGGGCACTTCGGGCCCAGTCATTTCAATGAGGGCGTTGTCGATGCCACATCCATAGAGGGCAGCCAGCAGGTGCTCTGTCGTGTGAACGCGGGCGCCTTTTTTCTCAAGGGTGGTTCCACGGCGCGTTTCTACGACCAGGTCACAGTCGGCGGGTACCAATGGCTGGCCTTCAAGGTCCATGCGCTGAAACACATAACCGTGATCGGCTTCCGCTGGCTTCACAGTGACGCTGCAGGACTGTCCGGTGTGCAGACCTACACCTTCGCAAGTGAACGCACCAGCCAGGGTCTGTTGCTGGACTTTCTCCGGAGTGGGGGAATTCTCCTTATTCATGTGGGGAATCTCAATCTCAGGCCTTGGACGTTGCGGCACTCGCGCCGACGCCTTGGCTGTTTCGGGTGAATTCTTTGGCGAGTTTTCTCAAAGCAAGTTGCATCCGTTGGTGCTGCTTGATGGGCTGCGCTGGGTTGCCTTGCATCACTTGCCCGGTGGCTTTGATGCTGGCTGTGATCCCGCTTTTGGCGGCAATCTTGGTGCCGTCGGCAATCTGGATGTGCCCATTGATGCCCACTTGGCCTCCAATCATGCAGTGCGCTCCAATTGAAGTGGAGCCTGCAATGCCCGTTTGTGCGGCAATCACGGTGTGGTCTCCGATGCGGACATTGTGGGCGACCTGTATGAGGTTGTCCAATTTGACCCCTTTTCCCAACACAGTCTCTCCCAGTGTGGCCCGGTCAATGGTGGTCCCGGCGCCAATCTCACAGCCAGGTCCGAGGGTCACGGTGCCCAATTGTGGGATCTTCTCATAGCCCTCATCAGTGGGGGCAAATCCGAAGCCGTCCGCTCCGATGATGGCCCCAATCTGCAAAGTGCAATGGTCCCCAATCGTGCATTGATCCGCCACAACACTGCGCATGCCCAGCGTCACGGCTTTTCCGATGTGACAGCCTTTACCAACCATGCTGCCTGCCAACATGCGCGTGCCCGCCCCCAATTGGCTGTTCGCACCGACCGTGCAGAGGGGGCCAATGTGGACGCCCGCTTCGATTTGGGCGGTTTCTGCGACCACTGCAGAAGGGTGGATGAAAGTTTCCTGAGGTTGTGCGGCCTCCTGATTGCCATATGCTTGCATCAGCTTGGCCATGGCTGCGTAGGGGTCGTCCACCCGAATCAATTGGGTCCCTGCCTTTAGCGGGGCCGTGGGTACGAACCCCTTGGACACCAGGACTGCGGTGGCATTGGTGGTGTACAAATGCGCTTCGTAGCTGGGATTGGCCAAAAAGGTCAGGTCCCCTACTGCCGCATCTTCAATGCCGGAGAACCCTGAAAGCTTCTGGGCCGGCACATCTTCCATCAGGCCATCCAACAGATGGGCCACGTCGAGGGTGGTAACCTCCATGGTGCGAAATTAAGGCGCAACGCCCCGTTGCCTCAATGGATAAGCAGGTTCATCCTGAGGGCAGGTTGTGGATGGCTTGTTTGACTGCCGAAAACGACACCGTGGCGTTCAAAACAGGCCGGCCAGCGCCGTTGAGAAGGATCATGTTCATGTCACCCTCGGTGTTTTTCTTGTCCGTGCACATCAAGTCCCACAGCGCATCGACCGGAGGCAGGTCGCAGGGAAGCGGAATCAAACGGGCGATGGAGCGGGAAACACCATCAAACGCACCGGCCTGCACCTCAGGACAGGCAGGGTGTTCTTCGCTCATTTTCAGTGCAACCCGCATGCCCCAGGCGATGGCTTCTCCATGTTTTAGGTCCAGGTCTTTATAGAGCGCCCAGCTCTCTAAGGCATGTCCCACAGTGTGTCCGAAGTTCAGCACCTTTCGCGCGCCTGTGCGTTCCTCGAAATCTTGAGCCACCACCTCACTTTTGATGGCAATGGAAGATTCTATGGCCAGGAGGAAGGACGCCGGCTCGGCTTGCTCCATGGGGGCCTCCCAAGAGCAGCGGATGGCGTCCGGGATGCTGATCAATGTATGCTTGATGTGTTCTGCCCAACCATTGGCCATTTCGCGGGCATTCAGAGAATCGAGGAAGGGCAGGTGCACGCTGATTCCAGCTGGCTGTGCAAAGGTGCCGATGCGGTTCTTGAGGCCGCGAAAATTGATGCCGGTTTTGCCACCTATGGCCGCATCTACCATGGCGAGCAGGGTGGTGGGCAACAGCCAAAAGGAAAGGCCCCTTAAGTAAGTGCTGGCGGCGAAGGCAGTGAGGTCGGTGATGGTGCCGCCACCGAGTGCGATGACCAGCCCATTGCGGTCCATGCCCATTCCATCGAAGCTATCCCAAAGGGCATGGGCATGTTCAAGGGACTTGATTTTCTCGCCATGCTGGCCCAGACGTAAGAACTGAGTGCCAGGCGGGAGGTGGGGCGTGAGTGCGGGGAGACACCACTTCTCGGTCATGGGGTCGCTGATCACCACGACCGAGCTCGGGTTGTGCAGCGACAGCCAGTCTGTCAAATGGCTGAAAACAGGGTCAATGTGAATGTGTGATGGGATGCGCGTGGACTCCATGAGGGGCTTAAAATGCAACAAGCGGACCGAAGTCCGCTTGTTGTAGGTGTGGTACCACCTGGATTCGAACCAGGGACACATGGATTTTCAATCCATTGCTCTACCACCTGAGCTATGGTACCAAAGTGGGCGGCAAATGTAGCAAACTTCTCCCGGCATTGGTGCACCTCTTGTTCAGGGAAAGTGAAAAAATGGTGGAGGGTACAACTGAAGTGAAAGGGGGAGGTGAAGCCCGTATAATTTTATATACGGGAAGATATGACGATAGAAGATTCGATAAAACACCAAGAAAAATCGACGAATAACGACATTGTCGTGAAGATTGAAGTATTGAGTTTGTAAACGGAGCATATAATTACCCCTTCGCTGATTAAATTCGATACTCTCCTCGGAGAACCACAAACCCGCGTTTAACCAAATCGCTTGACATGATGTCCAAGACCATCAACCTGGTTGTCGCCCTTTTTTGCGGCCTCACCACCGTCTTTTCTCAGCAACAAGTTGCTGTCAATTCCGCTCCAGCACCTGAAGGCTACGCCCTTGAGGTCACAGTCGTCAACGAAGACATCGGCATTTTGGTCGGTGCCCTCGGCGTGACCGACTTAACGGGATTCAGCAGCACCCGTCTCTACGTCACCATGAACAACGCCGATGACTTCATGTCTTCGGTTTCAGGTGACGCCACGAACCCCACTTTGGTCGAAACCACAACGAGTTTCTACCATGCTGCTTTGGGTGCTGCTACGCCAAACGGCATTAACTCACTGCTGTTTCCAGTGTACCCGGACCTGCCGTATGACAGCTGGGTGACGATCGGCCTTGAAGGCGTACCCAATGCTGCGGCTGGAGAAGCCGCCATTGCTACGGTTCAGTCTACCGACAACCCCTGGTCAACCAACTTTGATCCCGGTGGCGGACTGCCCGGTGGCAACATCGCCATTGACGATGCCATTGGTGG
>JAKMCW010000069.1 GCA_022428205.1 Flavobacteriales bacterium
CATGGTGACGTCGGGGTGCTCGAAGTCCAAGAGGCCCAAGCCGCCTGGAGCGGCGTCGTGGCCGTCGTTGATGATGGTAAAGGTGAGCGTGGCCGTCTCGCCGCTTTCGAGGATGCCATTGCCGCCGTCCTCCACCGTGAGGTCGAGGATGGTGAAGTGGGGAGCGTTGAGGACCACGTTGAAGGAAGTGGTCCAAACGTTGCCTTCGTCGTCGGCCATCTCCACATCGAAGACCGCGACATGCTGGTCCTCGACGCCGGCGACCACGTCAAACGCGAAGCCGGCCAAGTTCAGACTACCCTCAGCGCTGATGTCTCCTGCGAATTCTGAACCGTCGGTGATCTCAACCCATGCGTCGTCCGTGGTGATGGTGACCATGACACCAGTGGCCGTCTCGACGCCCACATTGGCGAGGTCGAGCTCAAGGTCGATGCTCTCGCCTTGGTCTACGTTGCCATCGTTGTCACCTGCTGCATCCAGCATGGCGTTGCCGTTGCTCAGCACGTAAGGGCCCTCTGCGGGAACCGCCTGTACGGTGCTTTGGTAAGGCAAAGTGTTGTATGCGGTGCCTGTAAGCAGGTAGTCGCCGGGCACGGAAATGGGCTCGGCGAGTGTGATCGTCACGCTGCCGTTTTCCACGAATCCCGTACCGAGAATCTCCCCGTTAAAGGTCAAGGCCACCAGCGCGCCCTCATTGGGGCAGGTGACCGTGATGGAAGGGGTTCCGAGGAAGTAGACGTCTTGGTGTCCAAGCTGGAGCGCTTCAGGGAACGCCGTGCGCATGACCACGGTAGGGTCACCGAAGATGCACCACGTGTCCATCATCTCCTCTCCTGCTCCACCGTAGGAATCGATCATCCCTGCGCAGCCGTGGGCCACAATGGAACCGAAGGTGTGGTTGATCTCCACCTCTCCATCTTCGACCACGAGGTCGACCATCTCATCCTGGCCGCGCATGGGCGGTGCCCAACTCTGCAGCACGCTGGAGAATGCTCCGCCGACACCACCCGCAGGTGCACCATTGGACGTGTGCTTGATCCACACTTCACCAAAGCAGTCTCCAGAACCTTCGCCCTCATCGAAGTCACCTACGCAGCAGGCCACAGGCACGAAGAAGCCATACATGCCGTTGTTGGTGGTCTGGCCGATGGCGTTGATGTCAAATCCGCTGGAGGCGATACCACCGTGGTAGCCGTGACCGGTGTAGTTGATGAAGGACAAGCCTTTGTTGACCAGCTCCACCATGTCGCCTGCGTTGGGGTTGCCCGCTTGGTCAGCGGTCTCTCCGCCCGTGGGGCTGCCCCCGCTCTGGTTGCCATCGTACAGCTCCCAAACCTCCTGGAAACCGTAGTCCAGCAGCTTGTCTTTGATGGCGTTCTGGTGTTGCCAATCGGATTCGTTGTTGTCGCCGATGCCGGCGCCTTCGTTGGAACCGATGCCCACAGCGATGTTGAACCACTCTTCTCCGAGGAAGGGCGTCTTCTCGTACTCAAGGGTGCGGTCCACCAGGGTCTGCATTTCGGCCACAGTGTGCACGAGCAAGCGGCCTACAAAGAACTCAGGATAGTGGTCGTTGCCTTCCACAAATCCGTAGCAGGGGTCGCAGTACCCCGCTCCACCACCGTTGGTGATGAGTGTGGCAGCCACCTGATCCTCGTCACCTGCAAGGATCACGTGGGTCAAGCCCTCATTGAAATACTGATCGGAGAGGAAATCCTTGATGGCGTTATAGTCGTTGCCGAAATCAGCGGCGTACACCACCTCGGTCTCGAGGCCCTTTTCGCGCTTCCAAGCGATGAGAGGCGCGAGGACGTCGTCGTACATGGCGTCCGTCACCACGACGACCTTTCCGTGCTCCTGGATGTAATCATACCGGGCGTCGAGGGCGCCGGCGTTGAGGTAGCGGCGGGATGCATCGCCCATCGATTGGGGGGTCATGCGCACCTGTGCCACGGCCGGGTTGACCGCTGCCGCTTCAGCTTCCACCACCCGCACCGTGATGCTCTGGTAAGTGCGAAGCACGCCGGAAACCGGGTTGTACTGGAAGGGGTGTGCCCAGATGGACTGGCCGCGCAATCCGCGCTCCACGAAGGGCGTGCGCAACACCGCTGCCTCTGCTGGGAAGAACCCATCCTGACCGTAAATGGCTCCTTGGGTGAAGGGCACCGTCGCAGGGTCCACATTGCGGTAAAGGTTGCCCTTGCTTGGGGCGACACTCATGCCGGCGATGTCGGTGAATTCGACCGATACGATTTCCAATGCTGTGCCCTGGTTTGCACCGATGAGCACCGTGGCGTCGGCCTTGGAGAGGTCCGGCGCACCCGCCCTCAGAAGGGGCGTGTCGCCCAGCACCCGTGGAATGATGGCAAGGCCTTCGGGCGTTTCGACCTCCTCGAACATGGGGTCAGAAAAGTCAAAACGGACGACGATGCCATCGTGGTCATCGGCGATCAAAGTGGCTTGCTGGGCCAAAATTCCGGTCGCGTGAAGCAACAGGGAAAGCGCCAGGGCGCCGCGGGTAAAAAAGGAAGAGGTCATGGTTTGGGTTTGCAGGTTACTCCATGATGATCCGCACGGGCGGAAGGTGATCGTTGTATCTCAATAAATAGGTGCCAGTCGTCAAGCCATCCGTGCCCAAAACTGGATGGGCGCCGGAAAAGTTGAAACTACAGGGAACCAACGCGCCTTGCGCGGTAAAAAGTTGCACGGATTTTGAATCCCAGAGGTGATTTACACCTTGCAAGGTCACAGGCTGCCCTATGGCAGCGGGGACGGGGTATGGCTGGGCATGTTCGTCAGGCGCCAAAGACGGCCCCAACACGGTCGAAACGCCGCCATTGCGCAAGTCAAAGTAGACATTGACGAGGGCGTCTTGGTTGCCGGTAGGCCACACCCAGAAATGCAGGAAGCAGGCTCCTTCCACCTCCAGGCTGTTCACGATGAGCTTGAGGAATCCCGCTCCTTCTGGCCCCATGGGAAGCATGTCCGCATCGGCAGGCACTCCCGTGTAGCATTCGCCGAGGTCGCAGAGGTTGACATCCCAGCCATCCGTCCAGCCGCCGTCAATCCAACGCCAGGTCAGCCCCAACGAATCCCCTGTTTCATTGGGAAAGTCCAACTGAAAAATCCGGGTCACGCTGTCCGTCGCAAACTCTGCCACAAGACTGTCCGTGGGCGTGATGCCAAATTGGGCCGATGCTTGGGCTGTGCCAAACAGCATACAAGCCAAGACGCCCATCCATCGGAAAAAGGAACTACAGGACATATTGCTGCAATTTACAGCAGAGCATGCGGCCTCACCGGCATCTTATGGACGTCAAACGTCCACAATCGGTGTGGAATTGCCCTGTGCTGTTGGCCAATGCCGGTCTGCGGCCCACTTCTCCGGAAGTGCCATCTCACCGAATTTCTCGTGAAGGGCTGAGCGGCGATAGGCAAACAAATCCGACACCTGGGCTCGTACCCACCAGCCCGCCACTGCCTTGCCCAGTCGCCCCATCGGCAACCTGTATTCGACGCGGTCCATGATGGCGGTTCCTCCACCGGGCAGGGAAGTGAAGACGTGCAGGTGGTCCCATTGGGCAAAGGGCCCGGACTCTTGGATGTCCCTGAAATGGGCCTGACCATCGCACGGTTCCACAACCTCCTTGATGTGGGTGCGCCAACCGGTCCGGAAACCCATGGGGGCCACTGAAATTTCGATGATCAGTCCTGGATGCAAGGGTTGATCGCCCCCCTTTCCCACGCGAAGTTGCTGGTCAGGGGGCGTCAATGGCCCGAGGTTTTGCGCCGTCGAAAAGAAGGTCCACAGCTTGTCAATCGGGGCTTGGACCGCGACGACATCTTCCAAAACGAAAGGGCTCAATGGCATAGGGCGTCTGCGGCCCAGGCGGCCATCAACAAGTCAGGCTTGGCTCCACTTTGGAAGCCCAAAGATTGAATGTAGCCTGTGGAAGCGCTCAGCAGTTTGTTGGAAGGATGCGCGGGATCGGTATTGAAGTCAAGGTCGATCTGCTCCACTTGTACACCCGTCTCCTCCCGGAGCATGTGTGCCAGCGCCACCGACCGCTCGGTTTCCCCCCACAGCTTGGTCCACATATCGGCGATACGGGGCACTTTCTCCTTCCGGTAGATGACGTGCGCACCAGCACCGGGATAGCGAAACACCACCGTCGTCACATAGACGGTGTAGCTGCGGTAATTCTGGCTGTCGCAGCCTACATACAAGGCAAACTGTCCGCCTGAATCCTGCATTTCCTGGACGTATTCGCAGACATCAAAACTGCGCCTCCCCCCCATCACTTTGAACCGTTTACTCGATCTGTCCCCTTCCATGCCGTTCAAGTTAGAAGACACTCAAGGAGCTTGGCTTCATGTGCTTTAGGGCTTCTCCACAAGTTTTGACGAAAGGCAACAGAAACCCCGTAAAATGGAAACACCCGCCGTTGCGGGTGCTTCTCTACGATTCACAACTGTGATTGACTTCGGACTGAACCGAAGTGCCTGTCAACCACACACTCTAATTTACACATTATACCCGTAAATCCCAACGCTACAACAACATTTGTCTACTCTTACACAACTTTTATCGATGAATTGAGGTGTTTGGCCGCCTCATTTTAACAGGCGGGACAAATACAAAACGGGTTCAATCCAGGGCTTTCAACAGCACCTTCAAGAGTTCCTCAGGCGAGAAGGGTTTCTTGAGGTATCCAATCATACCGGCCTTCAGCGCCTCCTCTACATCCTTGTGAAACGCGAAGGCGCTCAAGCCAATGATGGAGGTCCCTTTGGAAGCCGACCTGATGAGACGCGTGGCTTCCAAGCCACCCATTCCGGGCATCTGGACATCCATAAGAATGATGTCCCAATCATGGCTGCCCGCCATTTCTACCGCCCTTTGACCGTCTGGTACCCAGTCATATTTCACTTGCCATTTTTTCAGCAAGCGCTTCACGTACAAAGCATTGACAGGGTTGTCCTCTGCGATGAGGACCCGGCGGCCTTGCAATATTTCCGGACTGAGTTCTTTGGTGTCGTTCTTTCCTGCGGTGGTTTTGGCCACAGCAAAGGTGAAAGTGAAGACACTGCCCACGTTTTGTTCGCTTTGCACCCTCACGGTGCCGCCATGCAGGCTGCACAGTTCGCGTACAATGGTCAAGCCTAGGCCACTGCCCCCGCTCTCGTTCTGCCCAGCATCTGTCTCCTGCACGAAGCGATCAAAGATGGTTTCCAATGCATCGGAACGAATGCCCCTGCCCGTGTCCGTGACCACCACCTCGAGCATCAATTGGTCTCCTTCCTCCAATAAACGCGGCGCGATACTTACTTCCCCCTGGGCCGTGAATTTGGCAGCGTTGCCCACGAGGTTGAGTAACACCTGAGATAGCGCTTGAATGTCGATCTCCAGTGGGGCGTCCAGTGCGGGGTCCCACTCCAACTTCAATGCGACCCCCTTGTTGGACAACAAGGCACTGTATACTTCCAAGACACCTTCAAACAAGGGGCGCACATGCGCTGGCTGAAGCTTCAACTTTGCCTGTCCTTCTTCGAGACGGGCGAGATCGAGGATGCCATCGAGCAGGCCCTTCAACAACACGCCTCCCTTGGAGATCGCTTCCACGTAAGCGCGCTGATCCCGATCCAAACCCGAGTCTTCAAGGAGGTGCGCCATGCCGATGATGGCGTTCATTGGCGTGCGGATTTCATGGCTCATCTTGGCCAAGAATGCCCGCTCCGCGCGCCGGGCTGAATCGGCCTCGAGCATGGCTTGTTGCAGCCGCTGCTCGTTGATTTTGCGCTCGGTAATGTCGTAATGGATCCCCATGGACCCTACCGTTTCACCGTCTTCACCCTTCAAGGGAACACCACTGACGAGCAACCAACGCTCTTCGCCGAGCTTGGTGCGGATGGCGCATTCATAGAGCTCTGATTGCCCCTCACTTCGCTGCATGGTGCGGTCCTCCATGGTGACTTGGTCCGGGCCGTCCAAGAGCAGTTCTGACGCCTTGCGCCCCAGAAGCTCTCCTTCACTGTAGCCTACGATGGCACAAAACTTAGGGAAAGCCCGAACGATGCGTTCCTCGTTGTCCACTTCGAGGATGCCGAGGTCCATGTTTTCAATGATGCCCCGATAGTGTTCCTCCGACCGCTTCAATGCGCGCTGTAGTCGCTTCTGGCGGGAGATATCGCGCACAACCCCTTGGAATTTACGAGGGCCAACCGGGCCCTCGGACACCCTTCGCAAGTGCAGGCCCAACCACTTGGGTGTTTCGCCCGCATTGCGGGATAGGACCTCCAATTCCAACTGAGGGTGACCTTCGGAACCGGACATCCATGCCTGGACTTTTTGGCCCCATGCTGGCGCTTCCTCGCCCCCCATCACAGAGGTGAGTGTCTTGCCTAAGATGGCGACTTGGGCGCCCCCCATGAGCCTGGCGCCAGCTTGGCTCACCGATTCAATCCGCCCGTCAGCCCCCATGATGAAGGCCCCTTCAACGGCGTTCTCCAGAATGAAAAACTCCGCTTGCCCGAATTCTGAGGAAGTCTGCTGAAGGGCATCAACCGGGCGTGCTTCGTCCCAAGCGTCGAGCCGGGCCTTCAACCACGCACGTTGCGCTTCCAATGCGGCCAGTTGTGACTCCAGGTCGGCTTTTGTTGGTGTTGGCATTTTCCTGCAGATGCTTCCTTCTATGCCTAAAAATACAGCGCAACCGAACCATCTTCGTGCGAACAGATGTTGTCAGCCAGAAGAATGTCTTTATGGGGTGTCACCGCCTTGATTTGGGGTTTGGGCTGCAATGGCGTTCGGGCGCAACCTGACCTCAATGGCTGGGACCTTGTCATCCGTGGCATGGAACAAGCGCCTTGGCTGCAAGACCTTGAATCTCTGGAGCCTGGATGTGTGCGCCGGGGGTTGCAACCGAAACTCGACCCCAGCCGTTGGCGGCCGCGGTCGGACTGGGGCGAGAAGCTCATTGGCCAGCTCGAACGTTTGCCTTTGGCGGAGCACCATGCCAACCGCGCACTGCAGCGCTTGTTGGATCAAGACATGTTGTGTTTTCGGCTCATGGAGGCTTCCGCAGACCGTCAGCGCTCTTCGGTTGAAGCCGCATTTGAAGCCGCAGGCCTGCCGGCCGATTGGGTCGTCCTGCCCATGGCCCTGACCGGTTGGGACCGTTCCTACTACGGTCCCGGCAGGCGCGCAGGTTCATGGGCCATGGACCTCACATCTGCGCTGTCCCATGGACTTGACATACGCAGGGGCTGGGACGAACGCCACGTCGATGAGGCGATGACGCCCGCCGCCATCGCCCATGCACAACAGGCCACCTCTGCATACCCTGATGACCCTTTGAAGCAGGTGATTGCTTTTGTTCGTGGTCCACAGGAGGCCCGCCGATTCGACCCCCTTTCCCTCGACGCCAGTTTGCTCGAATGGTGCCACTTGCTCCGGGTGATCCTACAGGTGGACCGCAACTTCGATTGGGACGACACCCACTCACTTTGGGCCCTGCGGTCCGGCCAGATGGAGCTTATGGCCTGTCCTGAATCGGGCGGTGCCTATTTCAGTCTCGCCAGCAATGATCCCGCCGTTTGCGCGGCCCTCAGGATGGAGAATCCTTGGTTCACAACCGACTCCATCGGCTTCACCCCTGCGCGATCGTCACTGGCCATCCCCCTCATAGCAGGCAGGAATTGGTCCGAAAAGCAAGGGTTTTGCGGACGCAAGCCCCAACCAAACAACCCACTGCCCGTGGCGTTGCATGTGGTCGCTCCTGGAGAAATGCTGGGGACGATTGCACGCGAGTACGGCGTGCGGATTGCAGAAATCAGAAGGCACAACGGGCTGGATGGCGATTTGATTCGGGTCGGACAGCACCTGGAAATTCCGGGTTCGCATGGCCCGCTCTCCGCGTCTAAGTCAACAGAGCCTTCCCCCTTGGAAGCGGATACTCCTTGGATTTGGCACACCGTGCGCGAGGGCGAATCGTATTGGACCATCGCACAGCAATATCCCCAAACGGACTTGGCCGCTCTGATGCGCATGAACGACATCCCGGCTGAGGCTTTGCGGCCAGGCATGAAGTTGAAAATCCCTTCACCATGAAGGAAGAGCCAGGACCTCGAGACCACCGTTGGAGGGGCGCCATGGCCCTTTCTGTGGTGGGGTGCGCAGTGACCCTGCTGACGGCCCTATCCCCGTCCGAGGGCTGGCAATGGAGCGGCTTCGACATACGGCTGGAACACCCCGCATCATGGCGGGCATGGCTAACCCCTCAGGCGCCTCAGTTGATCATACCACGCTTGAAGCCGGAAGACGTATCCGACTTGCTTGCCCAGTATGACTCGGGTTGGACGGCGGCCATTGGAGCAGACGCTCTTCTTCCAGACGCTGCTGCTTCGTCCTCCCACCATGACGGCGCGGTCGACATGATGGACAGCACGGGGGCCGGAACACAAGAAACAGATGCACTTCTGTCGGGCCCTGCACCCGCCCAAGGAGACACCTCTTCGGCAATCCATTCCGCTCAGGGCACACCACCAATAGACAGCACACAAGCGGCCCGCCGCATGCGCAACATACCTGCCGTCATCCCGAATGCCTCCGCCTTGCCTGAGGTGTTGCGCTTGACCATCCCGGAGTCGGCGCGCCCCGCATTTGCCAGGTTGTTTGCCCAATTGGATCAGCATGGAGAGGTGGACGTGCTCCACTATGGAGACAGCCAAATTGAAGGTGACCGCATTTCAGGTGTGATGCGCAACGCTTGGCAACAACGCTGGGGCGGTCACGGCCCCGGTCTGCAAGCGGCCATCCCACTGGTGCAAAGCTTCGCGGTCAGGCAACAACACTTTGGTCCTTGGAAGCGCCATACCCGCTACGGACGCCGAGACACGACCGATGTGGATGAGCGTTATGGCCTCATGGCTTGCTATGCATCGCTCAGCGATTCGACCCCAGGCCCCCATTGTCTCGGGTTGGCTCCTGAGCCTCGAAACCACCCACAATTTGCCCAATGGCGGGGCATCCGGCTTTGGCATGACACCGTAACGACAGATTGTATCGTTTCGATGGATGACCGGAACTTGGACACCTTGCGGGCGGGCACTCCTGCGGCCTACTTAGACCTGTTTCCTGCCGCTCCCGATACCAGCACAGGAAGCTCGAACGGTTCGCTCTTTTGTTTCTCGGGCACGCCTCCCCGCCTCTTTGCCCTGCAGCCCTTCGGCGCAGGGGTTCAATGGCACGGGGTACCCATGCGCGGCAGCTCGGGCACCTTGTTCAGAAAACTTGAGCGCACCACCTTGAGTCGCCAACTGCAGACCTTGGGGCCAGAATTGGTCATCCTGCAGTACGGCGGCAATGTCGTCCCTCATTGTCAGGACACCGCACAAGCTGACCGCTTCGGAGGCTGGTTTGCCAGTCAAATCCGGCTGTTCAAGCGCCTCCTTCCCCAAGCGGCCATTTTGGTCATCGGCCCATCGGACATGGCAGAAAAACGGGGGGTCGCCTGGACGTCTTTTCCTCAGCTCGGGGCCGTTCGCGACGCCCTGAAGCGCACAGCGATGGCCGAAGGTGCGGGCTACTGGGACCTCTTGGAAGTCATGGGCGGGATGGGAAGCATGCCCGCCTGGGTAGACAGCGAGCCCGCCCTCGCTGGCCCGGACCACGTGCACTTCACTCCCCTGGGCGCCAAACGGGTCGGAACCCTCCTGGACCGTGCCTTCCTGGGTTGTTACAGCGATTGGAAACGCAATTGGTCTTCACCCGCGCCCAGTTCCATGCCCAAACGCGCTGTAGCGCCAGTCTCGGGGCCGCCACCACCTGCACCGCTCATGAAATCCGATGGGACGCATTGACCGCCTTTTCCGAAACGCAATCCGGCATGCAGCACACGCGCTTGTGGTGGTGTTGCTCATGGGGTCAGGCTCCAGTTGGGGACAACACGATGCTGCGGCCACGGAAGCGGAGTCCGGAGAAGTGGGGCCCCTGGTCCAACGCGGTGACATCCACCGGGATGATGACCTGGGGCTGCTCTCGCCCATGGATGGTGCGCTGATGGGCGCCGAACACCTGACGCGTTTTCTCAAGGTGTGGGACGCCTTGCTGTTTGAAACGGCTGCCCAGCCCGCCCAAGACGGACCGCTGCAAGTGATCCACTTTGGGGGGTCTCACGTGCAGGCCGGTCGCATCGGTTGGTCTTTTCGGCAGCGGCTCGCGGAAGACCGGCCGGGCATCGTCACGGGGTGTGGCATACAGCCGCCTCACCGTCTCGTTCAATCGAATGGTCCACCGGAGCGCGGCTGGTCCTCCCCTGGTGCATGGGAAGGGCATTCCTGTGCCCACCGCCGACACCGCGCAGAATGGGGCATCACCGGGGTCGAGGCGCGCACCGAACACGGGGCGCCTGTAGCGGGTTGGAGCGGTGCGCCAGCAGGTGAGCACTGCATTTCCGGCATCCGCGTCCTCTCCGCCCCTGACTCCGCCAGCGGCTGGACCCCCATCTTGCCCACTTCTTGGATGCCCGACCTCAAAGCCCAGGAGACGGCGGGCATCGCCCAATGGTGGGGGCCCGCGCACAACCCCGCCCCTGACACCCTCACCTTGATGCCCTCCGATTCAGGGCCGCGCGCCTTGCAGGGGGTTGAATGGGTGCCCGAAGAGGTTGGATTCGTCTTTCACGACCTCGGGGCCAACGGCGCCAATTCGACTTCTTGGATGCGCAACCCCCACTTCTCCTCCCAGCTCAGGGAAGTGGCGCCTCAGCTGGTCATACTCGCATGGGGCATCAACGACGCCCACATGGCCGAGCAACGCTTCGATGCGCACCGTTTCACCCGGCATTATGAAGCCATGATCGACACCATCCGCGCCGCCCACCCCGGGGCAGACATCTTGTTGGTCACCAACAACGACAGCCACTATCGACACCGACACAACCCCAATGCCGAAACCGTGCGCCAAGCGATGTTTGGCCTGGTGTCAGAACGGGCTGTAGCCTGTTGGGACCTGTATGGCCACCTTGGCGGGAAAGGCGCCATCGATGCCCTCCACGCCACGGGCTTTGCCGCCCAAGACCGGCTGCATTTCCGGAAGGATGGCTACATCCTGATTGGGGAAATGCTCTATGAACTGCTTGTCAGGGCAGCCCTTGACCAACGACTGGAATCGCCATGAACGCTTTGCACGGGATCTTCCACCACAATGCTGCGGCCCCTTGGACGTTTCTGGACGGCTCCTTCTGGCTGTTCCTTTTGGTGGTCTTGGCAGTGGATGCAGGCATGCATCGGGACCGACAGCGCTCTCTGCGCCACCTGTGGCTGCTGGCTGCAAGCCTGCTGTTTTATTGGAAGACTTCCGGTTGGTTCGTTTTGATCTTGGCCTTCTCCACGGTGAGCGACCACTTCATCGGTCACCGCATCGCTGCCGGACGGACAGACCGAACCAAAAATGGCTGGCTCGCCTTGAGCATCTTCCTCAACCTCACGGTGCTCTTTTACTTCAAGTACACGTATTTCCTGACCGAATCGTGGAACACAGCGACAGGCGCCTCCATCATTCCGCGCAACTGGCTGGCCATGGGGTGTAATGCCGTCGCGGGGACGAGCTGGTCGGTAGACCGCATCCTGCTGCCGGTGGGGATCAGCTTTTACACTTTTCAAACCATCAGCTACACCGTTGACATCCGGCGCGGTCTCATACAGCCCCTCCGGAGGCTGAGTGACTTCGGCTTTTATGTGTCGTTCTTCCCTCAATTGGTGGCGGGCCCCATCGTGAGGGCAAAGGACTTCGTGCCGCAGATCCTTTCTCCGAAACCGGTCTCCAGAGATACCATTGGCAGGGCGGGGTTTTGGATCCTCAATGGACTCTTGAAGAAGGTCCTGCTCGCGGATTGGATTGCGGTCAACTTCAATGATCGCGTTTTTGCCGACCCTTCCGCCCACAGTGGTTTCGAAGTGCTCATGGCCATGTACGGCTATTCGCTCCAGGTCTACGCCGACTTCAGTGGTTACACCGACATGGCCATTGGCGTGGCCCTGCTCATGGGCTACCACCTGCCTCAGAACTTCAACAGCCCTTACAAAGCGGACAGCTGCGGCAACTTCTGGAAGCGCTGGCACATGAGCCTTTCGGGATGGCTCAAGGACTACCTCTACATCCCTATGGGAGGCAACAGGCGCGCTTCCTGGTTCACTTCAATTTGCGGGGTGTTCCTGCTCAGTTTTGTGGCCCTGATGTGGCCCAACCCCAAAGTTTTGGGCGGGATTGCTGGCGTGGTCATGGCCGCCGCACTTGCCATGGCGCGCATTCCCACCTTCCACCGATGGGTCACCACCAACATCAACATCTGGATGACCATGTTGCTCGGTGGCCTGTGGCACGGCGCGGGCTGGAATTTCGTGATCTGGGGCGGCCTCAATGGGATTGGCATTACCGTCTACAAGTTGTGGCGCAAGGTGAGCCCGTGGGAAGCCAAGGACACCTTTTGGAAGCGGGCTGTGGCTGTGGGCCTCACCTTCCATTTCATCACCTTCACCCGCATTTGGTTCCGCAGTGCCTCACACACCACTTGGGCCACATTTGGCACAGAACACGACATGGTGGGCGAATGGGACACCGCCATGACCATCTTGGCCAAGCTGGTCGAATCCACACCATGGGCAGTGGGTGCGGAAGTGCTCGGACACTACCGGTCCGTGTTTGCTGTGATGGCGTTGGGCTATGTCATCCACCTGCTTCCCTCTCGCGTGAAGCACAAATACCGGGAAGCTTTTGTTGAGGCCCCCATAGCATTGCAAGTGGGTGGTGCCATCGCGGTGGTCACGATCGCATCGGCCATCCTCTCAGCTGGAGGAACACCGTTTATTTACTTCCAATTCTAAGGGTCAGTCCACAGTCTGGACCGTGACCTGCTCCGTCTCCACAGCTGTAGAAAAATCCACGCCGTCGTATGCGCTGCAGTTCTTGGAGCTTCTGCTGCACCCGGTCGCAAAGGCCATGAGCCAAAGACAGCCCATGGTCACAACAAACAACCGCTGCAGGTTGGCGTGGCGGTGCAACTGATCGGCGTCCAAGGCCGAAGCACTGCTTCTGGCGGACACGCTCCTCAATTTGGATGGATTCGGTTTCGGCATAACAGGTAGGGAACGAAGGTAAGCACCGAAATGTTGTACCCATGCCACGGCCCGATTTGCAGTTGTCTTTCCGCCCGTAGCTTAGGCCCATGAAAGGAGACGAAAACAAGGGGCAAGATCAGTGGTTGCTCGACGGCAGCCTGCTTCTCTTGGTGACCTACAATCTTGTCTTTCTGGTAGATACCATATTCGATGGTGCCGGTATCGGACGTTGGGCTGGAGCCGCAATGCACTTCATCGACGATCGCCGAGGCTGGGTCACTTTGTTCGAAACCATCGCCTCCATTTCGCTCTTCGCGGACCTCGTGGTGCGGTTTGATGCCTACGAGAACCACCGCCGCAACCTCCGGGTCGCCGCCATTGGGTTGGCCATGGCGGGGTTGGTATTCAAGGCGTTTACTTTTTATCTCGACTCGGCCTATCTCGAATAGGCATATGTACCGGGCGCATCAATCGTCCCACTGGTATTCGTAGTCGACATCTTCAAGCCGTTCGGGCCTAGACTGGAAGGCCGTAAACCGTTCCCGGGTCCAGAGGATGAACTCGTATTGGGTCAGTGCCTTGAGCACCGCTTCTCCCGGATCCATAAAATCGAGGAAAGCCTCGAATTCGCCGGGCTCGAGCGATACGATATCGTAGTCCACGTATTTGCCCAGCAGCTCCCTCAGCAGTTCCCTGCGCCTGTCCTCGTTTTCCAATCTGGCCACCTCGCGCTTGCTCCGCTCGAGCCGGTTAAACTGCTCGTACAAAAAGGTAATGGGGCTGGTCAATGCGTCAATACCCGTGGTCCTGTATTCCTTCTCGTCATAGCCGAGTGCTTCGATGTCCCGGACGATGTCCCCAAGGTCACGAGGAGCGATGATCTCGGCAGTTCCGACGCTGACAGCGATCCTCGCCAAGTGGACCGACCACGACCAGCCGCTCGCAGGTGCGCTGTCTTGCGGCACCTGACGTGACACGGTTCGGTAGCCAATGGCGGCAAACTGAATGGTGTCGCCGGGGGCGGCATTGAGGGCAAACCTGCCGCTTGCACTGCCAAATCTTCCTTCGCCGGTGGAGTGGTTGACGACCATACAGCCGGGCAGCCCGCGGCCATCTGGCCCGAGTACTTCTCCATTTAAGGCCACTTTGAGCGTGTCCTGTTGGGCCATGGAACCCGCGGACAAGGTGCAAAGCAGTCCCACACAAAACAGCTGGACGGACGGAAGGAAAGACAGTCTCTTCGCCATGGTGCCAAACTACCGCTAACTTGCCCACGGGATGGCCAAAGACCTTGAAAATGAGGCGCGCGACCGCGCGCTTGCCCGAATTCGCGCTGCACGCGCCCAGCGACAAGTCGATGTCGACGGGTGGTTGCAGGACATTCTGGCCGGAGACCGCACCGCTCTCGCACGGGCCATCAGCCTCATCGAAAGCGCCAAGCCCGAAGACCGACCCACTGCAGAGGCCCTCATCCAAAAGGCTTCGGCACAATCGGGCAAAGCCTTGCGCTATGGCATCACCGGCGTTCCCGGGGCCGGCAAGAGCACCTGGATTGAAGCTGCAGGCCTCGACTTGATTTCCCGCGGACACAAGGTGGCGGTTTTGGCGGTGGACCCGAGCAGCCAGCGCACGGGAGGCAGTCTGCTCGGCGACAAAACCCGCATGTCGGACCTGGCGCAACACCAAAACGCTTTCGTCCGCCCCTCCCCATCGGGCCGCACCCTCGGTGGTGTGGCAGAAGCCACCGCAGAAGTCGCCCTGCTCTGCGAGGCGGCTGGATTTGACCGCATCCTCATCGAAACCGTGGGGGTAGGCCAAAGCGAAACAGATGTCCGCCGCATGACAGACGTCTTTGTCTTGCTGCTCATCCCCGGTGGAGGGGACGGCATCCAAGGCATCAAGCGCGGCATCCTCGAATGGGCCGATGCCGTGTGGGTCAACAAAGCAGACGGTGGACCGGAGCGCCTCGCCGCTGCCGAATCTGCGCTCGCCGTCTACAAAGGGGCACTGTCCCTGCTCTCGGCGCCTGCCGATGGCGCACCCCCGCTGTTTGGCACAGGATCCGCATTGGATTCCGGACAAGTCCACACCCTCATGGACCAGTTGGAAGACCGCCTCGCAGCCGCCCAACAAAGCGGACAACTTCACGAACGGCGGGCCCGACAATGGCGGGATTCAACGGAAGCCCTCCTCGCTGCTGAGGCCTTGAGGCAGGTGCGCTCCAACCCCAAATTCCCCGCGGCTTGGCAACAGTTACAAGCAGAGGGCCATCACGCACAAATCCTCCCCTACGATGCTGTGCGCCGCTTACTGGATGGCTTAAATTGAAGGAACCCTATAGGGGGCACTTGACTGACTTGCCGCCATGTTCCTGTTTTGTTCCATTGCTGTGCTCGGCTCTGCCTTGGCCATTGGTTTCGCCATGCGTTGGGAAATCCAATGCGCTTGGGACGCCCACAGTCCAAGGGCCGCAGGAGTCTCCTTCCAGCATTGGGCGCTCCTGTGCTTTCCCGTCGCCGTGGTGTTGTGGTGCGCTTCGCTCTTCTGGTGGACCCAAAACCCGCTGCCCGTTGCCACAGCATGCCACCTCTCAATCGGCCTGCTCATATTGGGCGTCACCTGCCATTGGGCCCGCTTGGGCCGCAGTGTGTTGCAGCGGCAAGAAATGAAGGAAATCGCCTGGATCATCCAACAGCGCGGGAATGTCCAGGACCAAATCATGCGCGCATGCGAGCGGGAAGCCATGGAAAGGCGGCTGCGGCGCTGTCAGGCCACATTGATGCTCACCCGTCGGGGCGGCCGCGATCTGTCCTTGCTGTTTGACACACTGGAGTCGCAGGTTGCCGCAATGCACGACGACCCTATGGAAGCAGCGGCTGTGATCGGGGGGTTTGCCGCGCACCTGCGCCATGTCTTCATGGAATCAGATGTAGACGACCTCTCCCTGGGTGAAGCCTGCGCGCACGTGCAACGTTGGGGCACTGTCCTGCACAAGCTTGGCGCACACGAAGTGCGCATCTCAGGAGCACCGCCAAATGGCTCTCCCCTGTTTGAGCGGCGCATCCCTGCTTTGTTGATGCTCGGTGCTGTGGAACGCATCGGCGTCGCCGCACTGCAAGACGAAGCCGAGCACCCCTTGCATTGGCGTTGGCACTTTGATGCCCACACGGCGCGGCTCCAAGCGGACGGTACTGCTGACCTCGCGTTGGCTGACCAAGAACTGCGGGATTGGGACGCCGCCTTCATGTTGAGGCACGGCGGGATCGCCCACGCCGGGGGAGCTTGGTCCTTTGAATTGCCGCTGTTACCCGAATGAAATCAGCCGATAAGCCGGCCCATCAGCGCGTCAAGGGGCGCTGACTCCTGCGCTCCGGAGGACATATCGCGGAGGGTCACATGTCCCGCTGCGTCTTCATCACTGCCGATGACAATCACGAAGGGCACCTTGCGGTCGTCTGCGTATTTGAACTGGCGCTTGAGTTTGGCCGGGTCCGGGTACACCTCTGTCCGGAGGCCTTCCTTCCTGCAACGGGCCGCTGCAGAAAGCACTGCGGGCAAGGTCTCATCGCCCATGTGCAACAGCAGCACATCGAGCCCGACTCCCAGGCCTGCAGGAAAAGCGCCGAAGTGATCGAGCACATCATAAATCCTGTCAGCACCAAAGCTGATGCCTACGCCACTGACACCGGGCATCCCGAAGATGCCGGTAAGGTCATCGTAGCGGCCACCCCCACAAATGCTGCCGACTGGACCATCGACCACTTGCACTTCGAAGATGGCGCCAGTGTAGTAGTCCAAGCCCCGAGCGAGACCAGGGGCAAAGACCAGTTCGGGGGCCGAGACGCCCTCGGCAGCCGCCAGCTCCCACAAATGAGCGAGGGCTTCCACCCCCTCCTGGACAGCGGTTGCAGGAAACTGCTCGGCCAAAGCCCGCATGCCTTCAATCCCCGCTGCGCGTTCTGCAAAAAGGGCCCGTGTTCCGGCCTGTACCGCTTCGTCAAAACCGCGTTCGCCGAGCTCCTTGCATACCCCATCAAGGCCAATCTTGTCGGCCTTGTCGATGGCCACCGTCCACTCGGTCAAGCGGTCGAACACGCCGAGGTGTTCGGCCATGCCTGACAGGATGCGCCGGTCGTTGACCAAGATTCGGAATTGTGGCACGTTCAGCGCACTCAAGGCCTCGTGAAAGAGGCAGACCAACTCCAACTCGCACAGCACACCGGTCGAGCCGATGATGTCCGCATCGCATTGGACGAATTCCTGATAGCGGCCTTTGCCAGGACGGTCCCCCCGCCAGACGGTCTGCATCTGGTAACGCTTAAAGGGCATTGGAATCTCGTTGCGGTGCATGGTCACAAACCGCGCAAAAGGCACGGTCAAGTCATACCGCAATGCCTTTTTGCTGATTTGAAAACCCAACGCCTTGCTGTCCCGTGCCTCGAGCGTCTCCTCCTTGGCTTTGCCCAAGAAGTCGCCATTGTTGAGGATCTTGAAAATCAACTGGTCACCCTCTTCTCCGTACTTGCCAGTCAAGGTGGTCAAGGCCTCCATGGCCGGCGTTTCGATCGGCTGGAACCCCCGGCGCTCAAATGCTGAACGCAGGATGGAGAAAATCCACTGTCGACGGGCCATCACCTGCGGGGTGAAATCCCGGGTGCCTTTGGGGATACTGGGCTTGCTCATGCTCGGGGTAAAGTTACACGCCGGCCGGTGCTTCACCCCCGACCAAATCCCAAATGAGGATGCGCCCATCGTCGCCCGCTGTGGCCAGCATGTCCGGGGACAACCAGCACATGGCATTGACCGAGCGTGTATGAGCTGGCCAGTGCGGCCGGGCAATGCGCACGACCAGGTCCAATCCTTCGGCGTCCCACACCGCGAGGCTCTTGTCCCGTGAACAAGTCGCCACCCAACGCCCGTCAGGTGATGGGGCCATGCGGTAAATCGATCCCTTGTGGGCATCCATGGACAAGACGGGGCTCAATCCACCTCGGTCTTGCTTCCATATCTGGATGCGGCCATCGCTGCCAGCGCTCGCCAAGGCCTCCTTGCCTGGCCAAGCCATCACGGCCCGAACCGCGCCTTCGTGGGCCTGGACGGCACTCCCACCATGGAGCGGATGAAGGCGTCCTTCGGAAGTGCCCAGCCACTCCCCTTTTTCGGTCTTCACATGACACCTGAGCCGTCCCGGCACCTCAGCGAGGCATGTTCCATTCGGCCAGACCAGCCACTTGCCATCGGCGCCGCCGGTCGTCATGGGTGTGACCACATAGGTGCCGCCCGGGTGAGCCGGCTTGACAGACCACGCACCATCCCGTCCCAAGGACAAAACGCCACCGTCACCCGTGCCCGCCAGGACTGCACCATCGGGGGTACAGCACACCGCAAACAGCGGCGCTGCTGCGCGGGCAACTGCAAGTCCTCGGGGGTTCCACGCCCCTTCAACTCGGGACCACCGCACCAAAAGTCCGTCTCCACCCACGCTCAACAGGTCTCCTTCGTCGGAGACGACGAGGTCGTAGACCGCCCCTTGGTGTCCTTCCAAGGTGCAGTGCAACCGGGGCTGAAGTCGGCCTACCGACCGGTCCTGAGATGGTGAATCTTCTGCGCCTGTCATGGACCACAAAGGTATTCCGGCGCAGCCCAGCACGCCCCGCTGTTGTCATTCAACCCCAAGGCCCCGCGAACCACGCAATGGGTTCTTCTCCTCGGTTTGTGAGCCACGCGTTGACTTGCTCGAAATGGCCGCACCCCAGAAAACCCCGGTGTGCACTCAAAGGACTCGGATGCGGCGCCTCCAACACCAAATGCGGCAGCCCCATTCCACGGATGGCTGCGGCATGGGCTTGTGCATGCCGCCCCCACAAAAGAAAAGCTGCCGGCCTTTGGTCGCAGGCCCGCAACACACTGGAAGTGATGGCCTGCCAGCCCAGCTTCCGATGAGAACGCGGTGCGCCATCTGCTACGCTGAGGACATCATTGAGCAGCAACACCCCTTGGGCGGACCAAGCAGAAAGGTCACCGCTCGTCGGAGGCATTCCCCCACAGGACTGGGCAATCTCCTTGTACATGTTGCGCAGTGAGGGAGGAAGAGGCACCCCTTCTGGCACGGAAAAGGCAAGTCCATGGGCTTGGCCAGCGCCATGATAGGGATCTTGGCCGAGAATGACCACGCGGACGCTCTCGGGTCCGCCCACTTCCCTCAAAGCGCGGAACCACTGTCGCGGGTGGGGATGACATACCCCGTCGGCGTATGCCTCCGAAAGCGACCCTTTAAACCCAGGGGGCATGGCCTCACGCACCGAATAACCCCATCCTGGCATCCCCATGGCGGCATTCAATTCACCCTCTATTTCTCCTGCTGTCAGGTACATGTGTGAAACCTCCTAAAATACAGACCCCTCCCCATTGGTGTTGGCTATTTCCCTCGGTACTTTTGCCCATCGGCTTATGATGTTGGACACGCTCAAGGAGAAACTCGAAGCAACCGAAGGCAAGACGCTTTACGGTTACCAGGCCAACGCCATCGAACAGATTATGGGGCGCATGAGTCAGTTCCCCGACCGCTACAATCTGTTGTACCAACTGCCCACAGGCGGCGGAAAGACGGTCATCTTTAGTGAGCTGGCCAAACGCTTCATCATCGAGAGCGGAAAGAAAGTCTTGATCCTCACCCACCGCATCGAGTTGTTGGGGCAAACCAGCCGCATGCTGACCGACATCGGTGTCGACAACAAGATTATCGACTCCAAGGTGAAAATGTTGGAGGAGGACAAGCAGCACTGGTGCTATGTCGCCATGGTGGAGACCTTGAACAACCGCCTCAATGACGAGCACATCGTCTTTGACAAACTCGGACTGGTCGTCATCGACGAGGCCCACTACAACAGCTTCCGCAAGCTCTTTAAGCACTTCGAGAATCAGATTTTGCTCGGTGTGACGGCCACGCCCCTGTCGAGCAACATCAAGTTGCCCCTCAAGGACAACTACCAAGAGCTCATCGTCGGTGAATCCATTTCCACCTTGGTGGACGACGGCTTCCTCGCCAAGGCCAAGACCTACAGCTACGACGTCAACCTCAAGTCCTTGAAGGTGGGCATCAATGGCGACTACACCGTCTCCAGCTCTGAACGGCTCTACGGCAACTACTTCATGCAGGAGAAGTTGCTCTACGCCTACGAGGAAAAGGCCAAGGGAACCAAGACCCTCATCTTCAACAATGGCATCCACACCTCCCTACAAGTGGCCCAGTTGTTCGAAGAAGAAGGCTACGAAATCCGGCACCTCGACAACACCCACACGGAGAAAGAGCGCCAGGACATCCTCAAATGGTTTCACGAAAAACCCGATGCCATCCTGACGTCGGTTAGCATCCTGACCACTGGG
This sequence comes from Flavobacteriales bacterium, assembly GCA_022428205.1. Classification (GTDB taxonomy): domain Bacteria; phylum Bacteroidota; class Bacteroidia; order Flavobacteriales_D; family Sanyastnellaceae; genus UBA8752. The sequence goes on from JAKMCW010000069.1 coordinate 20,506, forward strand.
TTTGACGAGCCCTCTGTGGAGACCATCATCCTCAACCGTGCGACCAAGTCCTTGACCCTGTACCACCAGATGATTGGGCGCGGCTCGCGGATCTTCAAAAACAAGAAGGATTTTACCGTCATCGACCTCGGCAACAATGCGCGCCGCTTTGGCTTGTGGGATGCCCACGTCAATTGGCCAGACATCTTCCGTGCGCCCAACGCTTATCTCGAAGGCCTCTATACCGACGATGAAATCGAGGAGACGTTTGTCTACGAGATGCCCGAGAACCTCCGGGAGTTGTTCAAGGTGGACGACCACGAGCCCTTCAACATGAAGGACGCGTATATCGAGGCGACCCGCAAAGGCAAGCGGCCCAAAGCGGCCATTGATGCGAGTCTGGCTCACCACGTCAAAATCTTGGCGGCAGTCTCGGAAGATGAATTCCACGCCATTGAGCTCTCGGAGCAATTGGAAGGCGATATCGAGCAGCGCATCCGCGACTACACGAAGTGCATCTCCAAGACCACCGACAACTACCGCCAGTGGCTCATGGATGAGTACCAGCGGAAGATGAAGCAACTCATCCGTCAGGCGTTCGAAGACTGATTCGCTCACAAAGCGAACCCCTTCATTGACAAACTCATGGCTTCAGCCATGGCCAACTTTGCGCAAAATGTTGTTTTGTGAAAGGCCGGACTTGTTGTCATGCCATTTTTCGCTGCCCTCTTCTGGATTGGCTGTGCCCTCCCTGCCTTCTCCCTATCGCTGATGGCATTGGGGGCGGCTTCCCTACTGCGCCTCGATCCAGCGGGGCGCAGCAAATGGTGGCGCATCTGGTGCGCGCCCAAAAAAATTCGGTTCGCACTGGTTTTGTGGGCAGTGGTCGTGCCCTTTTCCGTCGCCTTAGGACTGTGGCTCAGCCTTGATGGACTGCTCGCAACGAGCTTCGCAGTGGCGGCACCGGGCGGCCTCTTGATCGAAAGCAGCGTGAACCGTTTCATCCGGCACGAAGCCAAACGGCGCCAGACCGAACGACAACATTGGTTGGTGCGTAAGCCGGCAGAGCAACGCCTCGCCCACCAAGCCGCCTTGCGGCAACAAGAATTGGACCGGGTGCAGGCCGCATCGTTGCGCAGACTGATGGATCCTCACTTCCTGTTTAATGCTCTGAATGGCATCATGCACGACATGATGTTCCGCGAATGGGACCGGGCCATGCGGCACCTCAAAGCCTTCAACCGGCTGGCAGGACAGCACATCAGTGCCGGCCAAGAAGGTTGGCAGTCGCTCGAAGCTGAGTGGATGACCCTGCGGGATTACATTGAATTGGAGGTGCGCCGCATGGGGCGCCCCATCGATTGGAACTTACAGCCTTTGCCCGCCGGCTTGGGTGGGCGCAGCATCCCGGCATTCCTGGTGCAGCCGCTGGTAGAAAATGCCCTGTGGCACGGTTTGGGGGGAACCGCAAGAACAGGCGATGGCCGCCTTTCAGTGTTTGCTGTCTCCGACGGCGCGGAACATGTGGCCATTTCAATAGTGAACGCGCCGTCTTCTCCAACTGATGGCAGCACAGAGCCCGTTCGCTTGGCGGCGGAGCCCGCCCAGAGGCGCCATGCTTCTGACCTCATCCGGCAGCGGCTCAATCTGCTCGACCGATCGGGAAAAAGCGGATATAGCATCACCCACCACCCGGATGAAACAGTGGCACAACTGGTGGTGCCGTGCACATTGAATCCGTGAATTACTTGTGGATGGTGCTGGGGGATTTTTATGATCGACGGGCTACATTTATGGTAACACCACTGGATCATGAAACTCCAAACGGAGAACATCTATCAGGTCATTGAATTGGCCGCTCCACCCGCCAAAGTCTTTGAGGCTTTGATGGACCAGGATGCCCACGTTGAATTCACCGGCAAAGAAGCCCTCATTCAACCACATGAAGGCGGTTCGTTTTCGCTCTGCAATCAGAACCACACCGGCTATTTCATGCACATCGTACAGAACAAGCGCATTGTTTGCTCATGGACGCACAAGAAATTTCCCGCGGGCCATTTCACGACGGTTGACTTGCGCATGAGCAAGAACGCTGAAGGAGAAACGACCCTCATCCTCAACCACCTGGGCGTCCCCATTGGAGATGCTGGCTGGATGACGGAATCGTGGAACCGGAACTATTGGGCCTTGCTTCAAGAGCACTTCACCAAGCAATTGGAGTTGGCCTAAACTCACCCCATGGGCCACCGCGCCATCGGCGCTTCGTCCAGCCTTCCTTCTTCTGAACGCTCTGCAGCGAATTGTCCCGTGAGGGCAATCATGGCCCCGTTGTCCGTGCAATAGCGGAATGGTGGAATGTGGACGTCCCATCCTCGGCGTTCGCCCAAGGCCTGAACAGCAGCGCGCAACCCAGAATTGGCGCTGACGCCGCCCTGAATGGCGACCGCCTTGAAGCCCTTTTCATCTGCGGCAGCTTCGAGCTTGCCGATCAGGATGGCGACAATGGTCGCTTGCACGGAGGCACAGACATCGCGCACAAGTTTGTCCGAATCTGAGTGGTCTTGAGCGAGGGCTTTTTCGACCACCCTCAGTACCGAGGTCTTGACCCCGCTGAAACTGAAATCGTGTCCTGCGACTTTGGGCGCGGTGAACTGAAAAGCCGTGGGATTTCCCAATGCGGCCAGCCGGTCCACTTCAGGACCACCCGGATAGGGCAAGCCGAGCATCTTGGCGACCTTGTCAAACGCCTCTCCGGCAGCATCGTCCAAGGTGGTGCCCACAACGTCCATTTCCCACGGTGAGCGTACCTCCAACAATTGGGTGTGACCTCCTGAAACCGTCAAAGCCATCATGGGCTGTGCAGGGTTGGGGGCCGCATCAGCCATCCAATGGGCCACGACATGCGCCCTCATGTGGTGCACCGGATACATGGGCACCTTCAAGGACCACGCGAGGCTCCGCGCAAATGCGCTGCCCACCAGCAAAGATCCTTGCAATCCAGGACCTCGGGTGTAGGCCACACCTTCCACATCTTCCAATGTGCAACCGGCCTCCGCCAAAGCGCCTTCCAGAACTGGAACAATGTGCGCTTGGTGGGCACGCGAGGCAAATTCAGGCACCACCCCACCGTACTTGGCATGAATGTGCTGGACAGCCGCAAATTGACCGAGCAATTCATTCCCCCTGAGCACCGCAATGCTCGTGTCATCGCAGGAACTTTCAATGCCCAACATCACACGTGGTGACAATGGCAGCGCGCCACCGGGGGTTGGATTTTTTAAATGCCCAGAATCCATCATGGCATCATTTCTGTTTGGGCGAAGTTCGCATAGAGAAATGAACGCCGCGTCACCACAGCCACAAAGTCCACAAAAGCGCCCGCTCCGCAGGCGTGTGTTGCGGGCGGTGGTCCTTGTTTTGGTGGGGGGCATGATGCTCTTGGGCGGCTTAACCGTCACCGTCATGACGCCGCTCGGGCAGCGGTGGATTGCCAATCAGGGACTCAGAATGGCCGCAGCAGCCTTGCCCGCGGAGGAGGGTGCGCTGCGCACAGACATCAGCGGGGCCTCGATTGGCTGGTCACCGTTGGGACTCTCCCTGGATGGGGTGTCGGTCTACCTCACTGCTCCCGGTATGGCGGAGCAGAAACTGGCCTCGTTATCGGGCATGGCCATGCTGCCGGCCAATCGCTCCGGACTGCATTGGGAAACCATTGAAGTGGACGGACTCGAAGTGACAACAGCCGGCAGCAGCTGGCTTCAAGCGGTCATTGCTTCTGTGGACACCGCCGCTTCAGGTGCGGAGGACGAGGCTACACCCTCATTTAGCGCACACCACATTGTGCTGCGCAACCTTTCCATTGAAGCCGCTGATTCCACGGGGTCAATGCCCATGAGCGGCACGCTCGCTTTGGACAGCGCCCACTTCGATACTGTGCTATGGGAGGGCGGACTGCCTCAGATTGGAACAACTGCCGGCGGCCTGCGTCTTATGGCCCAACGCCCGCATACTTCCGCCGACACCACCACATTGACTTGGACCGGAGACGACGCTGCATGGCACCTTCAGTTCGATGGGGCCCCTGCGTTCTGGTTGCCCCCCGGCGACCTGCCCATCGGGGTTCCTTCCTTGGTACCGGGGCAATGGACGGCTGTTTTCCAACCTACAAATGGCGCGCTCCAGCTGTCCGGATCGGCGGACTGGGGCATGATTGAAGCATCTGCCAATCTCGGTGCAGACAGCCTCACACTGAAGACATTTGAACTCGACTACCACAGCTTGCCTTCCGCCATCGACTGGCCGTTACCCACCGCAGGAAATGCGCGATTGAGTGGCCCTTTGCATTGGGCTTGGCCCGGTCCCAACGGGCCAACGGATGCGTGGCGCGACATCAGCGGAACGGCCGATTTGACGGTGCGCGGCGGCACTGGACGACGTCCTGCGCAACAGGCCGGCCTCCAATGGAACCTCAACACAGGAGCGCTGTCCACGGAAGGGATGCTCAACGCCGTGGAGGGCGATGGAACAACAGCCCAATTGACGTGGTCACTGCAGGGCGCCTTTGTGCCCTTGCAGGTGCTCAATACGGCCTCTTTCAGCCAACCCGCTACACTCAGCGGCACCTGGTCCGCGAACCGCACGGGACAAGGCGGAGGGACCGGCAAGGCTGAAGGACAACTCACCTTGGATGCCACGCCCAACCCCAACGCTGCCGCCACCCTATCATGGGAGTGGTCGGCGCGCACCAGTCCGCTGCGCCTCACAGAAGGCCTCGAGCTATACGCAGGCTGGCAGTCCAAAGGAGAAATTTCGCTCGACGAAATAGGTACGATCGGCCCATGGTGGGGGCACTTCGACATCACTCAAGGCCGGTTCATTCCACTCGCTGGCTTTGATGGCCGGTCCCGGCAAGGGCCGCCACTGGCGATGAACCGGCTGCACCTCTCTGGACGGGGGTCAAACGAGCGACTTTCGCTCGACCTCGACGGCGACTTTATCGCAGGTCACCTCGAAGGACCGACGTCACTGTCCGGTTGGTGGCACCCCATGGTCGACGCCTTGGCAGCGGGTGAAGTGCTCACCCCCACCGCAGCACAACGGTGGAAAAACGCGGTTTCAGGTGATGCCCTGGCCAGCGCAGATTGGGAGGCCAACCTGACGGTATTTCGGGATGATCTGCTCGAACGTTACAGCCACGATCAATGGTCTATCGGTCCAGGCTCACACATCGACATGACCCACCGCAACGGACAAGTTGACTTCACCATGGACCTGCACCCCCTGCACGTTGGGCCTGTCCGGCTCTATGACTTGGTGATCAGCGGTTCAGGAGGGCGAACGCCATTGGTATGGCAAGCGACCGCAGACAGCCTACGACACACTGACTGGGGCGGGGCCGAGGACATCTCACTGGCCGCAGACATCGGCTTGGCCTCGGGCTCAGAAGTCCGTGCCTCTTGGGACGGCGCCTTGGCGGCCAACCTCGTGGTGGAACATCACCTCGAACCCGGTGACCGCCACGTGGTCCTCCCCTCCTACATCGCCCTTGGATATGGGGACGCGGCGTGGCGCATGCCGATGGAGCAGCATGCGCATGTGGCTTGGACGGGCAGCGACCTGTTGACCCTTGAGGCCGATGGTTTTCAACTCGATGGGGATTTGGGCAAGCTCTCTGTCTCACGGTCTGAAAAGACAAGCTTGGACGGGTCCGCCATGAAGATTCAGCTCGATCGACTTCCGGTGGGTCCGTGGTTGTCTCTTGTGGGTCCGCCGTTGGGGATGGAATTGCCGCCCGGAGGCGGACTGGTGCACGGCGATTTTGACTTACGCCTCTCACCTTTGGCATGCGTGGGGACCGCCCAATGGGAGGATGCCCAACTCAGCAGTTTCAGATTGGGCGACCTGTGTTTGAACGGCCTCTGGGATGACCAGCCTGAAATACAGGTGCAGCAATTCATGGACACGGCTGAGGTACTTATGGCCAACTTGGACGCCAGCCAGACGGTCAACTTGCAATTGAAAGACTGGCCCATGGAACAGTTGCAACCGCTCTTTTCGGAATCGGGTGTTTCCATTGAAGGCCGAGCAAACGGCGGGTTGAACGTCGACCTCTCTGCGCCCTCTCCTGCCATAACGGGGGGTATCTCCGTGGACATGCCCAAGGTCGCCGTTCGCGCCACGGGCAGCGCGTATGGATTGGCGGGCACGCTTGATTTCAGCGAGGGGTTGATTGGTATGGATAGGGGCACTGTCAGCGACCAACATGGCGAGACAGCCATGCTCAACCTTTCGGTACTGCACACGGCCTTTGCCGACTGGAACTATGACATCGGGCTGGACCTTGACGCGCCGTTCCAGATCATGGACCTCGCCACCGATCCCCGCGCCCTGTTCTATGGCGAGCTGTGGGCCACCGGAGCAGCCAACGTTTCGGGTACAGCCGACTTTATGGAAATCCAAGCCGAGGTGCGCAGCGAACCCGGCACACGATTTACCATGCCCTTGGACGGCATAGAAGGGGCGGAAATCCCCAGTGGAATCCGCTTTGTCGGCGGTCAAACTGAGGGGGCACCCGCCATCCCCGATGCTCCACCATTCCAGCTCTCCATGGGCTTGGACATCGAAGTCACTCCGGAAGCCCGACTCGCCATGATTTTGGACCACGAGGCCGGTGAACGCGTCGACGGCCGCGCTCAAGGGTCCCTGTCATTGGTCAGCAACCGCAGCCAGACCCTCGTCATGGAGGGCGGGCTCGAGATCCTCGAAGGACAATACCGGTTCAGCCTGCGGGACTTGTTTAGCAAGAACATCGAAATTGCGCGAGGCGGTCGCATCGACTGGGATGGGGACCCGTACGAAGCCCACTTGGACCTGCTGGCCATTGCCCCGTTTACCACCAGTCCCAGCCCATTGCTGGCAGGAAGCGTGGTGCAAACCTCCAGTGACTTTGACAAGACCGATGTCGAAGTCGGCATGGCCATTTCCGGTGCCCTGTCCAACACGAGTTTGGACTTTTCGATTGGTTTTCCCAGCTATGAGCGCAAGGCCCCCGTCATGCTCAGCCAGGTCAATGCAGCCTTGTCGACACCGGAGGAGACGCAGCGACAGGCCTTTGCTTTGCTGGCAACGGGACAGTTCATTCAGCCAGACCAACAAGACCCCATTATGCTGGGCGCCACCGCCGCAGCCACAGCGGCCGCCCAGGCCAGTGACCTCGTCTCTACGGGCGTATCAGAATTGCTCAGTAGCCTGTCCGAAGAGGTGGAGATTGGCTTGCGCTACATCCCCTCTGGCCTCAACCAATCCGCAGCGGGCCAAGGTACAGACCCCGCCCTCGGTCAGCGGACGGAAGACGCCTTTGTCATGGACCTGGGCCTGAACCTGCTCAATGACCGCCTCCGGATCTCCGGGACCCTCGGCGCCACTGGAGTGGACGGTTTCGATGTCGATACAGAAGACATCCTCGGGGCTTTCGACGTCCGCTACAAACTCACCGCAGACGGAAGGTGGGAACTCATGGGCTTCATGAAACCCGCCAGCCAATTGGAGGAAGAACCTCGCAATGGGGTGGGCGCCATCTACCAGGTGCGATTCGATCAACTGAGTGACCTTTTCCGCAAGCGCAACGTAGCCGCATTCCGAGAATAGCGGTTGATGAATTCGTGCACGCTATTTTGCCGTCATGAACACCTCGCTTCGCACGCCGCATTTCCTGCCCCTGGTCCTCGCTTTGTTCAGTGGCACTCTGTCCGGTTGGGCGCAACCTGTGCTCAATGCTTCAGACCTGCCACAAGGGGGCGAGATTTACCTCAGGACCAATGCCACCCCGCCACTGTTCTCGGACGACTTGGAAACGGGCGGCGCTGACTTGACCTGGGACTACAGTGACCTCATCCCGACCAACGATCAGGAAACGGAGTATTTCCAAATGGGCGAAGCCAGTTTCACCACGCAATTGGTGTTCTCCTCAGCAGACCATTTCACCGCCTTTGAGCTGCCCGACCTTGGCCTCGAAAATCCGTTGCCTTTCTCCGGGGCCACGACCTACCTCGAGTTTGGCAATGGCGCCTACAAGGTGGTCGGCCTTGGCATCACCACTGACTTCGTCGACTTGCCCGTCATCTATGAGGATGAGGAGGAGTTGCTGCCCCTTCCACTGGAATACGGCGCCACGTTGAGCAGCACCTCTGCATTCAATGTAGATCTGCCAGACCTCCTCTTCTACAGCACAACGCAAACCGCTGAAATCGAGGTGGATGCGTGGGGCACGCTCAACTTGCCCGGTGGCAGCTACGAATGCTTGCGGGTGAAGCGCACCTACGTGGCAGAAGACTCCGTCAGCATCGCCGGCGGCGTCGGTTTTGGGATTCCCAGGGAAGGCACGACCTATGAGTGGTACGCTTCGGGAGAAGGCATGCCCGTATTGTCCGTTCAATCGGTTGCCGGAATCCCTGGAATATGGACGTATAAGCCCGCTGAAAGCACGAATGCCGTGGGGCCCGTGTCGGCAGACATCCGCTTGGGTGTTGCGCCCAACCCCGCCCCCATGGGTGGCACCGTCACTTTGCAATACGATGTGCCGGTTTCCTTGGAACTCACCGTGGTCGACGCCATGGGAAGGGTGATGCATGAAGGGCAACTCAACGCCGGTCAAGGCCAAACACAGCTTCCATCGGCGGAATGGCCAGCGGGCACTTATGTGGCCCAAGTCAGCGGAACCAAGCCGCTCTCGTTTATCCTTCGCTGAAGTCGGCTACAGCAGTTTCTGCCGTCGCCACAGTTGGCTCAGCGCCTACCGTTGCAGACTCCATGTCCTTCAACGGCATGAAGGTGCCAGCCCTTTCTTGCAACCAAGCCTTGGCCACCCTGCGGTTGCGGAACACCCGCACATTGGGGCGCATGCGGCTGATCATCTGGTACAAACGGTCCCGCCACACCAACAAATGTGCGGGCACGACCACGGCACGGTGGTGGACGCCAGTCAATGCCCCCGATTGGGCCAACCACGTCAATGCGGCACGGTCGAGCAACAGGTGGTCGCGCGGTACGACAATCAACTCGGCGACCTCGCGCTGTCCGAGCAGTTCTTGACGCTGGGCCGCCACCCGCTGCATGAGGGGAAGGTCCACGATCAAATCCTCGGCCAGCTCTACCGTCAGCAAGCCATCTGAAAAGTGGAATACGCCGTAGGGGGCTTTGTAGGTAAATGAATGGGACATGGTGCCTCAAGATGCGCCATCCCACCGGACGCTCTACCTCGGATTGGCTTCAGCTATCCACAACGGGTGTCGGAAAGAGTGTCCCTGACTTCAGGGGCAAGCGTATTCGGCCACATCCCCCTCCGTTTCAGGGGGCAGACAGAATTGCAATGGTGCGGTGTACGGCCCCTCTACCAATTCCTGCACGGAAGGCTTCGAGATGCCCAAACCATCCACAGACTGCTGCGTTCTGCTGGCCAACAGGCCCAACCCTCCTGCGACGTTCGTGTACACTGGGCGCTCTTGAATGATGCCGGTCACAGGGGCATTCACGGCGAGGTAGGTATCGAGCTCCTCATTGGCAATGCTCAGCACGAAATCAAAGGCACGGACGCGGTCGATGTTGTCGTTCCAATCTCCGAGTTCACGGGTGATGAGTGGGTTGGCCTCCAACCGGCTCGAAAGGAATTGATAGAAGGCTTCACCATTGGTGGGCAGCTTGATTTCTTCTCCCCCTTCGGCATCGTCTGCGGTCTCCTCGCCCAAGTCCCAGCGCACCGTGCGCTCGGTTTCCGAAACCAATTGCGTGTGGGCAGCATCGGCCCAGATCCGCTCAGTGAAGTGCACCTGGATGGCCGCCTCGTAGCGCTTGGCGCCCGGGGTGGACGACCACTTGAAATTGATGTTGGGGTAGGTCACCTGTCCCCCTGCCCCACTGGCGAAGTTCAGGTTGAACCCCGGGATGCCGGAAGGCGGGTTGCTGATGTTGCCGGGAGAGGATCCAATCAAGGTCGTCAACGCTGTCAGTGGTGCCCGTCCGTCCGCAAAAGAGACCGTCATCCGGTAGTGGTAGAGGTCATCTGAGTTGCCCACATACACTTCGAGGCCGTCGGGCGTAACAAAATGGTAAGCCCGGTATTCGGGACCGAAGAAGATGCCGTTGTCATCCTTGTCCTGGAGAACGGTGTCCATGGCCGTGTAGGCGTCCAAAGGCGCATCAAATGCGATGTCGTCGGGGTGGAACTTCTCGACGACGACGGTGACTTCACCTGGGCCGTATTCGCTGCTGTCCCGTACCGTGGCGATTTCGAGGTTGTTGCCTTCGCCCAACCAGGTCCGGTTGACCCTTACCCATTGCTCCTCCGCTCCAGGGTCCAACAGGCAGAAAGCCAATGTCCGCTCCTCGTAGGGGGCATTCAATTCGACCTCAGTACTGCACCCGGTATTGAACAGGGCCAACAACAATGCCGCCCACACTCCAAACCGCCCAAATGACCATTGCATCATGCCGCGAAGTTAATCCCCGAGTCCCAGCAGAAACGCCATGGTGTCCACGCCGTCCGCATAGTCCCCCAAACCGGGGTGTTGCGCCACCCCAAAAGGCAAGCCTCCTGTCCCTACGCGGCACTGGATTTCCGCCTCGGCCGATGCGATGCGCGCTTCCACTTCCGCGATGTCATCATACCGCTGGTAGTGCAGGGCCCCCACCGGCGACACCCATCCGGCGTCTTCTTTGAGCAAGACAAACCCGTTTTCGAGCAGGTCTACTGCCTCCATCAACCACAGTGCTTTGTGGTAGGTGTAGTTGTTGTAGTAGCGGTTGTGGTGGGCCAAGTCTGACCAATCCACAAAGGCGGCAAACAACCGGTCGAGGTCGAACTCACGCGGGACAAAGACCTGCGTGACGCTCCGACAACCGAGGCCGTAATAGCGGAAGATGTCGCCCGCCAAGGCGCACATCTCTTCATGGGTCTCACTGCCGTCGAGTACCGCCACAGAAGTGCGCTGCCCCCTGATGATGTGGGGCACCTTGCTGAAGTAATGCTGGAAGTAACGGCCACTGTTGCGGCTGCCGGTCGCAATGACGGCACCATAGTCAGCGAGGGCCCCATCGGCGATGTAGACCTGCTCCCCGATACCGGGAGATGTGGCTGACCATCCCGCAAGGAGTGCAGCCATCAACCCGGCATCGTCGCGGCTCGGCTTGATCTGCACGCGGTGTCCAGAAACGACGCCGCAGATCAGGTCGTGCAAACCGACAAAGGGGATGTTGCCCGCCATCACGATGCCCACGGTCGTCGGCGCTGCGCTTCCGGCCTTGCCGGGCAGGGCCTCCAACCAAGCGTCAATGGCATCGGGCTGGAGCGCGCGGTCCCAAGCCGTCAAGGCAAAGCGCACCTGGTCTTCTGTAAACCAACCGTTGGCATTGACGGCACCTTTGACAGCGGCCGCCAATGGGGACCAGGCTTCAGGGGCTTCATCGTGCAACACACTGCGCAGCCCTTCCGCCAAGTCCAACAGCACTTTGCGGGCGCGCTGCACATCCGCTTGAGGGGTTTCGGTCAACATCATTCAGGCTTATTGTGGGATTTGCAAAGATGCAGTCAACATCCGGAGGGGTTCAACGGTTATTTTTGCACTGGCATCAACGCCGGCAAGAAAGAAGAGCACCATGGCCATCATGATTACCGACGCCTGCATCAACTGCGGGGCTTGCGAACCAGAATGTCCCAACAACGCCATCTATGAGGGTGGTGCAGAGTGGACATTTGCCGACGGAACGGGACTCAAAGGTGAGGGCAACCACCCTTCAGCAGGCGCCATCAACGCCGATGCGACCCAGGATCCCGGCAGCATGGACGTATACTACATCGCGACGGACAAGTGCACCGAATGCGTGGGCTTCCATGACGAGCCCCAATGCGCCGCAGTCTGTCCAGTCGACTGTTGCGTGGACGACCCCGATCATGAGGAGACCGAGGACCAGCTGCTGGCCAAAAAGGCCTTCATGCACCTCTGA
>JAKMCW010000071.1 GCA_022428205.1 Flavobacteriales bacterium
GCGCGGTACGACCTCGGCTACGAAGCCCACATCATGGGCAGCCAATTGAACGCCATCGGTGACACCTCTGCCGCCGCCGTCAACCGCAGCACGGCCTTGGTTGGCGTGCGTCCTTCTGTGACCAAAGAACGCGGGGCTTATATGATCAAGGCTGGAGCAGGATTGTGGGTAGATGCCCGCGGTGCGCAGGCCTTCCATTTCTACCCCATGGCTGAAGTCCGCTTCCGCCTCTTGGATGACGTTTTCGTACCCTACGGCGGTGTCGATGGCGGCATGCAGCGCAACGCCTTGCACGATCTGGTGGCGCAGAATCCGTTCTTCGAAGCCGGTTATCACGCCAATTCTGAAGCCCTGCGAGGGCAGGTGGTCAACACCAACCGCGCGCTCGAACTTTACGGCGGTGTGCGTGGCAAATTGACACGTGACCTGGCCTTCAACGCCCAAGCGAGAACGACCCGTTTCCGTGAATTCCAATACTGGGTCAATGAAGCGGGAGCCGACAGTGCCGGTCAACGGTTCAGCATCGCCCACGACTCGCTCACGGTCGCCAGCGTCATCGGAGAAGCTACTTATCGTGGCCAAGGCCCATTGGAGCTGAGCGCCAGGGCTGAGTTTCACACTTACGGCACAGGTGACCAACCCTATGCTTGGTACCAACCACGCACCCGGATTTCCGCATCTGGAAGGTGGAACCTGGAGTCCTTGTTGTTTCTCGATTTCGGCCTTGAGATTGTGGGCGCACGTTATGCCCCCTCTCGGGTGCCGTTTGGCACCGTCGGTAGCGAAGGTGATTCTGGCCCTCAATCGGCTGGCGAAGATGTCGGTGCGGTGTTTGGCAGTGGCCAGACGATTTACGCCAGAAAGCTGCCGGCATATACCGCCCTTGACATCGGTGTGGAGTACCGCTACAACGGCCGTTTATCGTTGGGTGTGGAAGCCAAAGGACCACTCTCAGACACGCAAATCTTCAACGGCTACGGAGCCCAAAGAATGGGGGTAATGATGCTCGCCTCGTATCGGTTCTGAACGCAAACCCCTTCCCCTTCTCAAGGACAGAAGCGCGGGGGTGTTGAAAAACCCCAAAAACGTCCGCAAAAGTGTGGAAAACACAGGCGTTTCAGTGCGCCTCAAAACGGGTGAAACATCAGCCTGTGGGCTATTTTCGCTAGACGCCAAAAAAGCGGAGCATGAGCGAAGAGAAGAAGCCAGGATATGACGCTGGAAGCATCCAAGCCCTCGAGGGCATGGAGCACGTTCGGAAGCGTCCTTCGATGTACATCGGTGATGTCGGTACCCGGGGACTCCACCACCTCGTATACGAGGTGGTCGACAACTCCATCGACGAAGCCCTCGCAGGACACTGCGACACCATCGCTGTGGCCATCACACCCACCAATGGAATCACTGTTCACGACAACGGTCGAGGCATCCCAGTAGGCATCCACCAAAAAGAAGGCGTCAGTGCCTTGGAGGTGGTCATGACCAAGATTGGTGCCGGCGGTAAGTTTGACAAAGACAGCTACAAGGTTTCAGGTGGTCTCCACGGTGTAGGCGTGAGTTGTGTCAACGCATTGTCCACCCACCTGCGCGCCGAGGTGCACCGCGAAGGCAAGGTTTGGGAGCAGGAATACGCGCAAGGCAAGGCCACCTACCCCACCCGTGAGATTGGCACGACCGATCGCACTGGAACCTCAGTCACCTTCCAGCCGGACCCTGAGATTTTCACTGACACCCTCGAGTACAGCTACGACACCCTCGCCCGCCGATTGCGCGAGCTTTCATTCCTGAACAAGGGCATCACGTTGACCCTCACGGATGAGCGCAAGACCGATGAGGAAGGTGAGCATCCCACGGAACGTTTCCACAGTGAGACCGGCCTCAAGGAATTTGTCACCTACATCGACCAAAACAGGGAGCAGCTCATCGCGGAAGTGATCCACGTGGAGGGCGAAGTCGACAACATTCCAGTGGAGGTAGCGATGATCTACAACACCTCCTTCAACGAGAGCCTTCACAGTTACGTCAACAACATCAACACCCACGAAGGCGGTACCCACCTCAGTGGATTCCGCCGTGGACTGACGGACACCTTGAAGAAGTATGCCGACGGATCGGGCATGCTCGATAAGCTCAAGTTTGACATCAGTGGCGACGACTTCCGCGAAGGCCTCACCGCCATTGTGAGCGTCAAGGTGATGGAACCCCAGTTTGAAGGGCAAACCAAAACCAAGCTCGGCAACAAGGAAGTCACCAAGGCCGTCTCTCAGGCTGTGCGCGGCATGCTTTCTGACTACCTCGAAGAGCACCCCAACGACGCCAAGACCATCGTACAAAAGGTCATCCTCGCAGCACAAGCCCGCCACGCGGCGCGCAAGGCCCGCGAGATGGTACAGCGCAAAACGGTCATGGGCGGCTCAGGTCTCCCTGGTAAGCTGGCGGACTGCTCGGAAAAGGACCCCGCTCTGTGCGAAGTCTTCCTCGTTGAGGGTGACTCTGCTGGAGGAACGGCCAAGCAAGGACGCGACCGTCTGTTCCAAGCCATCCTTCCACTCAGGGGTAAGATCCTCAACGTGGAAAAAGCGATGCACCACAAGATCTTCGAAAACGAGGAGATCAAGAACATCTACACGGCACTCGGCGTGACGGTGGGTACCGAAGAGGACGAACGTGCCCTCAACATGGCAAAGCTCCGCTACCACAAAGTGGTCATCATGTGTGACGCGGACGTGGACGGCAGCCACATCGAGACACTCATCTTGACCTTCTTCTTCCGGCACATGAAGGAGCTTATCGAGAATGGCTACATCTACATCGCCACGCCACCACTCTACTTGGTAAAGCGCGGCTCCAAGCAGAGTTATGCTTGGGACGATGACCAGCGCGACCGCCTGATCATGGAGTTCAAAGGCAAGACCGATGCCACTGTCAACGTCCAGCGATACAAGGGTCTCGGTGAGATGAACGCCGAACAGTTGTGGGACACCACGATGAACCCCGAGTTCCGTACACTCCGTCAGGTCACCATCGAAAACGCGGCCGAAAGCGACAACATCTTCTCCATGCTCATGGGAGATGACGTACCGCCTCGCCGTGAATTCATCGAGGCCAACGCCAAGTACGCCAACATCGACGCGTGAGCGCGGCCCAGCGCCGCACAGTTTGGATCACCGGTGCCACTTCGGGCATCGGCAAAGCCACAGCGCAGGCTTGCCACCAACGTGGAGACAGGCTCATTCTGTCAGCACGTCATCCCGCTGCACTAAAGGATCTGCGTTCTGAAATCGGGGCAAGCGACGCCGTCCTCGCAGCATTCGACCTCGGACACCACCTGGAAATCCCGGGCGTCACAGAGAGTGTTTGGAAGCAAGCAGGTGGCGTGGACCTCATGATCCATTGCGGCGGCATCAGCCAACGCAGCCTTCTCATAGACACTTCTCATGAAGTCGACCGTCACATGATGGAGGTCAACTACTTCGGAACCTTGGTGTTGACTCGGGCGCTCCTGCCCCACATGATCACCCAAGGCCACGGACACTTTGCTGTGGTCACCAGCTTGATGGGGCTCTTTTCGGCGCCCATGCGGTCCGGTTATGCCGGCGCCAAACACGCCTTGCACGGTTGGTTCGAGGCGTTGCGTGCCGAGCACCACAAAGACAACATCAGGGTAACCATGGTCGCGCCAGGCTTCGTGCGCACGGCCATTTCACTCAACGCCTTGACCGCAGATGGCTCGCCCCAAGGCACCATGGATACGGCCACTGAAAACGGCATTACTGCATCGCAATGTGCCGCGGTCATACTGCGGGGCGTTGACCGCAACAAAGCGCTCATCACCCCTGGCAAGAAAGAAGTGCTGGGTTATTGGCTCAGCCGAATTGCCCCTGGTCTACTCAGACGCATCGCCCGCCGCGCCAAAGTGACCTGACCTGCGCTCTCAGAACGCGAACCTGTCAGACGTATTCGCGGCCTGCGACGTCGAGGACCTTGGTCGTCTTCTTGAGTGTGCGCAGCACCATGAAAATGACAAATGCCACCACCAGCGCACAGGCCCAGAAGTCCTGAAAAATACAGGAAGGCGATGCGAAGAAAGCACTGTCCAAACCTGCAGCCCGGAATCCGTGCAGCCCATCGATCCAAGCGAAACTCACGAAGACCGCAAAAAATCCGTTGTA
>JAKMCW010000072.1 GCA_022428205.1 Flavobacteriales bacterium
GGTTTTCCTGGGTCATCACGAAACGACTGCCCATCTGCACGCCCGAAGCCCCCAACGCCAGTGCCGCAAGCAATGAACGCGCATCATGCAAGCCGCCTGCCGCAATCACCGGCACGGAAACGGCATCCACCACCTCAGGCACCAAGCACATGGTTGTCGTCTCCTCCCGGCCATTGTGGCCGCCCGCCTCAAACCCCTCAGCCACCACGGCATCGACCCCGGCATCTTCCGCTTTCTTAGCGAAGCTGGCACTCGACACCACATGCACCACCTTGGCCCCGGCCGACTTCAAATGCGCCGTCCACTTCCGGGGAGAACCTGCACTTGTGAACACCACTGGCACCCCTTCGTCGGCCAAGGTCGCCATGTGCTCCTCCACCGCAGGATAAAGCAGCGGCACGTTGACCGCATAGGAAACCACCCCTGACGCCTTCACCCTGCGGATCTCCTCTCTGAGCTCGTCAGGATACATCGACCCGGCACCCAAAGTGCCCAGTCCACCGGCCCTGCCCACCGCTATCGCCAGTTCAGCGCCGGTGCACCACACCATGCCCGCCTGAATGATCGGGTGCTCGACACCCAATAGCTGACATAGGCCGTCTGGATTCTGCTGTTTGCTTCGCATGCTGCAAAGTCGCACACCAAAACGTAACCCTGAGGCCTGTCAGCATCGTATACCCCCAAGTGTCATGCTTTGACTTATCCACATGTAGGAACTCACTGATGAGCCGAAATACCACAGATTATATGCCTTCCATCTCTGAAATTCGTCCCATGGCGCGAGCTTATGCCTTCATACTACTTGCAGTTGTTCTCATGACCAACCGTCCGGACGCCCAAGGTCAGGGCAATTGGGACGTGGGCTTTTCTGCCGGCATCGCCAACTACATGGGAGACATTGGAGATGGCGTCGACTCGCGGCGTGACTTCATCTGGGATCTCCAAGAATTCCGTTCCCGTCCTGCCCTTGGCATCTATGCGCGGAGGAAGCTGGACCGCGATGGCCTCTGGCACATCCGTGCTGATTTCAGCCGCATTCACATTTCAGGCAGCGACAAAGACACCCAGTACGCACCGCGCAGGGGCCGCAATTTGCACTTCCGCAATCAAATGATGGAGGGCGCCATCCGGCTTGAACGCGATCTGATGCAAAAGCCGCTGGTCTGGGCGCGTCAGCGCAGGGCCATGTTGACGGTGCGCGGCTTTGTCGGCATCGCCCGGGTTTCTCACAATCCTGAGGCGAGGGTCGATCGCAACAACATCATGTACAACCAATTGGTCGAGTCGGGCATCACGTCAGACGGCCAATGGCACAGCCTTCCGGAATTGATGACCGGTGGCGTGGACTACAGCGATCAACTCAACATTACCACCATCCCATTTGGGTTGAGTGCCATCGTGACGGGCCAGAAAAAAGGCGGGGCCACAGACTTCTACGTGGGCATTGAAATCGGATTCCGCATCACGGACACCGACTATTTGGACGACATCAGCGGTTTCTATGCCGACCCTTCCGAGATGTCGGCATTGGGCGCTGCGCTCTCCTCACAGGCCAATGAAGTGGACCTCAATGCTGCTGGACCTGGCGCCGGGAGCCTGACTGCCCACAGTTACATCGGAAATGAAATTCCGGTCATCCGCGGCAATGCTGTCAATGATGACGCTTACGGCACTTTGGTCATTACCTATGGCAAGGTGCTCAACGGACGGAGCCAGAGCTTCAACCGCAGTCGGAGCACTTACGGGAACAAAAAAGGAGGCGGACTCTTCCGCAAATCCACCCGCATGAAGTTCTAATTCGACGATGTTTTAATTCATTTCGTCGAATAATTACACGGATTTGACGTATCTTTGTGGCAAGCCATGTGTATGTCACGCTCCTTCTTGCCCTTCACTGCGCTCGCATTGGGCCTGCTTTGCTTCCATACGGTGGATGCACAGATCGCTTGGCCCAAGGGTTGGCAGGTAGAGGCAGGGCTGTCTACCCACGTCGCTGGCTACTGCGGCGACATCGGCCACAAAGGCTCATACGGTGTATTCAGCGACACCCAATGGAACCTCATCCAAATGGGAGCCGGCGCTGGGGTGCGCCTCCAACAGAGCGGCAAGCGCATCGGCATCAACCTCGACGTGCGCAGGATTCGCATCCAAGGTGCAGACAGCATGTCCAACAAGGCCATCGCCTTCATCCGCAACCTCCATTTCAAAAACGAAATGACAGAATGGGCGGCCACCGTGGACTACCCCATGCTCAGGCTAGGCGGACAGTGGGGCAGTTGGACCATGAACCACAGCTTCCGCGGCCAAGCTGGGATTGGCCTCGTCCACCACGCGCCCATGGCACAGGTAGACCGCGACAACATCTGCTACGACCTGCTCATCGACCTGGGCTATACCACGCCTGGCGAATGGCACGACCTCAGGACCATGCGGACCGAAGGCGATTCATACGCCAAGTACATCGCCTCCGTACCCATCGGACTTTCATGGACCTTGACTGCAGACAACGGATCAGGAAAACCGTGGCACGTCACCCTATCGGGACTGTGGAGGTGGACCTTCACCGATCGGTTGGATGACATCCATGACCAGTACGCCAACCCCTGGGAAATGACCCCCATTGGTTTGGCGCTGACCAGCCAATCCAACACTTCAGACTTGCCACCCTGCGCTGACTTGCCCGGCCTGTCCACCTTCCAATTCCAACAGGGACTGGATCCAGAAAGACAGCCCATTCGGGGCAATGCGAGCACCCAGGACATGTACTTCACCATCGGCTTGAAAGTGTCGCGCTCGCTCGTGGCAGGCCGCACGGAAACCTTCCACAAGAAGCGGTTCAGAGGCCCTCGGGTGGTCAACAAAAGATAAACCCGGCCTTTGAGGCCCTCCGTTTCCTGTTTGACACCGCGGAAGACGCTAAATTCGGCGTCCAATTCGCAACGATGAGCCTACGCTGTTATCCCGGAATTCACACCTTGGTCCTCGCCATCGCCGCTGTTGCGTGCTTTGCAACCGGCAGCATACAAGCCCAGTCCGTCCTCACCATTGCCGGTGAAGAGGTCTCGACCGAGGATTTCGCCCACATTTTCAAAAAGAACAACCGCGACAGCGTCATCACAGACGCCAGTCTCGACGAATACATGGAGTTGTTCATCGACTTCAAGCTCAAGGTGCAAGCCGCCGAAGACCTCGGCATGGACACCGCCACTTCTTTTGTCAATGAGCTGGCCGGCTACCGCAAGCAACTCGCCCGCCCTTACCTGGTGGACAACGAGTTGCTCGATGCCCTCGTCCAAGAGGCTTACGACCGGACCACAGAAGAAGTCCGGGCCTCACACCTGCTCATCAAGCTCAGCAGTGACGCCTCCCCCGCAGACACTGCTGTGGCATGGGGCAAGGCCATGGCCCTCAAGGAGCGCATCCTCAGCGGAGAGGACTTTGCCGGCATCGCACGCTCTCGGGGCGGCAGCGATGACCCCAGCGTCAAGGACAACGGCGGTGACCTCGGCTGGTTCAGCGCATTCATGATGCTGTACGCTTTTGAAGACGCCTGTTTCAATGCCAGCGTCGGCGATGTGGTGGGGCCCATCCGCACCCGGTACGGGTACCACATCATCAAGGTGACGGGCAAACGTGCCGCCCGCGGTGAATTGCGGTGCGCCCACATCATGATCCGCCCCGACGATGCCAAAGGCGGGCCTGACGAAGCCAAAACCAAAATCGAAGCCCTCGCCTCAGAACTCGCCAATGGGGCCGACTTCGCCGAACTCGCGCGCCAACACAGCGCAGACCAGAGCTCACGCACCAAAGGCGGCGAACTGCCTTGGTTCGGTACAGGGCGCATGGTGGAATCCTTCGAGGAAGCCGCCTTTGGACTCGCCGAAGACGGCGACATCTCGGCACCGGTTGAGACCCAATATGGTTGGCACATCATCAAGCGTCTCGAATACAAGCCACTCGCCTCATTTGAGGATTCCAAGCGGGACCTCGAAAAGCGTTTGCAACGCGACAGCCGTTCCGAAAAAGTCCGGATGAGCTTCATCGAAAAGCGCAAGGCGGAATATGGCTTTGCCATCGACGAGAAGCGCTTCGCACAGGTGGTCGAGGCCACTGTGGTCGACAGCATGCTTCAGGAGCTAACTGTCAAGAAAGGACCCGCGAAGAAGGCCATCCTCACCATTGGTGACGAGAAAGTCTTGGTGCGCGATTTTGTCAGCTTCATCAATGCCAAGCGGTCCCGGATCGATGTGAACGGTCAATCGGCTGAGTCCTTGCTCCGCGACGCCTTGGCCCAGTTCGGCAGCGACGCCGTCATCGACTACGAAGACGCGCGGCTCGAAGACAAGCACAATGACTTCCGCCTGTTGATGGAGGAATACCACGACGGCATTTTGTTGTTTGAGCTCACCGACCGCAAAGTCTGGAGCCGCGCCGTCAAAGACAGCAGCGGACTGCAGGCGTTCTGGGACGAGCATCAAGCGGAGTACCAGTGGAAGACCCGCATTGATGGCCGGATTTTCCGCTGCAGCAATGACACCAGCGCACAACGCATCATGGATGTGGCGGCCGCAGGTGGCGATGTTGAGACCGAGCGCCGAGAGATGGTCTCCGAAAATCCGTTGAGCATCACCATCGAAGAAAGCCGCGTGGAAGCCGGGATGAACCCCGTTTTGGATGCCGCATTTGAAGCCCTTGGCGGAACAGGCATCACCGAGTTCGAAAACATCGATGGCCAGCTGCGTTTCGTGGAAATCCGGAGCATCACTCCTCCTGAGCAGAAGACCCTCGATGAGGCCCGTGGCAAGGTCATCGCCGACTTCCAAGACTTCTTGGAGAAGACATGGATTGCGCAGCTCCGCACCACCTACCCCTTCGAAATCAACCGGGCGGCCCTGCACGCCATTCGTTGATGCGCTCGGGCGGCAACATCACCCTGGCCGTTCCCCGCGCTTCGCGGTGGTTCGCCATCCTGCTGCTTGTCAACGGGATCACAGGATGCAAGCCGCCTGTTCCAGAAACCACGCCCGATACGGTGGTCGCGTCGGCCTATGGACAAACCTTGACGGCCTCAGCACTCATGGAAGGCATGCCCGCCGGCCTCTCCACAGCCGACAGCACTGTGCGGGCCAACCGGGCCATCAATGCCTGGCTCGAGCGGCAGTCCATTGCCCACCTCGCCGCCCAGGAATTGCCCGAAGCCGAACGCGATTTTGAGCGCGCTGTGGCCCGCTATCGCGAATCGCTGCTCATCCACGCCTACGAAGACCGCTACCTGCGGGACCACCTCGACACCACGCTCACCCGGGCAGAAATGCAAGCCTTCCTCGACGAGCAGCCCGACCTATTCCGGTTGTCCGAGCCCTTGTTCAAGGCGCGCTGGATCGTCTTTCCAGAAGACCGGCCCTTTCCGCGCGACATCCGCGACCTGACCAAGCAGCTCGCATCCAGCGATGCGGAAAAACTGTCCATCCTCGCCAGCCGATGCACCGATGCCGGCATGCCATTCGATCTCGACGCCGAGCGTTGGTGGACCTGGGAGGCGTTGGGCTCCGCCGTCCCGCTCGACCCCCGCCGCGCCAGCCGACAGCAAGCCAGCCGTCGTGTCACCAAGATTGAATGGAAGGCCGATACCGCTGCTGGAAGGCCCTTCGACCAACGGGCTCTGCTGCTCGTCACAGACCAACTTTCTACAGGTGCCGTCAGCCCCGTCGAGCGCGTCGCCGACCGCATCACAGAACTCCTCCTTCACCGGCGCCGCAACCGTACCTTGGAGGCCATGCGCCAAGAAGCCGTCCAAGCCGCTTGGGCCGAAGCGGCCCTGACCTCCAAAGGCGACGCCGGCACCCTGCGGCCCGCCCCGTCCACAGAAAACGACAGCAACAATCCATGATCGCGCGCCTTGCCCCTATCGCCTTCGCTGGCCTGCTGAGCCTCAGCATCGGAACCGGTCTTGCCCAACAAGACCCCGAACTCCAGAAGTTGGAGCAGATCATCGCGGTGGTCGGCAACGAAATCATACTGCAGAGCGATGTGGATGCGCAGCTGTTTCAGATGGAAGCCTCCGGCATGCCCGTCAGCGATGTCTGTCCTGTCGTGGACCAATTGATGTTGCAGAAGCTCCTCTTGCATCAGGCGCGCCTTGACTCCATCATGGTGGACGACGGTGAGGTGGCCGCCCAAATCGACCGCCGCTTGGAGTACTACATCCGAATGTTTGGCTCCATCGAAGCGTTCGAGGCCGAGTATGGCAAGACGGTGGCCGCCTGGAAAGCGGAGTTCCGCGAACCCATGCGCGAGCAAATCATGGCCGATCGCATGCAAGGTGAAATCGAAGGCCAGGTCCGCGCCACACCACGCGACATCTCCGATCATTTCACGAGCATCCCCACCGACAGCCTTCCCCTCATCCCCGAGGAGGTGCGCTACAGCCAACTGCTCATCGAACCGGAACTCTCCGAAGAACAGAAGCTCGCCACGCGTGTCTTCCTCGACAGCATACGCAGCGAGGTCGTGGCCGGCCGCGTCAGCCTGACCCTCGCGGCCATGCGGCACAGCGAAGACCCTGGCTCCAAATACAAGGGCGGCTGCTATGAAGACATCCGCCGTGGTGCCTTTGTCCCTGAGGTGGAGGCCCAGGTGTTCGCCACGCCGGAAGGCGCCTTCAGTCCTGTTTTCGAGAGCGACTTTGGCTTCCACTTCGTGAAAACCACCAACATCCGGGGAGAAGTGTTTTCCATGTGTCACGTGCTCATGAAGCCCACCGTGCCAGAGGAAGCCATGACGGAAGCCGCGGCCTTGGCCGACAGCGTTGCCAACCTCATCACCTTGGACTCCTTGACCTTCATCCAAGCCGTCGAACGCTTCTCCACTGATGAAGACACCAAGAACCAAGGCGGCCGCGTCACCAACCCCCGAACCGGTGGCCTCTTCCACGGCGTCGATGAACTCGAGCGCACCAACTTCTTCCTGATCAACGAGCTCCGCATCGGCGAGCACTCCAACGCTACCGCCGTCCAAGGCGCCGAGCAGCAGGCTTACGCCATCTACCACCTCGATGAACGGAAGCCAGCCCACGCCGCCAATCCCCAGCAAGACTACGAGCTCTTCCAAATGCAAGTCGAAGCCGATTTGCGCCAAGCGAAGCTCAACAAATGGGTGCGCCGCCGCCTCGCCGAAACCTACGTCAGGCTGACCCCCGACTTCACAGGTTGCGATTTCGAACGCACTTGGTTGGGAGAAACTGCCTCCGGCCCCCAATAAATTCCGCGCCCTTGCTCGACCTTTGGTGGTATGCGCAAGTGGGGTGAGTTCACAGACTTTTATTCTTCGGAGCACCATGCCCGAAACGTGGGCAAGATGTTCCGCGATCCGGAAAATGCGCTTTTGCCCAATTGGAAGCACCTGCCCGTGGGCTATCATGGACGGTCCAGCAGCATCATAGGCAGTGG
>JAKMCW010000089.1 GCA_022428205.1 Flavobacteriales bacterium
CCAATCCAGTGGTCGGTGAGCGCATTCGGGCCCTCGTCGAAGAAATCGACGCGTGCATTGCCCTCATGCCCCGATCCCGAGACATGGCTTCGGCTGAAATCATGACCGCATGAACGAATCCTCCATCCAAGTCACCATTGCAGGCCGCACCTACCCCCTTACAGTGGCGGAAGGCGAGGCCAAGAGCGTTCGTGATGCGGCGGGAAGAATCGATGAGATTGTCCAAAGGTTCCAACGCGACTATGGCGTTTCGGACCGCCAGGACTTGCTCGCCATGGCGGCACTTCAGCTGTTGAGCGATACCGCCGGCGCACCTCAGGAAACGCCTCCCGAAGCATCGGGACTGCCCACCGAAGTGTTTGACGGCCTGGAAGAAGTGCGGTCTTTGTTGGCGCAAGCCGGCATTGCACCCGAGGAAGGACAGGGGCAAACCCCCTGACTCCATGGAATCACTACCCTATATCCTAGGCGCACTGGCCGGCCTCATAGTAGGCGGCGGCATCGCCTACATCCTCCTCAACCGCATCCTGCAGAGCAAGGCCGCCCAAGTCATCAAGGAAGCCGAACAAAAGGGTGAGAACATCAAGGAGAAAAAGATCCTGCAAGCCAAGGAGAAATTCTTGAAGCTCAAAGAAGAGCACGGCAAGGAACTCAAATCGCGCAACAGCAAAGTGCAGGCACTCGAGGACAAACTCAAGAACCAAGAGCGCAACCTTAAAAGAGAGGAGCAACAGATCAAGGACCAGCGCAATCGCGTCAAACGCGATGAGGAGACCCTCCAGGCCCGACTCAAGGCCAATGAGGCGAAACACAAGGAATTGGAGAAGACCCAATCGCAAGCTGCTAAGCTCTTGTCAGAAGTTGCGGGAATGTCTGTGGATGCAGCCAAGGAGGAGCTGAAAGAACAAATCCTTGGCGATGCACGGGCCATGGCGGCCCAGCAGGTGCAAGACATCTTGGACGAGGCGCGCAGCAAGGCCAATCAAGACGCCAAGAAGGTCGTAATCCAGACCATTCAGCGCGTGGCTACGGAGCACGCCATCGAAAACAGCGTGTCGGTCTTCAACATCGGGAGTGACGACATCAAGGGCCGCATCATCGGCCGTGAAGGGCGGAACATCCGGGCATTGGAGGCTGCCACCGGCGTTGAGTTCATCGTAGATGACACCCCCGAAGCCATCATCATCAGTTGCTTTGATCCTGTGCGCCGTGAGATCGCCCGTCTCAGCCTTCACCAACTGGTTTCAGACGGACGCATCCACCCGGCCCGCATCGAAGAAGTGGTCGCGAAGACTTCACGCAAAATCGAGGAGGAGATCCTTCAGACAGGCAAGCGTACGGTCATCGACCTTGGCATTCCCAACATGGCCAACGCCCTCGTGCGCATGGTCGGTCGCATGAAGTACCGCTCCAGCTACGGCCAGAACTTATTGCAGCACAGCCGCGAAGTGGCCAACCTCTGTGCCACCATGGCCGCAGAACTGGGGCTCGACACCAAGGCCGCCAAACGCGCCGGATTACTCCACGACATCGGCAAGGTCAGCGACGAGGAGAGTGAGCTGCCACACGCACTGCTGGGTATGAAGCTGGCCGAGAAGGCCGGAGAGCGCCCGGATGTCCTCAACGCCATTGGCGCCCACCACGATGAGATTGAGATGACCTCCCTCATCTCCCCGATCGTTCAAGTCTGCGACGCCATTTCCGGTGCGCGCCCCGGCGCCAGGCGCGAAGTCGTAGAGAGCTATATCCAACGTCTCAAAGACCTCGAAAACATCGCATTGGAACAACCTGGAGTGACCCAGAGTTACGCCATTCAGGCCGGCCGCGAACTCAGAGTGATGGTCGAAAGCGACCAGGTCAACGATGAGATGGCGGAACAGATTTCATTCAACATCTCTCAGCGGATCATGAATGAGATGACCTATCCAGGCCAGGTGAAAGTGACCGTGATCCGAGAAACCCGGGCCGTGAGCGTGGCGAAATGAGCCACGCCCCTGAAGGACGGCTGGCCCGCTCCGTGAGCTGGCAAACCCTGAACGTCGGCTTTCAAGTCCTCTTTCAGCTGGCCTTCATTAAGGCGCTTTCCATCTTTCTCACCGAGGCGGAATGGGGCATCATCGGCATCGCCCTAGGTATCATTGGTATCATCGAGATTTTCGCCCAATTGGGGGTGGGTCCTTCCTTGATCCAGCGCAAGTCCCTCGATGCCGCTCAAATCAATGCGGCCTTTTGGGTCTCGCTGCTTCTGGGGGTGCTCTTCGGATTGACGACTTATGTGACGGCGCCGGCCATCGCGGGGTTCTACCACAGGCCCGACCTCATCCCCTTGTTGCGCTTCATCGCATTGAGTTTTCCGCTGGCGGGATTGGCCCTGGTACCGCGGGCCATGCTCATCCGCAACATGGACTTCCGGAGTCTCTTTTGGTCATCGCTCATCGCCATGCCCATCGGCAATGGCCTCATCGGTATTCTCGCCGCTTACAATGGATGGGGTGTGTACGCTTATGCCGGCGCATTGCTCGCTCAAAATGCCTTGTTGGGTCTGAATTACTGGGTCCGCGCCGGAATCCGCATTCACAAGCCCGCCTTCGCCCCCGCCACTCCGTTATTCCGCTACGGGGCATCGAGTACCGTGTTTAATTTCTTGAATTACGCAGCCTCTCGGTTGGATGTGCTCGTGCTCGGTCGGTTCATGCCAGAGAGCCGAAATGCTGAACAGGGCATCTATGACCGCTCGAACTACATGATGACCCTGCCCATCACCTTGTTGGGCAAACTCTCAGACAGCGTGCTGTTTAGCAGCATGAGTGATGTTCAAGAAGACCAGCATCGCCTCAAGGGCATCTTTATGGGGGGGCTGTACTTCACCGCTTGCCTGGTCTTTCCCGGCGTCGTGTTGCTCGAGTTGTTTACCGAAGAATTTGTTTTGGCCCTGCTCGACGAAAAGCTGCTGCCGACAGTGCCCATCGTGCGCATCTTATATGCTGCAGTCTTCCTGCGGAGCTGGATCAAGGTGTGTGATGCCACTGTGCGGGCGACAGACATAATCGCCTCGGCTTCCGTGATCAAGGCCCTGTTTTGCGTGGGGCTTTCCTACTCTGCCTACCTCGGATACCAGCATGGTTTTGAGGCCTTGGCCTGGGGGGTTGTCGCCTCCACTTTCCTCCAAGCTGTGGCCATGTTGGCGCTGACCCGTTCTAAACTCAACATCAGCTGGGGCGGTATCCTGGCGACCGCGGGGCCCGGCCTTCTGATCGGTGCCGTGACGCTTCTCGCCGCTGCGCCGGCCGCCTTCCTCTTTGATGGGCATTGGCTGACACGGCTGACGCTGGGCTTGACGTCGGCATTGGCTGGGGTGATGGCGTGGTGCTGGTGTTTCCCGCAATCCTTGCGATTCGGCCCCAACAACATCCTGGCGCAGATCGGGGCTCGGATTCCCATTGCACCCCTCAAAAAGCGCTGGGCACCCGAAACCGAAGACCGTCATTGATCGGCCTTTAGTTTTGCGGTCCCATGAAGTGCCCGTCCATCTTCCTGCTCACCGCTTGCATGCTGTTGTGTGCGCCTGCGGTACAAGCTGCCGGGCCCAAAATGACTGCGGCAAACGACAGCATTCATGTGCGTGGTGCTGTGGCCTCCGTGGCTGACAGCATTGCCGACCTGCTGAATATCCAGGTGACCCTTGGAGACTTGGTGCTGTCCCAAGGGGACAGCGTAGATAGACGCGTGCGCAGCAGCGTGCGCATGGTGGGGTGGGCCAGCGGGCCCTTGGGGCGCTTGCAGTTTGAAACCCCAATCAACCGGCATCAAGACACCGTCGTTTTTGCGTTGATCCCGGATTCCTTGGGCATCCAACTGTGTTGGCCAGGCGACACCGCGCATTGGGCTTGGAGGCCCGCTGACATGGGGTGCTTCCCTGCCATCTCGGACGGCATGGTTGGCGACATCATAGAAGCGGCAAAGCGCCGCCCATTTGAATCAGCGCAGTACGAGATGCTCGCCAAATGGATGGGGAACCGATGCCTCACGATAGACCAACTCAAACGTTTGGTCGCGGTCTTTGACGACGAAGCGCGTAAGCTCAGCATCATACAGACTGCCAACTGCAATTCGCCCGCAGAAATCAAAGGCTTGGCGTCTGTCTTTAGCAGCCAATACTACGCTTCGGCCTTCATGGATTGGGCCCGTCAATTGCCATAATCAGAGACCGTGTTCAACGTGTGGGTAACTCTCTTGGGCTTCCCGATGAACGCAACCCCGGTTCCGGTTGTTTTGAACCCAGAAAGAACGTGACCATGTCCTCGACTTCTCCCCTCATTCACAACTTCTCGGCAGGCCCTTGCATCCTGCCACCTTCCGTGTTGCAGCAAGCCTCAGAGGCCGTTGCTGAACTCGATGGAAGCGGCCTCAGCCTGATCGAAATCTCCCACCGCAGTGCGGCCTTTGTGGAGGTCATGGAGGAGGCGCGCGCCTTGGTACGCTCCGAACTCTCCCTGCCCGACCATTATGAGGTGCTGTTTCTCCAAGGTGGCGCCAGCTTGGGCTTCCTGACGGCAGCCATGAATTTCACCCCAGCCAATGGAAGCATGGATTATGCGGTCACGGGCACCTGGGCCAAAAAAGCGCTCAAAGAAGCCAAGAAAATGGGGGGCGCTCAGGCGCTGACATCGAGCGAGGATTCCGGGTTTGACCGCATTCCAGCGCTGCCCGTTTCTTCTGACGCCGACGCGGTCCACATCACCACGAACAACACCATTTACGGCACCCAATACGCAGGTGACCCCTCGGTGGACAAGCCGCTTGTTGCCGACATGAGTTCGGACATTTTCTCCCGGCCCATCGACATCGAGCGCTACGCCTGCATCTATGCGGGTGCTCAGAAAAACATGGGGCCCGCCGGCACTGTACTGTACATCTATGACAAGCGCCGTGCCGGTCAAACCGGTCGGGATCTGCCCAGTTACTTGGACCTCACCGTTCACGCCGACAAGGACAGCATGTTCAACACTCCGCCGGTCTTTGCCGTCTACACGAGCATGTTGACCCTCCGCTGGCTCAAAAGCGAAGGCGGTGTCGCGGCCATGCAGCAACGCAATGCGGCCAAAGCGGCGTGCATCTATGCTGAAATCGACCGCAACCCCTTGTTTCAGGGATATGCCCAGGCGGATTCACGCAGCGTCATGAATGCCACTTTTACCGCCGCTGATGATCAGCACACCCCGCTGTTCCTCGAGGCCTGCGCTACAGCTGGCATCAACGGGTTGAAGGGCCACCGCTCCATCGGCGGTTTCCGGGCCTCGATGTACAACGCTCTGACCCTCTCCAGTGTCGAAGTGCTGGTGGAGGTCATGAAAGAATTTGAACGCACACACGGCTGACGCCAACACCCGACATCCCCATGAAAGTTCTCGCAAACGACGGCGTCTCCGCCAAGGCTAAGGCCCAGCTCGAAGCTGAAGGCATTGAGGTGTCCACGGACCACGTGGAACAGTCCCAACTCATCGACACCCTAAACAACGAAGGGTACGACGGGATTTTGGTGCGCAGCGCCACGACCGTGCGCAAAGACCTCATCGACGCCTGTCCCAAACTCCGGTTTATCGGAAGGGGTGGTGTCGGAATGGACAACATCGACGTGGACTATGCGCGCTCACAGGGCCGCGTGGTCTTCAACACCCCCGCCGCCAGTTCCCAGAGCGTTGCAGAGCTCGTCATGGCCCACCTGTTTGCCATGGCACGCTCACTGCAACACAGCTACCCCGCCATGCCTGAGCGGGGCGCGGAGGAGTTCAAAGTGTTGAAGAAAGCCTATGCCAAGGGGATTGAATTGCGCGGCAAAACACTCGGCATCGTCGGATTTGGACGCATTGGTACTGCGGTGGCCCAATACGCTCTTGGTTGCGGCATGCACGTCATTGGCGTCGACCGCGAAGGCACGTCCCGCACCGTCCATGTGCAGGTGCCCCTCGGTGGCTCCAAAATCCAAGACATCGCTGTCGAGATCCCATTGATCCCAATGGAAGAAATGCTCGCCCAGGCAGACGCCATCACCTTCCATGTGCCCGCACAGGCCGATGGCTCCCCTGTACTGAATGCCGAGGGCATTGCCTCCATGAAACCCGGTGCCATGCTGGTGAACACCGCACGGGGCGGAACGGTCGACGAAGCTGCTGTGCGCTCTGCTGTAGAAACTGGACACCTGCGCGGTGCGGCACTCGACGTCTTTGCAGGTGAACCGAAGCCCGATGCAGATTTGCTGAAGGTGCCGGGCCTGGCGTTGACCCCGCACATTGGTGCGGCGACCCTCGAAGCCCAAGAACGAATCGGCGACGAACTCGTTGAACGCATCCTCGAATTGCGTTAATTCGAACCCGCTACCGGTACCTTCCGGCGCGCCCGTTCAATGCCAACGAAGCCGCCCCTCCTTTTGCGCCCTTTTGCGGGTGTACTGCCCGCCCGTGACAAGGCCCATCTCGTGGCCACGAGAAGCTATTTGACCTACAGCGACTACGAGCTCAAGGACA
Source organism: Flavobacteriales bacterium (assembly GCA_022428205.1). GTDB lineage: Bacteria > Bacteroidota > Bacteroidia > Flavobacteriales_D > Sanyastnellaceae > UBA8752. The sequence continues at coordinate 6,525 of JAKMCW010000089.1, forward strand.
AACTGGCCCGCAATCCATACAGCTATCTGCACGTCATCCACCCCGAAGGTGACCTCCGCTCGAGCTTCGAGTGGAGCGCCGTTCGCTGCGCCTACGGACAGTTCCTCGAAAAGGGCTGGCTGGAAGCAGACGCAGACGAGCACTACTATGTCCTGCGACAATCCGGACCGCTCGGCTCCTGCACTGGCGTGGTGGGCTTGATCCCCACTGCTGAAGCACAGCGAGGGCGCATCAAGGTCCACGAAGCCACCTTGGCCGACCGAGAAGCCTTGTTTGCCCGTTATCTCTCCGAAGTGGGCCTCAATGCAGAGCCCACCTTGCTCGGTCACGCACCCAATGCCCATGTCGATGAAGCGGTCGCGGCAGTGACCGCAGGCCCTGCTGACTTCGACTTCACCACCGCAGACGGCGTTCGACATACCCTGTGGCGACCTGACCACGCAGGAAAGGCGGCCATCGCGGCCGCTTTTGCTACCGTATCGGAGGCCTATATCGCAGATGGCCACCACCGGGTGGCATCCAGCATCCGCATGGCGGAGGCCCACCCCGATCACCCCGAAAGCCACGCCTTCATGGCCCTGATGCTGCCAGGAGACCAACTGATGTTCAAGGGGTACCACAGGGTCTTGCGCGACATTGCGCCCGCTGAAATGGCCCGTGGCATCGCCGCCATCACCCGTTTGGAAGGGGCCCATTGGACACCTGGAGAAACGGCATTTCGAGACGGCAAAGCCGCCGTTGCACTCCGAGGTGCCACCTGCGGGAGCTTGGACATACAGCAAGCCCTCAGTTCTGGCAACTTGACTGCCGCCGAGTGGCTGCAACACAACGTACTCGGCCCCATTTTTGGCATCCGAGAACCGAGAACAGACCGACGGTTGCACTACACCGCCGGAGACCTTTCTCCTGATGATTTGACTGCGGCATCTTCATCCGAGGATCAACTGTGCTTTGTCATGCCGGCCATGGGCTTTGAAAGCCTGTGCCAAGTGGCCGATGACGGCCGTCACCTCCCTCCCAAGAGCACTTGGATTGCCCCCAAGTTGCGCAGTGGACTTACCCTGTTTGATTTCGGCCGCACATCCTGACCTTTGCGCCATGGATGGCATGATTGGGCAACGCTGGGCCGAAGTGAGGGCCGAAGTACCGGCCGGCGTAGAAGTCGTAGCGGTGAGCAAGACCAAACCCGTAGAGGCGGTCGAGGCGGGGTATGCTGCTGGCGCCCGAAGCTTTGGAGAAAACCGGGTGCAGGAATTGGTCAACAAGCACGAGGCCCTCACCCACCCTGAATCCGGACGCCCTGAGGCTTTTCAAGGCCTTTCCTGGCACCAGATTGGCACACTCCAAAAGAACAAGGTCAAGTACATCGCACCCTTTGTCGGACTCATTCACGCTGTGGATCAAGCGGGACTTTTGGACGAAATCAACAAACGTGCGCAAGCCCATGACCGGCACATCCCAGTGTTGCTTCAACTGCACATCGCACAAGAATCGAGCAAATTTGGCCTGTCAAGTGCTGAATTGGATGGCATTGTGGAGCGACTTGATGCTGGCGAATGGCCCCACGTGCAGGTCCAAGGATTAATGGGAATGGCCACTTTCACAGAAGACGACATGCAGGTCGCGCGCGAATTCACCGGCCTTCGCGCTCTGTACGACCAGCATGGTCCCGCCCGGGGTTGGAACACCCTCTCCATGGGCATGAGCGGTGACTGGCGCATCGCGGTGGACTGTGGCAGTACGATGGTCCGGATTGGGAGCGCCATTTTTGGAAAGCGATGAACGACCCACAGCCCGTTTCGTGGAGCGCCTACGAGCCTTGGTTCAAGGCTTGGTTGGTCATGGCCCCTGTTGTGGCTTTGGGCAGCGAATTCATTCTCCGCAATGCCCGACTGCGGCTTGCACAGCTTAGGGCCGATCGTCTTGATGTACCTGCGCCCGAAGGCACGTGGGGCTATGCTGCGGCTTGCACTTTGGCCTTCACCATTTTGATGGCGGTGATTGCCCGCGTGTGGATACACGCCGCACGGAAGGAAGCCCGCGAGGAGGACACCCCTTCCTAAAAGGCCGTTGGACCATCACACGGCCAGTCGCTTGCGCTCACCTTTCAGCGCAGCCCGTGACATGGAGAACCGCTCGAGGTCCACTTCAGGCGACTGCCCCAAGGCCAATTGTGCCAATAACCGTCCTATGAGGGGGGCAAACTTGAATCCATGGCCGCTGAATCCCGCTCCGATGACCACACCTTCTGATGTGCGATCCAAGATGAAATCCCGATCGGCAGTGCCGCTGTAGAAACACACATACCGCCGGACCACCTCGGCACCGCTCAATTCAGGCAGATGCTGCGCCAAAAACGCCCTGGCACGCTGTTCGAATTCGGCGGAGACGCGTCGGTCATCTCCATCCGGGTGCCCTTCGACGCCAGGATGGTGGTTGGCCACTTTGATTCGACCGTCACGCACAGTGGGGATGGCATAAAATCCACTCTCCATGTGGCTGAATACGGGAAGGCGCTCAAGGCGGTTGCCCAAGGCGGAGGCATCGAAATAGACCAACTCCTGTCGGGTCACTTCCATGGAGACATCCACCCATCGGCGTGTCCACGCACCCGCCGTCAACACCACCGCATCATAGCGGTCCTTGCCCTGCTGGTCAGTGACACTCCGCGGTGCCACATCTAACGCTTCTCCGCGAAACCGAACGCCCTTGGACGAAAGCCAGGCCTGCAGCCCTTGAAGTATGACCAAGGGATCCAATACGCCCCCCAATCGGTCCACAGTAGCGGCGTCAGCCCTCATACCCGGCCACTCGGCCCCTACCGCCCCCTTGGACAAACGATCGGCCGGCAACCCCATTTTTCGCAAGGTGCGCCAGCTTTCCAATGCGTGCCGATCTCCAAGCTCCTCGAGCAGCAATTTGCCCGTCGAATGCAAGAGTGGGCGGCCCAGCTTTTGCTCCCAAGCCTTCCAAAGGTTCATGCTCCGTACGGCCATCGCGATGGCGCCCCGGTCATCTCCGTAGTGCACCCGGAAGCTCCGACCCGTATCGACAGAAGCCCCAGGCCCTTCTCCCAGTACATGCGGATTGTACAAGGTGACCATCGCCCCTTCTTCCAGTAAATGCGCCGCCGTCATGGCGCCCATAATGCCGCCGCCTACCACCGCTATGTGGGGCTCTCGGGCTGTCAACCCTTTCCAGTGTGGTGCCGTTCTCGTCATGACCACTTGGTATTGCGGCCAACCTGAGCAGCCTTAGATGCCTTCACCGCCGCCAGCTCTTGACCTAAAAAGTCAGCAATGGCGCCCATTCCCGTCAACGTCACACCGCTTTTCTTTTCGGCCTTCGCATTGTAGTTCGTGTTGATGTTGACATCGTAAAACCGCAGCCTTCCTTCGCCATCAGGTGCAGCCTCCATGGCTGCCACTTCCATGCCAGAGGCCTTCAAAAACCGCAAGCACCGATCGAGCTCGGCAGGCCGATGGTCGGGTACGATTTCAAACTTGGCCCGGCCATCTGCAGGGCAATAAGCACTCCCAACTTGGCAGGCATCTGACGGGCACAGGTCAAAGCCTCCACCTGCGTCAATGCTCACCGTATACAAGTGACGCCCTCCCACAAACTCCAAGCGCAGCACCCTGCCGTCTGCGGGCTTGACATACTCTTGCAGGACCACGGTCCCATCCAAGGTGTAGTCATCAAAAGATGCCAGGACATCCTCGAGGTCGGCGGCGTTACGGATCAAGCGCACCCCGGTCCCCTTTCCACCCCGGTTGGGCTTGAGGATGAATGCATCTTGCCAATACGTCGCCGCCTTGCGCAAGGCCCCTGCTCCTGTCGCTGCCGTGGTCCTTGGCGTCATCAAGCCCGCTGCCTGAAGGGCAATGGACTGCTCCACCTTGCTCACCTCGAGCCCGGTGGCTTGTCGGTTGTTGACCACACGGCGACCATGGGCTTCGAGCCAGGCCATCAACCCCCTTGTGGCCTCCCAGGCGTAGCGGTGATCTCGGGTATGGGAGCTCGCGCTCATCCGGTTGTAGTACACACCTTCTGGAGGAGGTGTCCCAAGGTCCAATGCGAGGTCATCGATGAACCACTCGGTATGGGGCAGTCCCCGCTCAGCCAAGGCGGAGCGCAGTGGCTCTACCCACGTTTCATTTTCGTGGATAATGTGGATGACAGGAGCAGACTGGTGGTCAGTATTGAGTTCAAGTGGAGAAAACATGGGAGCATAAAAAAGCCCGGCGAAGGCCGGGCGGGTTGAGTCAATAGAAAAGAGAATGTCAATCAGTGCATTCTCGTGCATGACGGCAACCAACCCGGTGGGGCTGGACAACAACAACAAGGACAGTTGAGCATGCCGTTCATAACGACTTCAAGATAGCATAATATTTGGTATTATACCAATCCTATTGATTTAATATGGATCTACGTCTATTATGACGCGCACCGGACGATATTGCTTGACTGCCCTCATGGCCGCCAAATCTTCTAGCATGGCCGCCTTGAATTCAGACGGGTCCACAGCGCGTTCCACTTTGAGTAAGATGTGCCGTTGGTACAAATCGTTGACCCTTGCAATGCCCGGCTCTTCAGGGCCGACGACACGCCCACCGAAGCGACTGCGCAAACGACCGGCCAAGGCAGCCGCTGCCTCCCTCGTCAACTGCGGATCTCGGTGGCGCAGTACCAATCGGATCAAGCGCACCACCGGCGGGTATGCAAAAGAATGCCGCTCTTGCAGTTCAGCAGTGGCCATGGCTTTGGCGTCATGTTTGACCACATGCTGGAATACCCAGTGTTCCGGGTCGAAGGTCTGAATGAGCACCTGCCCGCGCTCCCCCCTTCTTCCAGCCCGGCCTGCCACCTGTGTTAACAGCTGAAAAGTGCGCTCCAACGCCCTGAAGTCGGGATAGTGCAGCATGTTATCGGCCTGCAGGATGCCCACGAGCCCAACGTGCTCAAAGTCCAGTCCCTTGGTCACCATCTGGGTGCCCACCAATACCTGAATCTCTCCCCGCTCAAAAGCTTGAATGATCCGCTCGTGGCCCGTTCTGCTGCGGGTGGTATCCAAGTCCATGCGTTGGACGGTGACTCCAGGCAGCAAGGTGCGCACTTCCTCTTCAATGCGCTCGGTCCCCAACCCCTTGGCCTCCACTTCTTCGCTGCCACAACGCGGACAGGTAGCTGGCTCTACTTGGCGGTAGCCACAATAATGACAATGAAGGTCTTTGAGGTATTTGTGGTAGGTCAAACTCACGTCACACCGCTCACAATCGGGCACCCAACCGCAAGTCCGACACTGATACACCGGAGCAAAGCCCCTGCGGTTCTGAAACAGGATGGCCTGCTTTCCTGCGTCCAAGGTTGTCCGAAGCGCCTCCATCAGCTGACGGCTGAAATGGCCTTCCATGGCGCGCTGCTTCCGGGCTTTGCGCAAGTCAATCAACCCCACCTCAGGGAGCGACGTGCCCCCGAATCGCTCGCTGAGTTCGACATGCCCTGCCCTGCCGGCTTCCACCGCCCAGCGCGCTTCCAAAGAGGGCGTCGCCGATCCCAGTACCACGGCGGCACCATGCAGGTGCCCCAACATCGCTGCGGCATCCCGCGCCTGATAACGCGGGGCGGGATCCTGCTGCTTGTAACTCGCATCGTGCTCCTCATCCACCACGATGAGACCGAGGTCATTGAAGGGCAGGAAAATCGCACTTCGGGCCCCCACCATCAGCCGCCCCTGCTTTTCGCGGGTAGACACCCTTCGGTATGTCGCCGTGCGTTCCCGGGGACTAAACCGACTGTGGTACACCTCAAGTCGGTCGCCGAAAAAGCGCCTAAGCCTGACGATGAGCTGTGTGGTCAATGCGATCTCCGGTACGAGAAACAAGGCGTCCCGGCCCGACGCCAGCACCTCGTGGATCAAGTGGGTGTAGACCTCCGTCTTGCCCGAACCGGTCACCCCTTCCAACAGCACGAGGGGCGTCTTCTGGAAAGCCTCCCTGACCTCAGACACGGCGCCTTCCTGGGCTGCGCTGAGCTTCGCCAAAGGCTCGACTTCCGCGTCGCGCTCCAGTTGCCAAGGATCCTGCTTGAACAAGAATACAAGCCCCTTTTCTATGAGCCGTTTAAAGAGCGGGGCCGTGACCCCTTCTCGCTGGGTCAACACCTTCATGGCGACCCCTTTTTTGGCGTCAGTGTGCTCGAGCAACACCATCATGGCCCGCGACTGGGAGGGTGCCTTTGCATCCAATGTGTCCAGGGCATCGGACAACCAACGTTCATCGGCAATGGCCTGTTCGGACAGCCTCGCCATAGCAATGGTTTTGCGCCGCGGTGCGGCCTTCATTTCTTCAAGAGAAAGCAACCAGCCGCGTTCTACCAGCCGGTGAATCACCGGCGCAGGATTCACCACACCCAGAAGCTCCCCCACCGCTTTCAACGAAAGACCGCCCCGCAGTCGCAGCGCTTCGACCACCTGGAACTCCCGATCATTCAAGGCGTCCTCATCGAGCTCGTCAACATCTGGAGACAATTCCAATTTCGTCTCACTCGCCAACCTCATGCCCGAAGGCAGTGCTGCCAATGCCACTTCACCCGGGCCGCAGCAATAATGTGCAGACATCCAATCCCAAAACTTGAGCGTGGATTCGGAGAGCATCGGCTCGACATCCAATAAGGAGAGGTAGGGTTCTGTGACGTATTCCGGTCGCTCTTGGTGCACGCGCCTCACGACGGCGGTGTGCAACCGCTTCCCCCTCAAGGGCACAACGATGCGGCTGCCTTCGCGCACCACTCCACTGTCCCCTTCAGGCACAGCATAAGTAAGAAGCCCGGGCAGGGCGAGCGGAAGGATGACGTCCACGTACAACACGGACAGCGAAAGTACCCGAAGCGGACAGATCCCCGCCAACTTGTGCACACGGGTGAACCGCAGCGACATATTTTGGTTTCCTCTGCATGCATCATTTGAACGAAGGCGACCAGGCCCCTGCTTTTGAGGCGCTGGACCAGCAAGGCAAAACGCACAAACTGGCCGATTACAAAGGCCATAAGCTCGTTTTGTACTTCTACCCGAAAGACAACACACCCGGCTGTACCAACCAAGCCTGCAGCTTGCGAGATGGCATGGGCGCGCTGGACAAGGCAGGGATTAAAGTTTTGGGCGTGAGCATCAATCATGCCGCATCCCACCAAAAGTTCATCGACAAATTCGAATTGCCCTTCGACCTTTTGGTAGATGAGGACCACGCCCTCCAAGACCTCTATGGGGTGTGGGGATTGAAGAAATTCATGGGCAGGGAATACGACGGAACCCATCGTACCACCTTCTGTATCAATGAAGATGGACTTATCGCTGCCATCATCCGCAAACCCAAGGTCAAAGTGCATGCGGAGGAAGTCCTCGCGGCTTTCAATGGCGAAAGTTGAACGGGCGTTCACAAAAATGCACGGCAACGTAAATCCCTTACGGACCAGTGCCTCTACTTTGCCTACGAATCACAGGAAAACAACCACAACATGGCTGCAGACAACAAGGACAAGCTGAAAGCGCTTCAACTGACCCTCGACCGCATTGACAAAACTTACGGAAAGGGCACCGTCATGAAACTGGGCGACGAAGCGGTGGAAAAGATTGACGCCATTCCTTCAGGCTCGCTCTCACTCGACATCGCCTTGGGCGTGGGTGGATTCCCGCGCGGACGTGTCGTAGAGATCTATGGTCCGGAAAGCTCAGGTAAAACCACCCTCGCGACCCATGCCATCGCGGAAGCACAGAAAGCAGGCGGTATTTGCGCGTTCATCGATGCTGAGCACGCCTTTGACAAGTACTATGCCGAGAAGCTCGGTGTGGACACTGAAAATTTGCTGATTTCACAGCCTGACAATGGCGAACAAGCCCTTGAGATTGCCGACAATTTGATCCGTTCCGGGGCCATCGACCTTATCGTGATTGACTCCGTGGCGGCGTTGACCCCGCGAGCGGAAATCGAAGGTGAAATGGGAGACTCCTCTGTAGGTCTTCAGGCCCGCCTGATGTCCAAGGCCCTCCGGAAGTTGACTTCGACCATCAACAAGACCGGTTGCTGCTGCGTCTTCATCAACCAGCTGCGAGAGAAAATCGGCGTCATGTTCGGCAACCCTGAGACCACCACAGGTGGAAACGCCCTCAAGTTCTACTCTTCAGTTCGCATCGACATCCGCCGGAGCAGCCAAATCAAAGACGGCGATGTCGTCATGGGCAACCGCACCAAGGTGAAGATTGTAAAGAACAAGGTCGCGCCGCCATTCCGCCGTGCGGAGTTTGACATCATGTACGGAAAGGGCATCTCCAAGGTGGGTGAGATCATCGATCTCGGTGTCGACCTCGGCGTCGTGAAGAAGTCAGGTTCTTGGTTCAGCTATGGCGAGACCCGTTTGGGACAAGGCCGTGACGCCGTCAAAAACCTCCTCGAGGACAACATCGAATTGATGGAGGAACTCGAAGCCAAGATCAAGGCTGAATTGAACGACGAAGCTCCTGCAGAAGAGGAGGTTCAAGCGCTCGAGGAGGCTTGATGCGCTTGCGTTCAGTCGCCTTTATCAATGCACTGGCCGTCATCGGCGCTGCAGGATGTGCCTCCGGGCCTTCCTCCAGCGCCGATTTGGCTTCCCAAACCGTGACGGACTCTCTCGCGTGGTTCAACGACCGCGTGACCGTTTCACCGCGTGCGCCAGAGGTTTACCTCGAGCGGGGAAGCTACCAACTCCGCCAAGGCCAGACGGGCGAGGCCATCTCAGATTTCGAAAGGGCTGTATCCATCGACTCTACCCTCGTCGACGACCGCCATGCATTGGGTACCATTCGATTTGGTGTTCAAGACTTTGAAGGTGCGGTGCGCGAATGGGAGGGCGTTTTAAATACCGATCCCAACCACATTCCATCCCTGTTGTCCATGGCAGAGGTGGACTTGCTGTTGCGTTCGTATGAAACTGCCTTGGAGAGAATCAATGGCGCCCTCCGCAATAACAGCCGACTGGACGAAGGCTATTTCCTCAAAGGAAGGCTGTACCTCGAAACGGGAGACACCGCCAAAGCCGCCAGTTCCTTCCAGACTGTGGTTGAGGTCAACCCTCAGCGTTACGATGCCTATATCCAACTCGGGCTGCTGTACGCTTCTGCACACGACGATTTGGCCTTGGAGTATTTCCAAACGGCTCGGACCCTCAAGCCCAACAGCATAGAGGCATTGTACGATGAGGCCATCTATCTGCAAGAGCACGGCACCGACTCACCGGACCGCTATCGCACGGCGCTTTCTCTGTATGACCGCATCCTTGCGCTCGACGCTTCCAATGCTTCAGCCGCCTTCAACAAAGGATTCGTCCACCTCGAGTACCTCCTGCAGTATGACAGCGCTGCCTATTGGTTTGACGAGGCCATAGCCCGCCTGCCCTATTACCATCAAGCCCATTACAACAAAGGACTGGCCTTGGAAAGCCTTGGACAAAACCCCGCCGCACTGGCGTCATATGATGCAGCCCTCGCATTGGCGCCAGCGTATACGCCGGCTGCATTGGCCAAAGGGCGTGTTATGGAGACATTGCGCTGACCATCCAAAGCATCACTGCATTTCCGCACAACCTGGCGTGTCCCGACAAGCCACAAACGAAAACGCCGGCCCCAATGGGACCGGCGTTTTTCATAAAGGAGAACGGCGTGCTTACTTCACTTGGTCCACGACTGCCTTGAAGGCGGCGGGGTGGTTGAGCGCGAGGTCAGCCAACACCTTACGGTTGAGCTGGATGCCCGCTTTGCTGCACTTGCCCATGAATTGGGAGTAGCTCATGCCGTGCTGACGCGCACCGGCATTGATCCTTTGAATCCACAAAGAGCGGAATTGACGCTTCTTGAGCTTACGGCCAACGTAAGCGTACAAGAGGCCTTTTTCGACTGCGTTTTTGGCGACAGTCCATACGTTTTTGCGGGCACCGTAGTAACCCTTCGCCATTTTCAGGATTTTCTTCCTGCGAGCGCGGCTCGCGACGGCATTGTTTGAACGAGGCATATTGTTTTAGTTTCGGCGGACAGCGTCCCAAAAGGGAACTTGAGGAGCTGGCAACCAGTTCAACGTTATTCTTTCTCAGATCCCCAACTGGGTCTTGATGTTGGGCACGTCTGACTTGTGCACCAAACCTGACTGGGTCAAGTTGCGCTTCTGCTTGGTGCTCTTCTTGGTCAGGATGTGCGACTTGAACGCGTGCTTACGCTTCAGCTTGCCCGTGCCGGTCACGGTGAAACGCTTCTTCGCGCTGCTCTTGGTCTTCATCTTCGGCATGTCGTCCGTATGTGTCGGTTTGGGTCTCCCCTCACCAGGTTTTACTTCTTTGGTCTAAGCGTGATGAACATCCGCTTCCCCTCCAACTTCGGCATCAGTTCCACTGTACCGACGTCTTCCAACTCCTGCGCAAAGCGCAACAACAGAATCTCTCCCCTCTCTTTAAAGACAATCGACCTTCCGCGGAAGAATACGTGTGCCTTCAACTTATTTCCCTCTTCGAGGAACTTGCGGGCGTGCTTCACCTTGAAGTTGAAATCGTGGTCGTCCGTGTTGGGACCGAACCTGATTTCCTTCTGGGTGACCTTTGATTGGTTCGCCTTGATTTCCTTCTGCTTCTTCTTCTGGTCGTACAGGAACTTCTGGTAATTCAGAATCCTGCAGACCGGAGGATCCGCTTTCGGGGAAATCTCCACAAGGTCCAGTTCCTGCTCCTCAGCCATTTTGATAGCCTCCTCGACTTCGACGACATCGGCATCGCCAATGTTGTCTCCGACCAAGCGCACCTTGGACGCCCGGATTTCACGGTTCGTCCTGTGCGGATTCTTTTTGATCACCCGGGCTGGGCCGCGGGAACGTCTGCGTCGAATAGCGATGGTGCTATCAGTTTGGTTGTTCAATCATCTCGTCTCCACCGAGCAGATCTGCGACTTCACTTTCGATGCGGTCGGCAAATGCTGCGGTGCTCATGCCTCCTACATCGCCTTCGCCTTGCCTGCGCACTGCTACGGTTCCGTTCTCGGCCTCGTCTCCTCCTACGATGAGCATGTACGGGACTTTATCGAGTTCCGCTTCGCGGATCTTCTTCCCGACCTTTTCACTGCGGTCGTCAACGAGGGCGCGAATATCGCGCTTTTCAAGGGATTTTGAAACCTCTTGTGCATAGTCGTTGAACTTATCGCTGACAGGCAGGATTCGCGCCTGTTCTGGCGTCAACCACAATGGGAATTTTCCGGCGCAATGCTCGATGAGGATGGCAACGAAGCGCTCCATAGAGCCAAAAGGCGCCCTGTGGATCATCACGGGGCGGTGCTTTTGGTTGTCGGCCCCGACGTATTCCAACTCAAAACGCTCAGGGAGGTTGTAGTCGATTTGGACGGTGCCCAACTGCCACTTTCGGCCAATGGCATCGCGCACCATAAAGTCGAGTTTCGGGCCATAGAATGCGGCTTCACCCAACTCGGTGATGGTCTTAAGGCCCTTCTCCTCTGCCACCTCCGCGATGGCCTTTTCGGCCTTGTCCCAGTTGGCGTCGTCGCCGATGTATTTGCTTGGCGTCTCGGGGTCTCGCAAGGAGACTTGCGCCACGAAGTCCACAAAGTCCAGAGTCTTGAAGATGTACAGGACGAGATCGATGACCTTACCCACCTCTTGCTTGACTTGGTCGACCGTGCAGAAAATGTGGGCGTCATCCTGCGTAAAGCCCCTCACCCGGGTCAGTCCGTGCAACTCACCACTCTGCTCGTAGCGGTAGACGGTTCCGAATTCTGCGAAGCGCACGGGCAAGTCGCGGTAGCTCCGGGGCCGTGATTTAAATACCTCGCAGTGGTGCGGGCAATTCATGGGCTTTAGCAGATACTCCTCGCCCTCAGCAGGCGTCTTGATGGGCTGAAAACTGTCCTCGCCATACTTCTCGTAGTGGCCGCTGCAGACATACAGCTCCTTGTTTCCGATGTGTGGGGTGATGACCGCCTCGTAACCCATTTTGCGCTGGGCATCCTTCAAGAAATTCTCAAGCCGCATGCGCAAGTCTGCACCTTTGGGCAACCAAAGTGGCAACCCTTGCCCCACCTTCTCGCTGAAGGTGAAGAGGTCGAGCTCCTTGCCCAACTTCCGGTGGTCGCGCTGACGGGCCTGCTCAAGCAACTCGAGGTGTTCGTTCAACTGGGCCTTCTTTGGGAACGCAATGCCGTAGATGCGGGTCAATTGCTTCTGGGTCTCATCCCCCTTCCAATACGCGCCGGCCACGGCCAGCAATTTGACCGCCTTGATGTGTCCTGTGTGCGGCAGGTGCGGACCACGGCACAAATCGGTAAACCCGCCTTGGGTGTAGAAGGTGATGGTGCCGTCCTCCAAGTTCTGCAGCAAATCAAGTTTGTACTCGTCGCCTTTTTCTTCGAAGTAGGCGATCGCTTCAGACTTAGGTACATCCCTGCGCACGTAGGCGCTCTTCTGCTTGGCCAGCTCGAGCATCTTTTTCTCGACCGCGGGGAAGTCTTTGTCACTGAACACGTGATCTCCAAAGTCCACGTCGTAATAGAAACCACCTTCAACCGCAGGGCCTACCCAAAACTTAACGCCGGGGTACATGGCTTCGAGGGCTTCCGCCATCAAGTGAGCCCCGCTGTGCCAGAAGGTGCTCTGGGCATTCTCGTCGCCCCAAGTCAACAACTTCAACGAAACGTCACCGCCCAGTGGACGCTGGGCATCCCGGACTTCGCCGTCGACCTCGGCGGCGAGAACATTGCGCGCAAGGCCTTCGCTGATGTCAAGAGCGACGTCCATGGCGGTGGCGCCGTCTTCGGCCTTTCGGACTGAACCGTCGGGAAGGGTGATGTTGATCATGTTTCCAGATTGGCCGCAAAGATAATCCTGCACGGGTCCGCCACAGACTTACCAAAGGATGTCAAATCCCCATTGGATTGGGGATAGCCTCATACGATGCCGGGCGAACTGTGCATTGAATACACAAGCGGGGACGGCCTCCGCTGGTTAAACCTCAAAGCACAGACACATGCCCTCCACCTCCCGACCTGTTCTTGGCGCCCTCATGGCCGCCGCATTTGGCCTCACGCAAACAGCCTCCGCAGCACCTCAGGACCTGCGCAATTTTGACGACTTCATACACCACGTTCGCGCCGAAGCACAAACCGGCGACGCAGCGCGCATCATGGATTGCTTTGCGCCTTTGGTCGTGGCAGAGGCCGGTTGCTCACCGCAGCCCATTGCAGACATATTGAGCGAAGAAGCACAGCGTTTCGGTTGGCTGGCGGCAGGACGGGACATTGCGCGGTTTGCCGATGGTTTTGTCCTCATCGATGCGGACGGCACCATGGCCAATCTGCATGCGCGTGCCACAGGCCAACATCACCTGCTCGACATCCTAGGCAACCGCGTGAAGTTTCGGCGCTCACCCGGCGTCGACGGTGAGGTCATCGCGCTCCTTGACAAAGGCACCTTGCCCGGCACCCAAGACGCCGCGCGCTGGAAAGTGAACCGGGACGGTGCCGATTGGACACCCGTCTGCATTGACCTGCCAGGGTTTGGCAATGTCAAGGGCTACATCGGCAGCGACTACGTGAGAACATCAAAAGGCCATGGCGACCTCAAACTCACGGCGGCTTACAATGGGGAACGCTGGGCAATCACAGGCTACGAAAGGGTCCGAACTGACCTCGACGTCAGCCACGCCCACCCCATGCCTTGAGGTGCCAATGAACGAGGGCTTGGGCGCAATGTTCGCCTCGGGCGTCGTAGAGGGCGGCACCCAATTGGACCCTCGCTACCCCCTCCTTTTCAAGCACACCGGACAGTCCCAAGACTTCCGGTGTGTTTCTGTAGGAAGTCGCGACACAATGCCCCTGAGGTTTGGCGAGGTAGTCCACCTCTATGCGGGACATGATGATGCGGTAGTCTCTCATGCCCACTTCGATCAAAATCGAAGCCCCAGAAGAGAACTCCAAGGCCGTGGCAATTGCACAGGCATGCATGCCCCCCAGGTGGTTCCGATTGGACTTCCGATCAGGCAGTGCGACACTGACTTTTTCAGCATCAACGCCGGCGATGCTGATGCGGTGGGGCCGATTGAACGGCAGTGCCACGCGCATGAGCCTGTCCATAGACTTGGGGTCCCCTGCCCGCGCAGCGACCAAGGCGCTGTCCGCGCGCCTCGCTACCCAAGCATTCATGATGCAGGGGCCTCAACATCGACTCCGGACGTGCGCAGCGCACCGGCGATGTCCGGCTTGAAATAACCAGGCCCCTTCATCACCTTCCCATCCTCTCGATAGATGGGTTTCCCGTCTGGACCGAGCTTGGACATATTGGACGCCTGAATGTTGCGAAATACGTCGGCCATGACATCCTGCATGCCATGGCTGATGATGGTGCCGCACAGGATGTACAACATGTCCCCCAGGGCATCGGCCACCTCTACCAGGTCGCCGTCTCTGACGGCCTCCAGGTATTCGTCGTTTTCTTCGGCCATGAGGCTATGTCGCAACGCCATCTCATCCTGAGACAGGACGATGTTGGGTGATTCCTCCACGCGCAAACCGAAGGTGCGGTGAAACGTCGCGACGGAATTGAGGCATTCGTTTAAGGTCATGCCGCCAAGTTGGCCAACATCTTTTAACCGCCATCCTCATCCCCTTGGAAAAGCGCTCTGCTATTTTTGAACCCCATCCCAGTGGTTATGAACCCCTGCGGTTTGGACCACACCGAACAACAGACATGGAAAGCACTACCCCCACACCGGAAGTCGCTGCGGCCAGCAATGGAAGTCCTGACATACAGGCCCTGACCGAACGCATCCGAGCCGCCAGTGGATTCGTAGACCAGCTGAGGCACGAAGTCGGCAAGGCCGTGGTCGGCCAACGCAACATGATGGACACCCTCATCACCGGACTCCTGGCCGATGGGCACGTGTTGCTTGAAGGGGTTCCTGGACTGGCCAAGACCTTGGCCATCCAAACACTCAGCCGGGCGGTTGCCGTGGACTTTAGCAGGATACAGTTCACTCCGGACCTGCTGCCAGCTGACGTTGTGGGCACCATGATTTACAACCAGAAGCAAGAAGAATTTACCGTAAGCAAGGGGCCCATTTTCGCCCATTTTGTGCTCGCGGATGAAATCAACCGCGCACCGGCCAAGGTCCAAAGCGCGTTGCTCGAAGCCATGCAGGAGCGGCAAGTCACGATTGGTGCTGAAACATTCCCGTTGCCGCAACCCTTTCTGGTCCTGGCTACCCAAAACCCGGTAGAACAAGAAGGCACCTATCCATTGCCCGAAGCACAGGTTGACCGTTTCCTGCTGAAGGCGGTCATTGATTACCCCACTTCGGACGAGGAGCAGATGATCTTGAGGAACCAAGTCTCCGCTGGAGCGCGCGCCGAAGTCCAAGCCGTGGTCACCCCTGAAGAAATCGTCGCCGCGCGCAAACTCGTGCGAGAGGTCTACATGGACGAAAAAATCGAACGGTACATCGTTACCCTGGTGCAAGCCACGCGCAAGCCGGAAAATCATGGCATGGGCCATCTCGGCCCCCTCATTGGATTCGGTGCATCTCCGAGGGCGACCATCGGATTGGCCATGGCCGGAAAAGCCCGCGCCTTCATGGCCCACCGGGGGTACGTCATTCCAGAAGACATTCGCGCCGTGGCAATGGATGTCCTGCGTCACAGGATTGGCCTGACTTTCGAAGCGGAAGCAGAGGAAATCCGACAGGAGCAAATCGTCACAGAGATCCTCGACCAGGTACAGGTTCCCTGATATGGAAGCCTCGGAACTGATTCGCCGTGTCCGCCGGGTGGAATTGCGCGCCCGAGGACTCAGCAGCCAGATTTTTTCGGGTGAATACCACAGCGCCTTCAAAGGAAGGGGCATGGCATTCAGCGAGAATCGGGCCTACCAGCATGGAGACGAAATCAGGACCATCGATTGGAATGTAACCGCCCGGATGCGGGCACCCTATGTCAAAGTCTTCGAGGAGGAAAGAGAGTTGACCGCCATGTTGCTCATCGACGTGAGTGCATCGGGAACCCTCGGGAGCCGCGTCAAGTCTAAACGGGAACTCGCCGCTGAATTGGCCGCAGTGCTCGCTTTCTCAGCGGGCCAGAACAACGATAAAATCGGCGCCATCCTCTTCAGTGACCGTATCGAACGGTTTATCCCACCAAAGAAGGGGCGCAGCCACATCTTGCGCATTGTTCGGGAAATCATCGACCTCGAACCGGAGGGCCAAGGCACAGATGTGACATCGGCACTTGAGCATTTTGGACGGGTCATGAAGAAGCGGACCATCGCATTCTTGATCAGCGACTTACAAGACAAGGGGTTTGGAGACATCCTGAAAAGAACCGCCCGCCGGCATGACCTGGTGGCCCTTCAACTTATAGACGATGTGGAGGAGAACGCCGCCAAGATGGGCTGGCTTGCCGCCACAGACCCGGAGACCGGGGGCACTTCATTTGTCGATTCTTCCTCATTGAGATGGCGCAAACGTTACGAGGCCGCTGCCCGCGCACACCAGTCGGAGATCATGGACCTGATGAAGCGTTCTGGTGTCGACCACACCGTATTGAATACGGCCAAGCCCTATGTACAGCCGCTCATGCAATTGTTTGATCGCCGTGGTTGACTTGCGCCTGATCACCATCTGCCTGCTCGCCTTGACCCCCGTCACTTGGGGACAGGATGCGCCAGCTTTGACCCTTGCATTGGACCGCGACAGTGTTGGCGTCGGAGAACCCCTGGTACTCAACCTCATCTCGGACGAACCCCTCGCCGGAGGACGGCAATGGCAATGGCCGGCCTTGAGCGCAGGCGACTCGCTTCCTCAAGGATGGGAAATCCTCTCTGTCTCCGACATTGACAGCAGCGCCTCCCCCGTTTTGGACGCGGGATTGCGTCGGCAGCAACAAGTCGTGGTCATGGCTTGGGATACCGGAATGAAGGTGCTGGAACCCCTGAGCCTCACCGATTCCGGAGCCATAGCCGCAAGCTCAGAGGCGATGTTGCTGGAGGTGGGATTGGTCCCACTTGAAACCAATGCGGCACCCAAGCCCATGCAAGGCTTCAAGCCCTATGGGTTCACATGGTGGGAGCGCATTCGAGGGGTGCTGCCATATCTCCTCGGGGCCATCTTGACCGCCCTGCTTGCGCGCTGGATTTACAAGCGCTGGCGCAACCGAGAGGAGCATGTCTTGGAAGAAATTTCCGAGCCCGTCCCTGAAGTACCTGCCCACATCACGGCGCTGGCCATGCTGCGCAACCTGGAATCGGATCGACCTTGGAACGCAGGACGGGGCAAAGAGGCCCAAGCCACCCTATCAGAAGCTGTACGCTTGCACTTGCAAGGCAGCCTGGGCGTCAAAGCGCTGGAACGCACTACAGATGAGTTGGCGCAGACCTTGCTAAGCGCACCCGTTCGCGGAATGGCCCCGTCGGAGCGGCATTGGGTCGTCCAAATCTTGCAGCATTCAGACCTGGTCAAATTTGCCAAACAAGACATGGATGGCGATGCCCACCTGAGGGTAATCCGCGAGAGCATCGAATGGGTGGAACGCACCACTC
>JAKMCW010000100.1 GCA_022428205.1 Flavobacteriales bacterium
GCCAAGTGAGGTTGGTCAACGTCCAGAAGCACTCGTCGGCGTCGTCCTCGGGGTCGAGGTCGTCGTTTCCGACGGCCAGGGCGAGTTCGAACTCAGCGTTGGGGACAGAGAGGGGGTCGACGACGCGAACGCCAACGGGGCCAGCCCCGCGGACGAACTCGAGCTCGCCGATGAAGTTGTCCTCCAAGATCTTGGCCTCGCTCTCGCGGGTGATGTCGATGATGTTCGTGCCGTTTCCTTTACCGGAAATCCGCGTCATCGCCACGCCGTCGCCGTAGTTGGCCGTCGTGATGGTACCTCCGCTCTCGGTGACCGGTGGATGCGGCTCGCCAGAGTAGATGCGGATGGACCCCGATGCGCCTTTTCGCGAAGCGAGGTAGGGCACGTCTTGCCCAGCGCCTGAGTTTGGATTGAAGGGCTCGTACTCATTGTAGCCATAGGCGATGGCCATGAAGTAATAGCGCTTGTAGTTGATCAGGCGGTTGTCGCCTTGGGCAAACGCGTCGTTCTGGATTTGGAAACTGTGGCGGATGCCTTCGTTCTCCCCATTGACCATGAGCGTGGGTACACTCAGTTGGATGATGGGGTCGAAGGTGTAATTGACGATCTGCTCCACCTCGTTTTGGATGTCGCATTGAGAGATGAGGCGAGCCCTGTCGGGATTGTTCAACTCGTCCGGTCCCACCGTGGCGTCGGCCAATTGGTAGAGCAGGTAACCCTCGAAGACGTAGCTGCGGTCCGTGGTGTCCAACGCCGTGCCATCGGTGTGCAGAGAGGGCGTGCCGGGGTCGAATACTTGGTAGCCCTCTTGGAAGTTGTTGGAGAGGGGGTTGTCATTGGACAACATTAAGATGAGCTCCTTGTCCAGTTCTTGGATGGCCATGTCGGGCGCATCGGGACCGGACACGATTTCGAAGCAGTTGTCAAACAGGGCCTGCGCTTTGTCGTCTGCGATGCGGAGCAATTCAACCGAAGCGAAAGGATCGCCGGCCTCTGCCCGTGCCCACACCATGCCGACCGTGATGTTGTTGAAGTCACCGGGCTCCAGCGTGAAGGGACCGGCGGATTGCAAGAACAAGCGGTCGCCAGCGGGATTGCCTGCGGTCTGCTCAGTCCAGGGCTCTACTTCTTGGCCGACCGTGCCCCACTGATAGGGGTCGGTGTCGCCCGGATACATGTAGTCCGCTGCGATGTCGAGGTTGGCTCCGGAACTCTCTGTGATGCCGTTGCCGCCGTACGCCATGCGCTGGCCGTTCTTCCAGAAGCCACGCATGTAGTTGTAGTAGTGCACACTCTGGCTGGGCTGTCCATCGATGCCGCTGGACCAGTTGTAGTACAAGAACTTGCGCATGCCATAGCGCTCGTTGTCCACGACGCCATCACCGTATCCGATGCCGATTCCGCGGTACGGGATGCCGAGAGAGTCCACCGCGTCGGCAAAGACCTCCGTCAAGGGATTGTCCACCCCGTCACTGTCCTGGTAGGGACCTTCGAAGAAGTCGATGCCCATGGCCGGTGGTTGCTCTCCGTATCCGATGGAGTAGCTCGTGGCCTCGTCAAAGGCGTCTCCGTTGTAGGCATAACCGAGTCCGCGCTGGACGTCGCAGCCCACGTAGTCGTCGACGTGCCCCCCAAGGTCACAGTCGACCCATTGGGAGAAGTAGGTGTTGGTGAGTGTCTGCGTGCCCTGGTTGATCAGGACGTAGTTGCAGAACGTCATGTTGTTGATCTCGTCGTTGGTCGAGAATGCGAAGCTTTGGGCGCGGATTTCCATGCCGATGGGCTCGCCTAGGCTCTCGGTGTGGACGTTGCCCTTGTCGTTGAAAATCCAGTAGTAGGTCTGGTCACCGTAGAGGGGAACCTGGTCTTCGCGTCTTCGGTTTCCGCAGTCAATTTCCTGAAGGAAGTCATACCACGGGTAGTCACCGAGGGTGGGGTCGTAGTTGCCGTCACCGTCGTAATCATAGAATGGCGCCAGGTAGTAGTCCTGCCTCAGCGCTACGTTGCCGTGAGCGGGATAGTCAAAGAAGTAGGTCGGGATGGAATACCCATCGGGGAACTCCGTATCGAGGTCGCAGGTCGGATCGGCAGCGCAGTCGAAATACTGTCGGTGCCGCATTGCGTCTTGGCGCTCTGTGATGGAGAACTGATCGTAAGCAGCGCACGTGGCCTCATCGACTTCGGCCGTGCCGTCGTTGGTCAAGGGGCCAGGCCAGAAATCGTTGCCGTTGTTTCGGTAGCGGGCAGCTGCGAGTTTGAGCTGCTGGTCCGGACTGATGCCGGCCAGCCACAGCGCTCC
>JAKMCW010000104.1 GCA_022428205.1 Flavobacteriales bacterium
ACGATTGGGTCGGCGGTCGGCTTCGCCCAGAAATGCAACCTACTTGGGCGCAGTTCTTCGTCAAGTACGCCGAGGCCTGCCAGGCAGAAAACATTCCGCTGTGGGGCTTCACCGTCGAAAACGAACCACACGGCAACGGCAACAACTGGGAGAGTATGCTCTACACACCGGACGAGATGACGGAGTTTGTGCAGATGCACCTTGGTCCTGCCCTCGAGGCCAACGGCTTGGGGCATCTCAACGTATTGGGCTACGACCAGAATCGGGCCGGATTGGACGAATGGACCGCGTCGATGTACCGGGATTCAGCGAGTGCGAAATACTTCGCAGGTACCGCCATTCACTGGTATGAAAGCACCTACGATTACTTCCCCGACGACCTGGACCGGGCGCACGCCGCAGCACCAGACAAGCTGCTGATCGAAACCGAGGGTTGCATCGACGCCGAAGTGCCCGTCTGGCAAGACGACGACTGGTATTGGCGCAAGGAGGCCACCGACTGGGGCTTCACGTGGCGCGAGGAGGAGAAGAAATACCTGCACCCGAAGTACTCCCCGGTGAACCGGTATGCCCGGGACATCATCGGCTGCCTGAACCATTGGGTGAACGGCTGGGTCGATTGGAACATGGTCCTCGACCGCCAAGGCGGCCCCAACTGGTTCAAGAACTGGTGCATTGCGCCGGTCATCGTGGACCCCGAGCAAGACGAGGTGTACTTTACGCCGCTCTACGACGTGATGAGCCACTTCAGCAAGTTCATCCGCCCTGGAGCGACCGTGCTGTCCAGCACATCTGAAGATCCAGAAGTGATGGCAGTAGCCGCCGAAAACGTCGACGGATCCCACATCGTGGTGTGTTTCAATCCGGGAGACACCCCACGTAACGTGCACATCGAAGGACTCTCACAAGACATTCGTATCGTCTTGGACGGCCAAGCCCTTCAAACGGTTGTCATCTCACCTGCCGAACGCTGAAAACCCACCACATCATGGATACCTCCACCTCGCCATCGACAACATCCGTCTCGATGGGCCAAAAAATCGCCTTTGGGTTCGGCATGCTGGCCAACCAGATGTTCCCCGCTGCCCTGGGCGTGTTCATCATCGTGTTGGTTCAGGACCTCGGATTTGCGGCCCTGCTCTGGGGCATCATCCAATTCTTGCCCCGCATCTTCGACGCCATCACCGATCCCATCATGGGATTCATCTCGGACAACACGCGTTCGAAATGGGGCCGGCGCAGGCAGTACGTCTTTATCGGCGCCATCCTCATGGGACTGGCCTACGTCGCCATGTGGCAGTTGCACAAGGAAGCTGGCGTCACCTACAACTTCATCTATTTCCTGAGTTGGTCGCTGGTATTCTACTTGGGACTGACCATTTTCAGCGTGCCCTATGTGGCCATGGGCTACGAGATCAGCGAGGACTTTCACGAGCGGACAGACATCATGGCCGTCGCCCAGTTCATTGGTCAATGGGCCTGGGTCATCGCTCCCTGGTTCTGGGTCATCCTCTACGACCCCAGCTGGTTCCCGGAAGGAGCGGGACAGGGCGTGAGAGACCTCTCCATATGGGTGGCCATTCCATGCACGCTGTTCGCCATGGTCCCGGCCTTGTTCCTCAAAAGCAAGTCCACCGTGGATCGAACCGATTTCGCCCCCATCAACGTGGGCGCCGTTTTGAACAGCGTAGGAAAGATTTTTGCATCGGCGTTTGAAGCGTTCCGCATCAAGCAGTTCCGCCAAATCGCGGGTGCGACGTTTTTGATTTTCAATTCCTTCAACGTCATCGCGGCCTTCACCTTCCTGATCATCGTCCACTTCATGTTCAACAGCGATCCTGCGAGTGCGGGCACATGGCCTGCCATGCACGGCTCGGTGGGAGCATTGATCACGACCTTCCTGGTGATTCCGGTGGTGACATGGATGTCCAAGAAGCTGGGCAAGAAGAAAGCCTTCATGGTGTCTCAGTTCATTTCGATTGTGGGCTACGTGCTGTTCTGGTTCCTCTTCATTCCAGGCAAACCCTACCTGTTCCTCTTTGCCCTCCCCTTCCACTCCTTCGGCATCGGCAGCCTGTTCACCATCATGATGAGCATGACCGCAGATGTCTGCGATTTGGACGAATTGCAAACCGGCAAGCGCCGGGAAGGTGTACTGGGTGCGGTATACTGGTGGATGGTGAAACTCGGGTTTGGCGTAGCGGCTTTGTTGAGCGGCGCCATCCTCTCGTTTGTCGGATTTGACCCGGACAACGCCACCGAATCCGCCGTCACGGGCATGCGCATGTTCTACACCTTCCTCCCCATTACAGGCGTCGTGGGCGCGGTATTGATCATGAAGAATTACGACATCACCGAGGAGAAAGCGGAGCAAATCAAAGCCCAATTGACCGCGAAACGGAAAGCAGTCAACGGATAAACCAACATCGACAACAGCGAATCACACATGTCATACCGCAAGGAAAAAGTCCTATCCCTCACTGGGGCCGAAGTCAACGGACTAGACCAACGCGCTTTGAAAGACGAGTGCGCCTTGTTGCTCAACAACAAGATGCACGGCATTTGTTTCAGCCCTTACGAGGGAGAACAAGAGCCTGGAGACCCCATCACTGAGGCGCAAGTGCGCAGAAAGCTCGCAATGCTCCAACCGCATACCCATTGGATCCGTGTCTTTTCTTGTACTGAAGGCAACGACATCATTCCTCAGTTGGCGCGGGAATACAACTTCAAAACCTTGGTCGGGGCCTGGTTGGGCGAGGACAAGGAAAAAAACGAAGAGGAGATTGAGCGCTTGATTGAATTGGCCCGGGCCGGCTTCGTCGACGTCGCAGCCGTAGGCAATGAGGTGATGTACCGTGAAGAAATGGAGGAATCCGAACTCATCGGGTACATCCTTCGGGTCAAGGAAGCCCTGCCTGACACGCCAGTCGGCTATGTCGATGCCTATTACGAATTCACCAATCGCCCAGCCATTACCGAGGCGTGCGATGTGATTTTGGCCAACTGCTACCCCTACTGGGAAGGGTGCCACATCGATTATTCGCTGTTGTACATGAAACAGATGTACTACCAAGCGAAGCAAGCAGCCCAAGGCAAAAAGGTCATCATCACCGAAACAGGATGGCCCAGCGAGGGAGATCCTCTCGGCGTGGCAGAACCGGGCTACGAAAACGCACTGAAATACTTCATCAACGCACAACGATGGTCGCAGAAAGAGGACATCGAAATGTTCTATTTCTCTGCTTTCGATGAAGGATGGAAGGTCGGTACGGAGGGCAGCGTAGGTGCTTTCTGGGGACTGTGGGATCACCTGGAACGACGCAAGTTCTGAGAACGGTTCGCACTGGGCCAACCGGTCTTGTCCGAATCGCGGGCTTCGCCGCCCTTACTCCATGCAGTATGTCCCAAACTGGGACAGGAAGAGCAAGATGTCCTGAGACGCCACCAGTCCGTCCAAGTTGATGTCACCCGCACAATCGCCGTAACATCCTAAGAAGCTGAGCAGCAACAGCATATCCTCACTCGCAACCAAGCCACTGCTGTCGAGGTCTGCAGGGCAACCGCAGGCCACGGGGTCGTATCCTTCAGCGGTGGAACAATCCAAGACCGGAACTTCACCTTCGGTGAGCGTTAGCCGCTGGTCCACTGCCACTGCGTGGTGCATCTCGTGCAATCCCATGGGCCAGCGCACTTCCAAGGAGTCGATGACATCGGTGGCGCCCAAGCCGAAATGCAGCCAGCGAGAATTCTGCTGCAACATGCCCTCCCCGCAGGAAGCCTGACGAACCCGGGAGATTACCGTGCCGTCTTCATCGGTCGTGTACGCAATGACCTTGGTTCCAATGCCATCGCGGTTGCTGACCGTTCCGCGGGGCAATACCTCCAGCCAATGGCCGCTTTGGGGCTCACCTTCCAGCAACAACGCCTCAGTACCAAGCGGCAATGCGGCCAGATCAATTGCACCATCCTGGTTCCAATCGGCCAAGGCCATGACATATATCTCGGCAAACTGAGCGTCCACTGGCAATTCCCCACTCCGGTCTGTCCACCCCGTGCCCGAGTTATTGTCGAACCACTTGTTGGGTTGTGCCGTGTACCAAGACGGCAAAGGGTATTGATAGTGTATGTAGTCCGCTGAATTCACGAACAGGTCTTCGTCACCGTCGTTGTCAAAATCAGCCCCGATCACGGCCCAACCCGTCGTAGGCTCTGGGGGCAAGCCGTATTCCGGGGCCACATCAACAAAGGACAAGTTTCCAGTGTCTTTCATGAAGAAGGCCTCGTCCAATCCCGTGATGTATACCTCCCTCAGTCCATCGAGGTCCTCGTCGATCCAAGCGGTTCCCATGGCGTCTGTTACCACATCCAACCCCGTCTCCATGCCCATGTCCACGAATCCAGAGTCCGTCCCGATGTAGAATTCGTTCAGGAAGTCCTTGTCATTGATGACGTAGAGATCCAATCGGTCATCGTCATTGATGTCCATGAAATGCCCCTGATGACTTGGCGTGATTAGATCCTGCGGCAGCCCCCACTCCGTCTCGGTGAAGTGTCCCTCACCGTCGCCCAAGTAAAATTCGTTGGGCACCAAAGGGACGGCACTCACATAGTTGGCAATGAACAGGTCGAGATGCCCATCGAGGTTGATATCAGCTATCGACAGGCCATATCCCTTTCGGCCGGGGTCCACCGCGATTCCCGAAGAATCAGTAATGTCCTCCATGACCAATCCCCCGAGGTTGCGGTAAATCCGATTTTGGCCTATTCGGCACGTCAAAAAGAGGTCTTGATCCGCGTCGTTGTCCATATCGGCCCAAACGACGCTACGCGGCGTGCAGTCCCCCGGAGAAAGTCCCAAGTCGACCGGCGTCTCGACAAACCCCGTTTCGGACTTCAAATAGAGGTCAATGCCGTAGAGGTCATTGCCAAAAGTGAGGTCTTCCCAGCCATCGCCATCCACATCGACCGCACTCACGCCTGGAGAGTACGTACCATCCAACATAAACGTGGACAATGTGATGCTATCTCCAATGGAATTCCACTGGGCAGCAACACTTTGCGACAAAAACGCTAAAGCGAAAAGCAACAAGAACCTGGTCAAGTTCACCTCTTGAAAATGCCACTTTTTTCATCAAATCCGTGCACCAAAGGGCATGAATCGCCAATCTGGATTTGTCAACGGACTGAGCACCATGCCCAACGGAACCCGCGTTGGGGCACCCTGGCAGACAAACTGGAAACCAGAATCAAGCGGCGCCCACCGTGACCGCGAACTATTCCAACACCAATCGCTGGCGGTCCAACAGCTCCCCATTGGCACGGGTCCACACCATCACGTAGACGCCGCGCTTCCAGCCGGAAACATCCAATGTGCGCGCTGTCCCCGTCCAAGTTGCTCGCCTCAAGACCTGCCGCCCGGCACCATCGACCACCTGCAATTCAGCTGCCTCCAGCGGTGGAACTAAGCGCACCTCATCCTGCGCTGGATTGGGATATACAGCCCCCGCTGAAGCCAACAAATTTGAGTCAGGCGTGCCGATCCCTGCGGAAACATCTCCATTGGCAAAGGCATATTGTCCGCGCCTCAAACGAGAAATTTTAAAGACGCCGCTGCCATTGAAGGCAGAGCCCATCTGGATCTCGTAATCCGGATACTCGATCCAAGGATCTGCAGCCGACGCGCGCCATGCGAGAAAGGCGTCCGCCTCCGTCTGACCGTAGAGGTCGTAATCGAGTTCATCTTCATCCCCACCGCGGTATGTGAATCGGGCATCCAACAACAGCCCCTCATCCGGCCAGATGCCATCTACCGTCCAAAAATGCGTGCTGCTGATTTGCTCCATGTAAGGCTCAGATGCTGCCGGTGTCTCCCCCGGCGCCCCATCGGGTCCTGCCCAATGGTGTTCCACCCGGACAAACACACTGTCGGCCAATTCGGGGAACTCATCGCAGCCGATGCGCATGTCTACCCACGGCAGATTCTGAAGTGAAGAGGTGCCCGTGAGCCAATAATCGAGGTCCATGCGGCCCTGGTTGAGCCTGCCCTCTGCGTTCAGTGCCACCATGACGGGCTCGATGTCTGTTACGACCTCAGCAGTGGCATACTGACCCCCAGCAATGATTTGGGCAACCACCCGCTCCCCTGAGGCACTCCATACGGTCACATCAAGCGGCTCATTTTCGTGGTGTTGCTCGCAAGCACGAAGCTTTTGCTGCAGGTGTAAGGTGGTGGTAAAGCCCGGCACCTCGCCATTGGGTTGTGTACCCGTGCTGTCCAATACCCAAGTCGAAAAACCCGGTTGGCGGATATGGGCATCAAACCACGGGGTCAAATCGACGCCTGTGGCCTCCTCCCAGGCGGCCTCGAGCATGACGTCGTCCATGGCTTCACCGTAGTGGGTGGCCAGCACCGCTTGCCCCCCAGAACGGAATAGCGCATCACCCAAGTAGTTGCGCAGGTTGTGGACCACCGATGCCCCTTTGTTGTAACTGTGACGCCCATAGATCTCTGCGTCCGGAATGGGAGACAGTGCGTGGAATCCCAGGTCGTCGATGTGGGCCTGTTCCAGGACGAATTGCTGGTTGTCCTTGACCATCTCGACAAAGGCCTCCCGGCCACTCAGCAACTCCTCAAACAGGTGGCTGGAGTATTCTGCAAAGCCCTCCTTGATCCACATGTGGTTGTGCAGCAGCGGAGACAGCATGTCGCCCCACCAGTGGTGCCCGAGCTCGTGGCCATACAGGCCTTCGTTCTGGAAGTTGCTTTGCGCGAGCATGGACAAGGGATAAGCGATGTTGGTCGGGTGCTCCATGGCTCCGTCCGTCGTGATGACATACCCCACCCTTTGCCAAGCATGTGGCCCCCACCAATCCTCCAAGGCGTCGATGCACACCCCGAGGTCTGCAAACCGGGACTTCATTTGGTTCAAATTGGCCGGCTTGGCAGTCAACCGTATGGGAACCTCACCGTAAACACCCACGTGGGTGGTGTCCCAATCTTGGTAGTCCGCCACGGCAATCGCACTCAAATAAGTGGGGATCGGCTGCGGCATATCAAACACCCGCCGGATGGTGTCCCCCCCAAGACTGTCCGTCTGGATGAGCTCGCCTTGACCGTGAAAGCGCTTGCCTCCTGCACTCGTGACCCCGTAAGTGTATGCCGCCCGCTCGCGAAACTGGTCAAAGCATGGATACCAAGCCTTGCCGTGGTTGGGCGGAATCGTGGTCAATCCAATGCCCAAACTGAAAATGTAGTCCCCGGTGAGGTACATGCCCCCCCAATACGGATCCTTGCCAGGCTGGCCTTGGTAATGCAGCCCCACCACCTGAGGACCGACGGACTGCCATCCCCCATCAGGGGCAGCGATAAAGATGGAGTCTCCCTGTTGTTCAAATGTCCAGCTGGCGCCGTCCACACTCACTGAATCAACCTCCAGAGATCCTTCCAGGTCGAACCAGAGGTTGTTCGCTCCGGGTGCAATCGTCTCAAAGGTGATGTGAGCAGCCCCGGTCACCTGCAAAGAGGAAGCAGAAGTCACATCCAACTCGAGCCCGTAATGCGTGATATCAAAGGAATCACTCCGCGCCAAAGACCCGGACATGTCGAAGTTCTCATTGGCTGCACTACCCCGGCGTGCCAGCAGCGCCTCGGCGGGAAGGTGCGCCTGTCGGCAACCATGGTGGCTCAAATCGCGTGGCAACGTGCGACGCAAAATGGGCCCGTCTCCTTGTGGGAAAACGGGCCCATTTATGGCCACAATCAAAAGCAGTAAGAAAGAGAAACGGGGCATGGCGGTAAGATACCGCGCCGGCCCGTTTTGGCCTTACTGAATGATGAAGCGCTGACGTCCGATGATGCCCGCTTCGCTGTAATTCAGCAAGTAAGTACCGCTGGACAAACCAGCAACGGGCAACACTGCAGTCTCACCTGGAGCCTTGCCCCGCCACACAACATTGCCAAGGACGTCACGGACCTCCAATTGAGCACCTGCTGTCAATCCGCTGACGCGCACATTGGCGGAAGCCGCTGGGTTGGGCCACACCGTCAAAGACACCGTGGATACATCGCCCACTGAATTCACCGTGCCCGCACCTCCAAAGAGGTTAATCGCATCACAGAAAGTCCAGCCCAACGCCCAAGCGTGACCTGAACCCGAACCGCATTCCAGGTTGAGCGTATCGGTCGCCGTGCTGCCGCTCGCATCAAAGGCAAAGAGGTAGTCTACATCAAGGTTGTTGTTGACCACCACGCCATTGTCAGCGGCGTAGGCATCCAGCTGCGCATCGCCATCCTCAATCTCATCACCATCGTAATCCAATGCATCATCGCCGAGCACCGTGATGTTGCTCAAAGTCAAATCACCATTTACCCAGTGGTCGAAAGCGTCCATTGGGGTCTCCTTGTCTTCGATTTCAATGCCCTCTGCCACATTGGCGATGACGCCATTTGAAACGTGACCACCAGAGCCATTGCGGAACAGCATGCCTTGTCCTCCACCGACACCCACAATGGTCCATCCGACCACTGTAGGGGTCGCCAAAGGCAATTCGTCAGGACTCACGTTTCCATCATCAGAATCATCGCCGTCCAACTCTCCACCGCGATCTCCAATGCCACCAGGCTGATCCTGAATGGCCAGCCAGTTCTCATTCATTTGGCCGTGGTAACCTTGGTCCCAGTCAAAGCTGTCATCACCGCAAAAGGCAACAACGGCATTTTTCACAGACACTGATCCTCCAAAGAATTCGATGCCGTCGTCGAGATTCGACACCACCTCCACGTTTTCGACAACGGTAGCGGAACCTACAGCGGCAAAAGTGATGCCATTGATCTCGTTGGCAGCCCCGAGCTCAGCACCTCCATGGCGCACAGAAACGTAACGCAGAACGCCACTGTTGTC
>JAKMCW010000130.1 GCA_022428205.1 Flavobacteriales bacterium
ACCTTCGACCGAGAGCGTTATCAACGCATGAAGAGCGAAGGCTACGACTTCCTCTTCTGACCCAAGAAACGGGGATTCAGCAGCCGAACTCGGCCTTCAAGGCATCCACGCAGTCCAACGCTTCCCAAGGGAAGAGCTTGACTTCACGCTCTACCTTTTGGCCATCTGCCGACCGGAATGTCTTGGTGACAACCTCACAGGCACGGCCCATGTGGCCATACGCAGCAGACTCCGTGTAAATCGGGGTGCGCAATGCAAAACGCTGCTCGATATCATAAGGCCTCATTGGGAAGATGTGCGCCATCCGACGGGCAA
The DNA here is from genome assembly GCA_022428205.1 of Flavobacteriales bacterium. Lineage (GTDB taxonomy): Bacteria > Bacteroidota > Bacteroidia > Flavobacteriales_D > Sanyastnellaceae > UBA8752. Next base: position 316 of record JAKMCW010000130.1, read on the forward strand.
TCTCCCCATCTGAAACGTCCACTTTGGAAGTGCCGTATGTATTGACATACAGTCCCACAGGGTCTGCAACGCCGATGGCGTAAGCCACCTGAACCAGCACTTCGTCACAGACGCCTGCCGCTACGAGGTTCTTGGCGGCATGCCGCGTGGCATAGGCTGCACTGCGGTCCACTTTTGAAGGGTCCTTACCACTAAATGCACCTCCGCCATGGGCACCGCGTCCACCGTAGGTATCTACGATGATTTTGCGCCCTGTCAACCCGGTGTCACCATGCGGGCCACCAATGACAAATTTGCCCGTGGGATTGACGTGGAGTTTGTGGTCGCCTTTGAACAAGGCCTTGACCCGTTCAGGACAGTCCGCCAATACCCGGGGGATCAAGATGTCCGCCACGTCCCGCTTGATGTGCGCGAGCATGGTGGCCTCATCTGGATCGAAATCATCGTGCTGTGTGGACACCACAATGGCCTCCACGCGCAAGGGAGTATGATCATCGGCATATTCGATGGTCACCTGGCTCTTACTGTCGGGCCGGAGGTAACCCATTTCCTTGCCCTCGCGGCGCAACTCGGCCAACACCTTGAGCAAGCGGTGGCTCAAATCCAAGGGCAGCGGCATATAGTCATCCGTCTCTTTGCACGCATACCCGAACATCATTCCTTGGTCGCCGGCACCCTGCTCTTCGGGGGCTGCGCGCTCGACACCTTGGTTAATGTCTGGGCTCTGCTCGTGAATGGCGCTGAGTACACCGCAGCTGGCGGCGTCAAACATGTATTCGCTCTTGGTGTAGCCGATCCGGTTGATTGTATCGCGCGCAATTTGCTGCACGTCGAGGTAAGCTTTACTCTTCACCTCGCCCGCGAGGATGACTTGACCGGTGGTCACCAACGTCTCACAGGCCACCTTCGATTGTGGGTCGAAAGCAAGGAAGTGGTCAATCAGCGCATCCGAAATCTGGTCAGCCACCTTATCTGGGTGTCCTTCGCTGACGGATTCTGAGGTGAAGAAATAAGACATATTGGCACGTTTGGGGGCGCAAGTTCGTGATTTCGTCATGGAACCACACTAACTTTGCTCTGCTTATCGCGAAAGACGGAGGGATCGGCCCTTAGATGTCTTGGCAACCCGTGTAAAGAGGGCGGGTGCCAAATCCGACCCCGCCCTTGTGGCGGTGGAAAGATGAGCCTTCGGAACGATGTTCCGTCCGCTTTTGCGCATGGCTTGATGACCCAACATGCGTCCAAATATTGTAACAGCCGCAGCCCAACGTATCCTCGTCCTCGACGGGGCCATGGGCACCATGATCCAACGCCACAAGCTGGAAGAGGAGGACTTTAGAGGGGCCCGCTTTGCACAGCATCCTTCACCGCTGAAGGGCAACAATGACCTGTTGGCCCTGACCCGCCCCGACATCCTGCGCGGAATCCACGACGCCTACTTCGAAGCCGGCGCTGACATCGTAGAGACCAACACGTTCAGCTCGACCACCATCGCTCAAGCAGACTACGGATTGGAGTCGGCCGTCTGGGACTTGAACGTGGCCTCTGCGCGCATCGCCCGTGAAGCAGCCCTGGCATGGACGGCCAAAAACCCCGACCAGCCAAGGTTTGTCGCCGGGTCTGTAGGGCCAACCAACCGCACGGCGAGCATCAGCCCCGACGTGAACGACCCCGGATACCGCGCCGTCACCTTCAATGAGCTCGTCGAAGCCTACCAACAACAAATGGAGG
>JAKMCW010000132.1 GCA_022428205.1 Flavobacteriales bacterium
CCCTTCGAAAACGTCAACGGCACCATTCAGGTCCTGGTGACGTCCACCGATCGTTTCGGCACCGAAGTCACCTTGCCCCTGAACATCGATCTGACACCGGTCAACGACCCCGTGGCCTTGAGCTTGGTGCACAACGGAGCCGAAGATTCTCCGCTTTCCACCGTGCTGTCGGGCCTCACTCCTGCTGCTTCAGGGATGTGGAACACTTCCTTGACGGTAGATGAAGACACCCCGCTGTCGTTTACGGTCAGCGCCTTTGATGAAGCCGATGGCATTGTGACCAGTGCCCTTTCTGCTCCTGTTGGACCCCACACCGTCAGCACCATCGAGGGAGGATTGGACGCCTCATTTGAGCTCAATGCTGACTTGGATGCAGCGCAGCAATACGTGCCCGCCCAAGAATTCCCCTCTCATGCGCAAGTCATGGCCGGATTGGACCGGGACTCCATTCGGTTCACCATGACCGACGGAGATGGACATGCCGTGCAAATTCGACTCAATCTGACCGTAGTACCCGTCAATGACGGCGATGCCAGTTTTACCGGAGAGCAGACCGTCTCATGGTATGAGGACGCGGTCATCCGCCGCACGATGCTGGTCGAAGACCTCGATGGACTCACCACAAAGAATGTCAGCATAGGCAATGGCGCCCATGGTACAGCTGTCCTCGTGGACACCACCCTGCTCGACAGGCAGACGCTCAGCCTGACCTACGATTACAGCCCCAACGCCGACTACCACGGAGCAGATGAGATTTCGTTGATGATCATCGACGATCAGAATTTCGAATCGCCCCATTACGCGATTGGGTTGACCATCGCGTCGCTCAACGATCCCATGGTCATGTCGAGCGCACTCGCTGACAAGTGTGTCGCCAATTCCAATGGCGAAGAAAATGATTGTACTGAAGACGCAGACAACGATGGGATTTGCGACGAAGAGGACGACTGCATTGACGTGAACTGCGATGGCCTTTGCGACAATGACATTGCGGCGGGACTCTGGGCTGTTCCGGAGGACGACACCTTGAAGGTGGATGTCAGTTTCCAAGCCTTGCCCGCATTGGAGGCCGCCTCCCACACCTTGGCTTTGTCGGAGTGCGGCGCACCGGAGGTGCCTGAGGGATGGAGCCTCTTGGCCGAGACGGACAGTGCCCTCTACCTCATTTCCGACGACATCTACTCCAGCTGGTTCGCGGCGCGGCAAGCCACAGAGCAAAGCGCTGGAGGAAAGCTCATGACCATTGCCAATGAGGCCGAGCTCGCATTGATTCCAGGATCGGAGAGCGGCTGGTTTGGCGACTACCACTTGCGCACTGCCGAGGTATGGACCAATGTTTCGGGTACCCCCTCCTGGAATTCCCAAGCATGTGCGGCAGGGGAAGATTGCTTCGGTTGGATCGATGCAGGCGTCCCCCAATCCGCTTCGACCAACACCAACCTCATCGATGGCAAACAAGCCATCATGGAATTGCCTTTCGGTATTTGTCCCGCCCACGGCCGATTGCAAGCCGGCGCAGAGGCTGGCAGCTGGCGCTATGTGCCCGATTGGAACTACTTCGGTACGGACCACTTCAGCCTGGCTTTTGTAGACGCTGAGGGCTACACGGAATTCCGCCACTTCAGCACGGAAATCCTCAACACGGACGACGAGCCCATGCTGGGTGGCAACACCATCCTCGTGAACGAAGAAGACCACTACTCCCGAGGAAAGGTGTACATGTTGGATTTTGACGGCCTGCCAGAAGCGGCCTTTATGGAGGCCAGCGAGGTCGAATCCATGGAGCGCATCAACGAAGCGGTTTTCCGCGACACTACCGGGACCATCACAGCACCGGACTTTGACAACATTGTCTGGACTTCAAAAGGAAAACTTGGACACCTGACCAACCTGGACTCCGAAGAGGACCCTGGCGGCGACCGCGGATTCTTCTACACCGATGGTCTGACCTTCTGGGCGCCCTTGGACGAGCTCCTGACAGATACGGTATCCAATGCAGATATCACCTCCAATCCCCCAGGCGCTTCGGACTGGTCGAGCAACCGCTTTGGACAAGCCGGCAAGGCTTTGCGCACAGAAGTCGCGCCGTTCACCCTCGCGATTCCCGGGGATCAACTGGGGTCCCCTGATGCCCCCCGTTCACTGTCTCTGTCTCTGTGGTTCACCCTCGAATCTGCCCTCAACACAGACAGCGTGCTCCTCTCCAATGTGACCGATGGCATGGCCATCGAAGGACAATTGGAAGTCTCGGCATCTGGCACCGAATTGATGCTCAATGCAGCAGGCGAATCACACACCATCAAGGCCTTTGACCACAGCTGGAACCACCTGGTCCTGACTTTTGAGGCCTTTGACAGCACCTTGGTGGCCTACATCAACGGAGAAATGGCGTTCAATGCCTTCAGAACAACACCCCTCCAACTGCCCAACACAACATTGACCATTGCCGGTCGTCCGGACAACAGCTACTTGTGGAGCGGCGTCATCGACGACATCGCGATCTGGAACCGGGCGTTGACCTTTGGAGAAGCAG
>JAKMCW010000138.1 GCA_022428205.1 Flavobacteriales bacterium
GGGTCAGTCTGTGATGCCCTCCAAATCCATCATGAAGGCATATTCCAAAGCCACCTCGCGGTAACGGCGGAAACGGCCAGACTGACCACCGTGGCCTGCATCCATGTTGGTGCGGAACAACAACAGGTTGTCATCGGTCTTGAGGTCACGCAGTTTCGCCACCCACTTCGCCGGCTCCCAGTATTGCACTTGGCTGTCCCAGTATCCCGTTGTGACGAGCGTATTGGGGTAGTCCTGCGCATTGACCTGGTCGTACGGGCTGTACGACTTCATGTAGTGGTAATACTCCTCCTCTTTGGGGTTGCCCCATTCGTCAAATTCGAACGTCGTCAAAGGAATGCTCTCGTCGAGCATCGTGTTGATCACATCCACGAAAGGAACCGCGGCGACAATGCCATTAAAAAGGTCAGGCGCCTGGTTCATCACAGCACCCATGAGCAGTCCTCCTGCAGAGCCCCCCATCGCATAGAGGTGGTCCGGTGAGGTGTAGCCCATCTCCACCATGGCGCGGCCTACGTCCTCAAAGTCATTGAAGGTGTTCTGCTTCTTGAGCAACTTGCCGTCTTCGTACCATTGGCGGCCCATTTCCTGTCCACCGCGAATGTGGGCGATGGCGTAAACAAAACCGCGGTCGAGCAAGGAGAGGCGCACGCTCGAGAAGTAGGGATCCAAGCTGTTGCCATAGCTCCCGTATGCGTAGAGCAGAAACGGATTCTCGCCATTGCGCTCGGTGCCCTTGCGGTACACCATGCTCACCGGCACCTTCACTCCATCGCGGACCTCCACCATCAGGCGCTCAGAGGTATAGTTGTCGGGAGAAAAATTGGGGTCCACCACCTCTTGCTGCTTGAGCAAAGTGCGCTCCCCAGTGCGCATGTTGTGGTCGTAAGTGCTGCTCGGGGTCGTCATAGAGCTGTACCCAAAGCGCAAAATCTCGGTGTTGAAGTCGGGGTTGGAACTGGTTCCACACGTGTAAGCCGGGTCGTTGAACACCATGTATTCGTCCATGGCACCATCCCAACTCCGGATGCGGATTTGGTTCAATCCCGCCTTGCGCTCTTCCACCACGAGATAATCCTTGAATATCTCAATGCCCTCCAGCAACACGTCGTCGCGGTGCGCAATGACTTCCTGCCAATTGTCCTTGGTGGTCGCACCGACCGGTGTCTTCATCAACCGGAAATTCTTGGCGTCGAGGTTGGTCACGATATAGAAGTGGTCCCCGTAATGGCTGATGCCATACTCGAGGTCGCGCTCCCTTGGCTGAACCACCTTCCATTCTCCCATGGGGTCATCGGCCGGCAACACGCGGTACTCTTGTGAAAGGGTCTGTGAGGTGTAAATCACCAAGTAGGCGTCACTCTTCGTGCGGTACACTCCGCAGCTGAAAGTCTCGTCTGTCTCCTCGAACACCAGCGCGTCGTCTGCAACGGGCGTCCCAAGCACGTGGCGATAGATTTGATAGCTCCGCAAAGTTTGCGGGTCCTTGCGGGTGTAGAACACCGTTTTGTTGTCGGCCGCCCAAGTAGCGCCGCCGGTGGTCAGAGGAATCTCATCCGCCAGGATCTCTCCAGTGGAAAGGTCCTTGAAATACACCGTGTATTGCCGGCGGCTCACAGTATCCACGGCAAAGGCCAAGAGGTTGTTGTCGTCACTCACCCGCATGCCCCCCATGGCGAAATAGTCATGTCCTTCTGCCATCACATTCTGGTCCATCATGACCTCCTCGGCACCTGCACATTCCTCGTACTTCGTTTCCTCACCTGCAGGTTTCCGACAATTGATGGCGTACTCTTTGCCGTCCTCGTAACGGGTGTAGTACCAATATCCACGGTCCTTCACCGGAACACTCCGGTCATCCTTTTTGATGCGGCCGACAATCTCATCGAACAGCTTGTTCTGCAAGCCCTCGGTGTGCGCCAAAGCTTTGTCGATGTACTTGTTTTCCTCGTCCAGATAATCCAGCACATCTTGGGTTTGGGCGTCTGGCGTTTCCGAATTCTTCTGCTCGTCACTCAAACGCATCCAGAAATAATCGTCGACACGGGCGTCCCCATGCTCGGTCATTTCAAGGGGAATCTTCTTGGCAACAGGGCCAGCAGGTACATCTGAATTGGGCATCTCAGCAGGGGTAGAACAGGCGGCGAAGATACAGGCCCAAATCAGGGCCAATGGGAAAATGGAACGTGTCATAAAATCGGTGTGAATCTCCTTGAGTGCCGGCAAATTAGGCCAAAAGAAGGTGTCAATTCCCCTTGTGATCAACAGACAACAAGAGGCGTGTCGCAATCCGTAGGTTCACTGAGCGCTACAACAGCGTAGCGGGACCAAGCTGCACGTGCTTGACCGCAGAATCAAGACCAAGCCAAGATCAGATGGCCGCCTCCTCAGCGGTAAATACGCGGAATTCGAAGCGCTCCATAATTGGATTGGCCAACAGCTTTTCACATGCCTCTCCCACCAAACGCTCCGCCTCTTCTCGGCTGCCCGCTTCAATATCCAAGGTGATGTGCTTGCCAATCCGAACGTTGGTGAGCTGCTCCAATCCGATGTTGGGCAGGTTATTGGTCACCGCCTTTCCTTGAGGGTCGAGCAATGCAGGAAGGGGAAGGATGTCAATGGCCGCGTGAAAGAGCATGTTCAAGGCATTTTGTAGGGCAGCAACCGGTGGCTCGCCACCCCTAACAACGGGTACGAAATTAAGGCAATGGCCAGTCCTTTTGTCCCCAACAACAGACAAACCACAACAACAAAAATCAACCACGACACCCGCAGCACATCCCAACCACGGTCCATGCCCCAGTGTTTGAAACCCACTTGTGGCCATTGGGAGACCATGCCCCACGGCAACAGCGTGGAACCCAGCAAGCCCGCAGCCCACAGCCAGTCGCACTGTTCCGCATCACATTGTGACCAAATCCACAGCAACCCGCCCCAGAACACCGCGGCAAAAGGCGCAGGAATTCCCTCAAAATCATACCGGCCAGGCGCCACATGCTCTGACTTGGCAGCAGCCTGTGTGGCATAACGCGCCAGTCGCCAAGCCGCCGCCATCATCAAAGTAAGTGGCAAGACCCCCAACCACGAACCCGCCTGCGGCACAATCCCGCTCACTTGCCATTCCATCATCAAGGCCAAGCCGACAAACGACGGGGCCAGGCCGGCAGAGACCAAGTCCGCCATGGAATCCAACATCGCACCTTGACCACTGTCCGCCCCCATCCATCGGGCGACGGCACCGTCCA
>JAKMCW010000005.1 GCA_022428205.1 Flavobacteriales bacterium
GGCCTTTTGGTGTTGGCCTTCTTCATCCTGTTCATGCCCCCGATTTACCATAACACGGCCGAACCTGAACGCACAGTAACAGGTGTCGTGTCCCATTTAGGCTGGAATGAAGAGAGCCAGGACCTGCAGATGCGGCTCACTGGAGACTCCTGCCACTACTACCTCAATCGCGCACTCGGCATGGGCATCGACGGAGCGAAATGGAAGGCGTCCATGCTGGGCGATACTGTGACGCTGGAAGTGGTGCACCGCCCTTGGGGCCTCGCCCGATGGACAGGCGTTGGTCCCATCCGCGGGGTCATCTTCCACGGAGACACCGTCTATCGGACGGGTCGGGTCCGTCCCTTGAAGTAGACTCGATCCAGGCCCTCATCATTGCTGGCCCTTCTCTGTGACGAAAGGAGGGGCGCCCCCCTTCCAGAAATCATTGGATCCTATCGCCCTTTCGACTGAAGAACCGGGTGACCCCACATTGGATTTGACCCGTCATCAACTGCCCCTCCCACCGGGGCGCTTCTGGCCCACCTTCTGTGACCCGGCGCGTTCTAAACCGCTGAATGCCCGCCCCAACAGACAGGTCCAACCGCCATTCTGGCGCCACCTGATACCCTGCGAAAAGTCCGCCTGTCGGCGTCCAATTCAAACGGCTCTTGGGCAAATCACCATCCGTATAGGCCACCACCAGCCCTTCCTCATTGAGGCTGTGACCACGGCCTCCACTGCGGACGAGCAATTGAACCCCAAGCCCTAAGCCTCCATGCCATCGACCATGAGAACGCGATGTCCTCCATTCGATGGGAATGACCACGGCATTGAACCGGTTAAAGCTTCTCACATGGCGACGCTGGGTGGCCAGCCCCTGCACATCGCCGTAAAGAATGGCCACTGTATCCCCGGTGAGTGCGTTGATTTCAATGGCCTGAATGCCCTCAGGATCGAGGTAATCCTGTGTTGTCGTCTCTACATAGTCCAACAAGTGCACGTAGTCATACCAGGCAAGACCCAACGAAAAAGACTGTCCCCAGCGGCGGACATCCAATGACACCCCACCTCCAGCACTGAATTCAGTGCGGAAATGGCCACTCAACTCCTTGGGATGCTCCCCTTTTAGACTGAAGTGACTCAAAGTGAGGCCACCATATGTCCTGAGGGCAAATGGCGCCTCAACATGGATAGCGGCGGCCTCCATGGGCAGCAACTGAGCCAAGGGGGAGGCTGCCCAAGCAGGCCCGCGCAACGGTAAAGGCTCGAGCCCCACTTCTGCTGGACTTTTCACGGGAGGCAACCCTCCCCCAACAACCGAACGGGCCCTGGCCACATTTTCCTCTCCGTCGGGTTCCTCCCGCGGCAGAAAGAGTGGAAGCCGATCAGATGCCGCCGCGGAGGGTGCAAGTTCAGGTGTGGCAGTTGGAGCAGACTCAGCACCAGCGGTGTGGGCCTCATCGGCCGGCGTCACTTCGGCGGTGGCAACCGGTGCTCCGACTTCAGCCGGCACGGTTTCAGCGGCAACGGCGTCTTTGGTTGGTGCTGCGTCCGTTGCGGGCTGCGTAACGGCGGGTATAGATTGTGCAACGGAGACTTCCGGCGCCATTGCCGCCACTGCAGGCATCGTCATGTAAGCTTGATGCGAACCCGGTTCATTCGAAGCGGGTTCAACAGCAGTGGCTGTGTTTGCGGCAGATTCAGCCGGGGCGTCTTGGGCAGCTACCTCGCTGATAGATGGGGTGCCTTCTTCGCCCTCCGAGTCCAACGCAGTTATCGCTGGCGTTGGAGCGTCCATGCTGGGCTCAACTTGGGTTCCCTCTTGCGGGGTGATGGGTTCGGCAGAGGGCCAATACAGCGCGCCCAATGTGATCAAACCCATTGCTGCGGCCGCGCCCACGGCCCGAAACCAGAAAGCGCCTCCAACACCGGATACGCCCTTTGCAGCCCCAGCAGCCTTGGCCCCTGATGGAGCCGCTGTCATTCCGGTCTCGATGGCGTTCCACAATGCCTCGTCCTGGCCGGGTTTGCCGGGCTCAGCATGGCGGGCAAACCGCCCTTTCAGTATGTCTTCCCAAGACTTCATGTTCTCTTTTCTTTCTTCTCGGCGATCGCCTCTCCCGTGGGCTCAAACCGCTGTCGAACCCATTTTCTCGCCCTCGCCAAACGCTGCCGGGACAGCTCTGGCGAGATGGTCAGCATTGCACCAATCTCCTCATGATTAAACCCCTCAATCAAATGGAGATTCAACACCTTGTACTGGTCTTCAGGCATGGTCTTTAGGACGTCCATCAGATCATCCATGGCCATGTTCTCCAATACTTCGGGGCTGCTCCACATCTCAACGTCCACCCCTGTTCTTTCCCACTTCGCCCGCTTCTTCCCTTCCGTGAGTGCCACATTCACTGCGATCCGAGCCGCCCAAGTCTTGACCGCTCCTTTCTCCGCATCGTAACGGTCCACATTCCGGAAGATGCGGATGAACGCCTCTTGTAACACATCCTCTACAGCTTCGTCGTTCCAGATGTACCGCCTCACCACCCCGCGCAAATAAGGCACGAGCGATTGAAACAGTGCTTTCTGCGCCGTCCTCTCTCCCCGCTTGCAACCCTCCATCCAATGGAAGTCACCCTGAACCGGAGCACTATCCATCAGACCATCGAAGCTTCACTTTTACAGCGTGTCCTCCCCCATGCTCACTCCACATTTGGATTCCCATCTACAATCCCGAAACACTCTACACTCGTTACCGCAAAGGCACCATTGACACCCTCTGTCGTGGCCTCATTCGTCACTTGATGGCTCCACTCCAACACATTGCCCGCACACAACCAGCTGTGTTGCAACGAACACAACTGCACATCGGAGGGGAAAGTGAATTGGACTTCCGTGACCCCAGCCACGACGTCGACTTCATCCGGTCCCGACAGGAAAGGCGGATCAGAAACGGTGGACACTGTCAACGCCGGACCACCAAATTGTCTCCAAAACGCAACGGTGACCGTCGCTACCGCATTGACCGCAGTCGGCTGACAATCGCAATCCGCATCCACGATTCCAGGAAGCCCATTGAACGCCGGGTCTCCGGATTCCACGGTGCAAGCGTCGCCCACGTTGAGGCCCAGCGCCTCGCAATCCACGACGTAGACAATCGGCGGCTCAGGCAATTCGACCTCAACCTGCACATCCTCGAAGTTCTCCTTCACGCATGCGGACAGGCCGATCACGAGCAACAACAGAATCAAACGAACAAATTGAATCATGACTATTGTGAAATGTACCCTTGTGCGCACGGGTACTGATGGAGGTACTCTCGGAGGACGTCATGTGTGACACTTCTGCTGGCCTTTTTCTGTCAAGAAACAGACGCATCGAAGTAAACCTGCTGAACACCCTGTCAAACAATGGGGCTCATCCTCTGTTTATACCCGCAATAGAACAGTTCTATACCTTCTTATTGACACAACCGCAATGCAAGTGGTCACGTTTTAAAAGGGGGAGAGGTAACACAGCCAAAGACACAGGAAACATGAAATCACTCCGCCTCCTTTCCATGACACTGGGCTTCGGCGCCATGCTCATCCTCCAACCGAGGGCGACGGCGCAATGGGACTACACCCTGTACGACGCCATTGGCTCCATCATGTACAATGCAGATCCCGAGACCCCTCCCTGCTGCTTTTACTCCGGCACCTCCTTTCAGTCGTATTACTCCGATGAGCTCTACGACACGGACAGCAACTACACGGTCTTTGTACCCACTGATGCCGCTGTGGATGAAGTCGCTGCACTGATGAATTTGAACCTCTACGATTTGCTCGCCTTCTCCGATATGAGCGACGCAGTGGGGTATCACATCGTTTCGGGAACGTACACGGCAGCCGACCTGCAAAATGGAATGGCCCTCACCACATTGCAAGGGCAAGCCCTTGACATTACGGTGGACGCAGGCAATGTGGGCGTAGACGGAGCATGGGTGGTCGAAGCAGACATCCTCGCAGACAATGGCGTTATTCACGTCATCGATGCGACCCTCGCGCCCGAGGGATACCCCCAAGCGACAGTCGTGACCGCCATTGCCGGTAGCCCGGACCACACCCTGTTTGAAGAGGGCATTTTCAATGCTTACCTCGATGAATACCTCAGTGCCAATGCACTCGAAGCCCCCGACGACAACAACGGTGAACCGACAACCGGCCCCTACACGGTCTTCGCCCCCACTGACGATGCCATCGCAGCGTTCACTGCCAGCTACGGATACAACGTGGCCGATTTCATCGCATCACAATACATCGACGAGTTCGTGGAAAGGCACGTGGTCATCGGTTACTACAACAGTGGTGTTCTCTCTAACGGACAATCCCTGTCTGCCATGAACGGACAGACGGTCGACATTGAGATCTCCGATGATGGCGTCACCGCCTCCGGTTCTACCGTGGGCACACCGGACATCCTGGCCTACAATGGCGTCGTGCACTCGCTGGATGAGGTTTTGCCCTTTGACATTCCTGCCGCCTCAGGCACCTGTGGCACTTGGACGTTGGAGCTGTACAACTCCGACATCAACCAGAACTGGCTCGGCAGCACGGTCGACGTCTTCAAGAATGGCATCATGATTGCCGAGGAGACCAACAATGAGATTGCTGAGGACAACAATGGCGACTATGTGCCGGACACCTTTGGCATGAGCACCTTCAGCTTTGCCGTGGACGAAGGTGACGTATTGGACTTCATCTTCGATCAAGACGGAGGGTCCAGTTTCAATTGCGGTTATGTGGTCAAGAACGAAAACGGCATCACCGTCTTCTCCTCCTTCTCCAACAATCTAGATGATGGCCCCGACAACGTCATGGGCTTGAAAGCCTGTGGCGCAGCGCCCACATGCGGGCTCATCGAAGTGGTGTTCGTCGACGGCTCGCAGGAAGGATGGGTCGGTGGCGGCATGACCATCTCTCAGGGCGGCAATGTTCAAGCCGCCTTGAATTTCGGAGACTTCAACTACTTCGAAAGCTTCTACCCCTTCTCGCAGATGTCCACCTTCATCCCGGTGAACGAGGGCGAAATCGACTTCATCGTGGCCCAGCCGTGGGAATACGCGGACTACTGTGGTTACTTGGTCAAAGACCCTGCAGGATCCGTGCTGGTCAACCAGAACATTGAGTTGGCGGCACCCGAAAGCACCTTTGGCGTTACCGCTTGCGAGGCAGGAGCCGATGCGATCTGCAATGCCGAATTCGAGGTCGCCCAAATCACGTCGTCCGACGGCAGTGCCGTTCCGGGTGCAGTCCAGGTCTCCATCTTTGACTACAACCCCAATGCCGTGTACACATGGGACTTTGGAGATGAAGGCACCAGCACCGACGTCTTCCCGACCCACCAGTATTCTGGCCCCGGCCCCTACACGCTGTGCCTCAGCGTCACCGATGGCAACCTCTGCTCAGACTCCTACTGTGAGCCCATCTCCATTGACTCCTTGGGCATCCTCAATGGATTCCTGAGCGGATTCACAATCAACGTCGTGGATGGCGGCCCGAGCGATGTCGTCAGCAGCATCGACAATCTGAATGAGTCAACCAGTGCCCTGTCCGTGTTCCCCAACCCGGCGCAAGGTCAGGTCACATTGGTAGGAATGGAACCTGGTGCAAACTGGGTCGGCGATCTGCGCAGCACGGACGGCCGTTTGGTTCGCCGTTTCAATGGTGTGGGTCAAAGCCCGCTCAGCTTGGATGGAGTCGCCGAAGGCCTCTACATCTTGAATGTGGTAGACGGAACCTCTTCTTCGCGGACGGTGCAGGTCATCGTGCAGTGATGGATTCGTGAGGCCGTAGACAAAGCCTGCGTCCAATTAGGTTTAGAAAGCCGCCTTCGGGCGGCTTTCTGCATTCTGTTTATGCCCCCGCTCTGCCCTGGTAGGGCCGAAACCGAACGCACAGTGACAGGTGTCGGGTCCCATCTAAGCTGGAATGAAAAGGGCAAGAATTCAGGTTGTGCCTGCGGTGCATTTTGGACGAATGATCCGATGTTCAACCAGATGAAGACCAGAACTTTCGGGATACACCGCTCGGGGCGCAGTTAGAGGCAACCGCCGCCAAAGTTGCCGAGCAGCATCACGAGGTCACTGACATTGACCTGATTGTCGCCATTGAGGTCCCCAATGCAAACCGCACATAGACCGAGGGCCTCTTCGCCATCAGAACAACCATTTTCATTGCTGTCCCACAGCAGCGGGTCGGTTTGCCCCGCCTCCACCTCAAGCCCATCGCTGAGCCCATCCCCATCGGTGTCCGGATCCGCTGGATCCGTTCCCAAGGCTACCTCCTCCGAATCAAGCAGGCCATCTTCATCGAGATCCAATTCGGCCAAGGCCAACGACATAACGTCGGCCACCACGGGATAGTGATCCGATGCCAGAGCGGCATCCAATTCGAGCAACCCATACGTCAACAGCCGGTCAGCAGGCATGCCCTCCGTGCGCAAGACAAAAGCCTGTTCCACGGAGAGCACAGCATCGGAATACAACAAAAAATCAAGCCGCCCCGGCGGGAAAATGCCATCCCCGTCGGAGCGCCAAGTGTAGGTCAATCGCGCATCGGTATGTCGAGGAAGTGCATCGGCCCAAGACGTGCCATCCCAGTCCGGTGCACCGCCTTCGCCGTATTGATCCGTGTCCACGATTTCGCCGTGAAGGAGGGTTTCCAATTGCTGGGCGTAACCCACAAGATTGAGGTCTCCTGCATACACGATGGGGGTGTTGGTAGGTACGGATCCCCCCGCCCCGGTTTGCTCCAAAACCCACGCCACCATCTCATCAACTTGGTCCTGACGCCCAGCATCGTTGGCGCAACACGAGAGGTGGCTGTTGATGAACAGTATGGGGCCACCCGATTCCACAGGGACGTCCACCAGGACTGGTGTTTGGCGTGAAAGCCCGTTCCATGCTTGCAGATGCGGCCAGATGGATGCCGTAATGAGGTCACCATCCTTGTGCGTATGCCAACCCGATGCAGTCCCTAAAGGCAGCCAATCATTGAGCAAATCAGCCACCGCAGAAGCCGTGGTGTTGTTGCATTCGCTAAACAGGAAAACATCAGCGTCGATGGCCTTGATGATGCGTTCGAAACGGGGTTGGCGGTTGGCATTGGTGAGCCCGTTGGCCAGGACATTGTAAGCGCAAGTGCGCACTACAGGCAACGCCGGCCGCTCCAGCCCCAAAGGTTCCACTGCAGGCACGTCGACTTCAGTAAAGACGTATTCAGCCTGCATGCCTGCATCGGGGAGCACATCACCGCCTGCTGCTTCTTTCAAGAGCAAACGCAGGGTGTCTTGGGGGAACAAGGGATTCACCCCGTCAGGGACCGCATCCCGACGCAGGGCCAGTTCGAATTCATGGCCCGTCACCGTAGGGGCAGGATGGAATCCAATCTCCGAAAAGTTGACTGTGGAAGCCGGGACCACATCGTAGAACGCAAACAACCCCGTGAATTTGATCCCGAGTTCGGAGCCAAATCCCGCCTGCGCTGTGTAGCCAGTTTCGGCATTGGCATCGGCATCGATATACAGAAACAAATCATGAGGGTACAGCCCATCTGTCAAGTCGATGTCCGAACCCAACCGCAAGTAGACATAGAGGTAGTCCTCGTCGTGGGCCGCCTTCATTTCGAGCAGGTCAACCGCCCCCTCTGGACCCGTCGGGTCCGACCACCCGGGTACCGAAGACCAATCGTCAAACACCCCGTCCATCATGATGGGTGTGCCTTGTCCCAAGGAGTTGAAAGCAGTGCAACACAGCGCTAGAAAAAAGCCAATTCCAAGTCTCTGCATAACTCCAAAAAAGGTACGAAGCATTAGACATCCCGCTCAGCCACTCCGCTTCAGGTCGAAACCGCACTCACGGAGAGCCCCTTCCCGTAGAATGCCTGCTAGGAAGCACCAGCCCCTCTCACAATCATGCCCAATGTTGTCTGTCTGGGCTTTTTTCGAACGAGGTTTGCACCCGCATGACCCAGCAAGACGGCAGTCCCCATTTCGCGCTTTCCCGTTGGCTCACCGCCCTTGCCATTGTCCTGATGGCGGCGCCTGCAATGCTCGCACAATGTGCCATAAGTGTGGTCTCAAGCAGCGGCCCCGTCCCCGGAGCCGTGGTCTGGTCCAATGGCTCCGCGGTGGGGATGACCGATGAAACGGGGGCGTTGACATGGGAAGCACAAAGCCCCGATTTGGGCAACTTCAGCATTCAAATTCGGGCCATGGGGTTTGCCGAAAAGACCCAGACTTTGGGATGCACGGGGATTGGCCCCGAGGAAGTTGTCCTCGAAGACTTGGCCGTGGCCTTGGGGGGCGCCACCGTCATCGGGAGCATGAGACCCATGAGCGTGAAGGCCAGCCCCATCAGAACACAGGTCATTTCAGGATCATCCTTGAGGGCCCTGAAGGCCCAAGACGTCGCGGAAGCCCTCGACTTCACCAACGGTGTTCGAGAAACCGTCGCCTGCGGCATATGTGGCACCAATGACTTGCACATCAATGGACTGGAGGGTGTCTATACCCTCGTCCTGCTCGACGGGATGCCCCTTTTGGGGGGCCTCGCCTCTGCCTATGCCCTCGATGGCATCCCCCTGAGCATGGTGCAACAGGTCGAGGTCTTGCAAGGTCCCGCCAGCGCGAGGTTTGGCAGCCAAGCTGTGGGAGGCGTGATCAACGTGGTCTTGGCGCCGCTCGCCCCTGGCCAAGCCACCGGGCTGTTCCGCCTGGACACACATGGCAGGGCGCAAGCTTCAGCCTCGGCCACTTTTGGTGCTGATGATGCCACCTGGCAACTGGGCTTGGACGGTTTGCATTTCACGCAGCGCATCGATGACAATGGTGACGGCTTCACGGACGCCCCCACCCTGAGGCGGGGCGTCGCCACGCTGCGCCACCAAAGACGCAATGACCAGCGAAACTTGCGCTTTACAGGCCGGTTCTTCGCCGAAGAACGCTTCGGGGGCGCGCTGGACTTTGAAGAATCCGACCGCGGTACGAGTGGACGTTACGGTGAGCGCATCGATCTGCTGCGTTCCGAATGGGTCTTTGGCTCTCAGCCGAACCAAGGAAAGGGCTGGACGGTTCAGGGTGGCGCGGCCTACCATCAGCAAAAAAGTACGTACGGCCTGACGGTTTTCGATGCGGAAGAATTCACGGCCAACCTCGATGCTTACCACAGTGGATGGAGCTGGCGCGAAGGCCACCGCATCACAGGTGGAGCGAGCATGCTGTGGGACCGTTACCGTGATGAGACGCCGGTAGATTCGGACATGAACGTCTGGATTCCTGCTGTTTTTGGCGAGTACAGTGGACAATCCAAAGACCGAAACGGCCAAGTGCGCTGGACCTGGATTCACGGCCTGCGCGTCGAGAAGCCCTCAGACAGAGCGCCGGTCATCGCCCCTCGTCTCAACGTGAAATGGTCCCGCGCCCAATGGGATGTACGCGTCAATGCCGGTCGGGGATACCGGCGCGTCCACCTGTTCACTGAGGAACACGCAGCTTTGGATGGATCCCGCACGGTGTTGCAACCCAAAGGCGGGCTGGACCCAGAATCGAGTTGGAATGGCCATTTGAGTGGAAGCAAGACTTTTGGCAACGAACATTGGACAGGTTCGGCCTCCTTGTATGGCTTTGCCACCCTTTTTACTGACCGGATTTACGCGGACTATGACAGCCTTCCCGATGCGATTGTGTACCGCAACATCGAAGGTGTCGGTCTGACGCGGGGTGTGGGCAGCGATGTTGGGCTGTACGGGAAGGGCTGGAGTTTCAATGCCGGAGCCACCTTGCTCAAGAGCGAGGTGTTTGAGCGCCCTGATGCAGGAGTATGGGCTACCCTTCAGGCTCAAGCGCAAGCGCAGCCCTTTGCGCCCTCTTGGACCACCACCTGGGCATTGGGAAGGACCCACAATGGTTGGGGCTGGAACCTCAATGCCCAAACCGTTGGGGTGATGACGTTGCCCCTCAACGAAGCACTCGGAGATCAAAGTGACCCCTACGCCTTGGCGCACGCTTCCGTGTTTAAGCGGTTCGGAGGCAACGCGGCTTCCGAAGGTCAGCATACACTGACCGTTGGAGTGCGCAATGCTTCCAATGCTGTGCAGCGGTCGCCCTTGATTGGGACGGAGGATCCATTCGGGGAGGACTTCGATGCCTCCAGGGTATATGGCCCCATTGAACAGCGCCGGTTTTTTGTGGAGTGGTCGTGGGCCCTTTGACCCCTTAACGCAGCTGCGGTCGCGTCATCAGCTGCTGGTTTCATACTTTGAGGGCACATCTCCCAAACCTTGCTGGCCATGAACCGTGTACCCTTTGTCTTTTTGGCGCTGTCTTTTTCACTCTTGGTCACCCCCTTGCTGGGCCAAGATGGCAACGCCCGGGTACTGGTCATCGGCATCGATGGGACGCGGCCCGACTGCCTGGAAGCGGCGACGACGCCCGCGCTGGATGCCCTGATTGCCGACGGCATCTACAGCCCTGACGCCCTCAACAACGACATCACCTACAGCGGACCCGGCTGGTCTGCCATGCTGTGTGGCGTTTGGTCCGATGCGCATGGGGTGACCAGTAACAACTTTGTGGGCAGCAACTTCGCTGAATTCCCCTCTTTCATGCGCCGCTTGGAATCGGCGAACCCCGACCTCAACACGCATTCGATCGGCCATTGGGCCCCCATCAACGATTACATCCTGGGAGAAGATGTCGACGAAGCGATCAATGCGCCTACCGATGTTGCCGTGCGTGACGCCGCCGTCGACGTTCTGGAAAATGGCGACCCCCATGCCGTTTTCCTGCACTTCGACGACGTGGACATCAACGGACACGGCTACGGATTCAATGCCGGCGTCTCCCAGTACATCGGCGCGATTGAAACCACTGACGGCTACGTCGCGCAAGTGATGCAAGCCCTGACCAGCCGGCCCAATTACACGGAAGAAAATTGGCTGGTGTTGGTGTCCACCGACCACGGGGGCATCGGCTACAACCACGGCGGAACGACGATCGAAGAGGAGACCATGTTTTTCATAGCCAGTGGCCCGACGGTAGACCCGCTGGTGTTGGTCAAGGATACCCTCGACGTGACCTCACCCCCTGAAAACTGCATCGCTCCCGGGGCCGCAGAATTGCAGTTCGAAGGCGGGGGAGATGCTGTTGTGATAGCGGATGACCCCGCCTTGCAACTGGGTTCGGACCAGGACTTCACATTCGAAATCAGGATCCGCACTTCAGCCACACCCGATGTCGCCATCTTCGGCAACAAAGACTGGAATTCCGGCCTGAATCCCGGATTTGTCTTCTCCTTCGAATACCCCAATGGCCCGGCCTGGAAGGTGAACATCGGCGATGGCAGTGAACGCGCAGATGCCAACGGTTCTGCTGGGGTGGCCGACGGCCAATGGCACACCCTCTCCTGCTCCTTTGACCGCGATGGCATGATGCGACTGTACACCGATGGGGACTTTGTATCCGAAGAAGACATCTCCAACATTGGCGATATCGACGTGGGTGAAGGCTGGTTCATGGGGTCTGATATTTTCGGAGCATACAGTTACACAGGCGCCATTTCAGAGGTCCGTTTCTGGCACGGCGTCCTCGATGGGTCCACCATTGCGAACTGGCACTGCAGCCCACTGGATGAGACCCATCCGCAGTGGGGGGCACTACAAGGGCATTGGTCCTTGTCCGAGGGCGAAGGCACTGCCATCGGCAACAGTGCCAGCGACGACCTTCTCGGTACTGTCCAAGGTGCAGAATGGATGCAACCCGAAGGGGTCATTACGTTTGATTACAGCAACACCCCGCGCATCGTGGATGTGGCCGTCACCGCCTTAGACCACATGTGCCTCCCCCTGGATCCCGTTTGGAATTTGGCTGGGATCTCCTGGGTGGATGGATGCAGCACCAGCGATGTAGGAAGCCCAGACCGCAGCACCATCAAGACCTCATTGTATCCAAATCCAGGAACGGACGACTTCCACCTTACCGGCCTTCCGCCCCATGCCTCCATCGAGGTGTTCGACCCTGCAGGCAGGGCCATCCATTGGGCCCAACCTGGATCGGCTACGCACACGGTTCCCCACACGGCTGGTCGGGGCACCTACCTCATCCGCATCGTGGATGGAGACCAGCATCGGACGCTGCGTTGGATCCGTCAATGATCTGAGGTCACCGCAGGCTTCATGCGGGCCACACCGTAGCGCAAGGGGATTCAACCTAAACGAGCGCTCCCCGGGTCGGTTCAGAAGCGGAGTTGACGCAGCCCTTCGTAGACAATGATGCTCACCGCATTGGCCAGGTTCAGGCTGCGGACGTGCTCACTAAAAGTGGGGATCCGAAACAACTGATCAGCCCGGGATTCCAGCAATGCGTCGGGCAGCCCGACGGATTCCTTGCCAAACACCAAAAACATGTCTTCCCGAAATGCGATGTCGTAATGCGCCCGCGTGCCCTTGCGTGAAAGGAAGGCGAAATGGGCCCCCTGGTGCTGGGACATGAAGGCTTCGAGGCTCTCGTATATGCGCACATCAAGGTGCTGCCAGTAATCCAGTCCCGCGCGTTTGAGCCGGGTGTCCGTGATTTCGAACCCCAGCGGCTGGATCAAGTGAAGTGTCGATCCTGAGGCCAGACTCAGCCGTCCAATGTTGCCCGTATTATTCGGGATTTCCGGCTCTACGAGTACAATATTGAATCCCATCTGACGGTCTGATTACTTCACGGTTTGCCCGCCATAAAGATGAACCACTCCTTGCGGGTAGCATCACTTGGGTTGCAATTGACCAGACTTCGGGTGGTTGACGTGCTGCTGAAGTGGGCCGTTGCCCTTGAGTTTCAGCCTACCTTCCCCAAGATGGGCAAGCGCACAAGAATCTTCAATGCCATGGTGATGGTGCTTGGCGCCAGTCTCATATCCGGATGCCATTCGGAGGGGCTGGACATGCGTTTGGAAGCCTACCCGGTCGAACAAGAGGGGGATTGCCATGGTATGACTGTCCATTCCATCGGGGAGCAGCGCGCGGCTGCGGGCGTATTGGATTCGGCATCGACGTGGGGCTATGTGCTCGAGGAAGGTGAAGAGGCGGTATTCTCGCGGGCCTGGTTGAGCGACCACAGCACCCGCAGCATCGACATCCAGTACTTCATCTTCTCGATGGACAATGTGGGGCTGATTGCCCTGGATTACCTGATCCGCGCAGCCGATCGCGGTGTGCAGGTGCGCATGATTGTAGACGACATCATGCTCGATGTGGCCCTTGAAGATGTTGCGGCATTGAACGCCCACCCCAACATCGAGATCCGCATCTACAACCCCACCGAGGGGAAGAATGCGGTCCAGAAAGTGGTCAACGTCGCCCGCGACTTCCAAGGTTTCAACCAGCGCATGCACAACAAGACCTTCGTGGTCGATGGACAGGTCGCCATCACCGGCGGGCGCAACATCGCCGACGAGTACTTCGACTACGACCAGGCCTACAACTTCCGCGACCGCGACGTGCTGCTGATCGGGGCCGGAGCCGAAGCCATCGCCGCTTCGTTTGACGCCTTTTGGGACCACCCCCTCGCACAGGCATTCCCGTGGGAAACCGACAAAAACCACACTGCGGATCTGTACGCGCAAATCCACGCTTACGCCTGTGACCCCGAGAATTTCTGGCCTGAGATCCGCGCGCTGATCGACGGCATTCCCGACGCCATTCCGCACATCTTGGCCTCGGGTCGGCTGCACGAACTGGAAGACATCCGTTTCGTCTCGGACGCTCCGGGAAAGAACAGCAGCGGCGGGTTCAGCGGTGGTGGCGCCTGCACCGATGCCCTGCTCGCGGAAGTCCAAGGAGCGCGGGAATCCGTGGTCATCCAAAGTCCCTATCTGGTACTGACCGAACTCGGGCTAGGGCTGTTCCGAGACGCCGTGGCGCGCGGGGTGGACGTGACCATTCTGACCAACAGCCTGTGCTCCACCGATAACCTGGAAGCCTTCAACGGCTACCAACGCATCCGGGAGGACCTCATCGCGGCCGGCGTGCAGGTGTACGAGTACCGTCCGGACGCCGCCATCCGCAAACAGTTGATCACCGCCGAAAAACAAAAGCGCGCGGGGTACGTGCCGGTCTTTGGGCTACACGCCAAATCCATGGTGGTCGACCACCGTACCGTGGTCATTGGCACATTCAACCTCGACCCGCGCAGCGCCAACCTCAACACCGAGTGCGTCGCCATCATGGAGAGCGCACCCATGGCCGGCCAAGTCGAATCGCTCATGCTCCAAGAGCTCGCCCCTGAGAACGCTTGGCACACCACGGGCGATTGGAACCCCGACGGGGCAGCGGGCCGTTGGAAGCAGTTCCAATGCTGGCTTCGCGGCATCGTCCCCACCTCCGTGCTGTAACACCCAATACTCCCTCCCGGCGACGGCATGATCGCGAAGCCTCAGGGTCAATCTGGGTCCT
>JAKMCW010000020.1 GCA_022428205.1 Flavobacteriales bacterium
CGCTCGCGCATCAATTTTCCCGCTGAGGGCAACACACCAAAGACGCCAATGCTACCGGTGATGGTATTGGGCTGGGCCATGATGTGGTCTGCAGCACAGCTGATGTAGTAACCTCCGCTGGCGGCCAAGTCGCTCATGGAAGCCACCACCGGCTTACCCGCCTCTTTGAGCAACACGGTTTCACGCCAGATGACGTCGCTGGCCAAGGCACTGCCACCCGGTGAGTTCACCCGAAGGACAACCGCCCCGACTTCGGGGTCCAGTCGGGCCTCTCGTAACGCACCTGCAATGCGTTCGGACCCGATGGTTGCATCGTCTCCTTGACCACTCTCAATGGCGCCCACAGCAAACACCACTGCTACAGCATTGGCCTCTCCCTCTGGTGCCTCGTCCTCCTCTTCTTCATCTCCGCCGTCCATCTCCAATTGAATGGTCGTGATGAAATCCTCGAAGAAATCAGGGTTGTGGTATTGGTTGTACCCCACCAGCAAAGCATGGCTCTCCTCATCCTCGTCCTCGGCCGCTCCTTTTTCGAGCAACATGGCGTGCAGTTCGTCTTCGTACAGCAAGCCATCCACAAAGCCCAGCTCCTGAGCGTCCCGCGGGCTGCGCATGGTCAAACCATTGATGTGACCGTCAAGTTCGGCCACCGACATGCCCCGCGCCATGGCAATGTCGCCCCCCATACGTGCCCAGAAATCCTCAAGCAAGGCGGTCAACTGTTCGCGATTGGCCTCTGAAAGGCTCTCCCTGAGATAGGGCTCTACAGCACTCTTATAGGCGTTGTCCGGACCGCGCACAATGGTCATCTCTACCCCGAGGTCTTCCAACATGCGCTTGTAAAATGTGGTCTCCATGCCCATTCCGCGCATGTCAATTCCACCTTCGGGGTGCAGGTACACCTCATCGGCCACGGAACTCATCCAATAAGCGCCCTGCGTATAGATTTCGCTCCAAGCCACCACCCACTTACCGGATGCCTTGAACTTGGCCAACGCATCGCGCACCTCGCCCAACATGGAAGGGTAGCCCGAAATCATGTCTGCCTGCAAGAGAATGCCGTCAATCCGGTCGTCCTCTGCAGCCCGCTCCATATCGGAGAGGAAATGATTGAGTCCCATTTGTGTTTGAGGCTCCAAACTGCCGAAGCCGATGGTAAAAGGCACCTCCATGCCACGTTCCGCCATGGGGGCATCGAAGGTCAAGTGAAGCACTGACCCTTCCTCGATGTCCACCCCGAATTCAAACTCGGACTCGAGGTCTCCCCCTCCCTCAGCCAGGGCGGAGGTCAAACCGCCCACTAGAGCGCCGACGAAAATGAATATGAGAACGGACCCTGCGAAAATCATCGCCAAGGTGGAGCCGAGGAGGCTAGCCAAGAATTGCTTACCGAAGTTCATAAGTGTGTTGTGGTTGTGATTTGCTCCCCGGAGGGCTGGACAAAGTTGATGAAATCAAAAGGGTAATGAATGTACTAATCGTTAATGTCAGAGGAAGGCCAAGCGCATGCTCCCTTAGAAAGCCCAGCCCCAGTTCCCCGTAACGAGTGCAGAGATGATCGCTCCCCCAATGGCGAGCAAAATGATCACACCGACGAAGACGATAAACCACCCCAGCACCTTCAATACGGCTTTCAGAAATTGGGGGAGGTCATGAGAAATAAAGCGGTTCCACCCCGACCTAATGCGCCCTTTGACATGGGGATTGTCGAACTGTTCGCGCGCCTGCTTGAGCTGATCTTCGACTGTGTCTTTGATCGCATCTACCGTCACGGGATCACCTTTCATGGCCACGCGGTCACTGACCGAGCGGGCCTTGGGGATGATGCACCACAATAGAATGTAGAGCATGACGACCACCGGTCCTGACAAGAAGAGCAAGAGCACCGCAAGAAAACGGATCAGTACGGGGTCCACGCCGATGCGGTGTGCCAGGCCCGTCGCGACGCCTCCAATGATACGGTCGTCCGGATCACGGAACATGCGCCTTTGTTTCTGGTCACCCTGGGCGCCAGTGTGCTCGCCTTCTTGGTGAGATCCCTGACGGGCTTCGTCTAAATCTGGATCACCAAACTCAGTAGGCTCTCCCAATTGGCGGCAAGCTTTCTCCACGTCCTCCAGGGTCACCACGGTGCGGCCCGACCCCATGAACCCGGAGAACAGTTCTGCCAAGCGGGATTCGACCTCCTGTAGGATATCCTCCTTGCCTTCCGAACCGCGCAGCACTTTTTTTAAGTCTGCGAGATAACCATTGAGCACACTGAAGGCCGGCAGCTCAACGTGGAACAGAAGTCCACCGAGCGAAATGTTGCGCGTTTCAACCATGATTGATCAGATTTTAGTGGCGTTTGACAAGGAGTTCACAGAATCCACAAATTGGTCCCATGCTCCTTCCAGATCGTTCAGGACTTTTTCTCCCTTGGGTGTCATGCTGTAATACTTGCGCGGCGGACCAGACGGACTTTCTGCCCATCGGTAAGTGAGGGTTTCTGCATTTTTCATGCGGGTCAGCAAGGGGTACACGGTCCCTTCCACCACCAAAAGATCTACGGCCTGAAGTGCAGCCACGATATCGGACGTGTAAGCTTCGCCATGTTCCAACACCCTGAGAATGCACAGCTCCAAGACCCCTTTGCGCATTTGAGCTGTGGATGCTGCTGTTTCTTTCGTCATGATGGTGCAATGATACTCGTGAAACATAGTACCCTGCAATACAAAGTACCGTGTTTAGCAATTTTTTAGCGCTTTGGCCTTGTCGCTTTAAATCCCATTGTCCCTCTGTAAAGCAGAATTGGTGGCGATCTTTGCCGGGTGCGCATCCACATCGCCACCGGATCCAACCTGGGTGACCGCATGCGTCACCTCAACACCGCTGACGAGGCGCTTGGTGTTTTGGGCGCGGTGCTTCGGGTATCCCCTACCTATGTAACCGCCGCCATCGGCATGGCGCCCGGCACGCCAGATTTCCTCAATCGGGTGGTGGAATTGGAGCTCTCTTCACATTGGCATCACCAGCCGGCTGAGGTCATGGAGTGCTTGTTGGCCATCGAGCAGGAAATGGGACGCGACCGACTGCCGTCCGGTGTTCTTTCCCGCCCCATCGACCTGGACATCGTCTTGTGGGGCGACCAAACGCTGAATCTCCCCTCCCTTGTGGTTCCGCACCCCCGCATGCTCAGCCGCCGCTTTGTCCTGAAACCGCTGGCCGACCTGATCCCCTCCCAACCTGTCCCGGGCACTGGAAAAACCGTCACAGAATTGCTGTGCGCGCTTCCGGAAGATGTGCCCCAAATTGCACCATGGCCCAATCCGACCGCATCCCCTACCGCCACATCGTAATCGAAGGCGGTATAGGTGCAGGTAAGAGCACCTTGGCTAAGGCTTTGGCTGAGACCATGGGGGTATCCCCGGTACTGGAGCCATTTGCGGACAATCCTTTTTTGGAACAGTTCTACAGCGACCCTGAGCGCTATGCCTTTCCCGTTGAGTTGAGCTTTCTGGCGCAACGCTACAAACAGCTCAAGGCTGCCATCACTGCACGCAACTTGTTCCGGGATGCGCTCGTCGCTGATTACGTTTTTGCCAAGAGCGATCTTTTCGCCAAAATCACGCTACCCAAAGCGGAATACGAACTCTTCCGTAACCTCTACGACGTGATGGCCGAAGGCATGCCCAAGCCTGAAATGATCGTGTATTTGAGGCCAGGCGAGGCACGCCAGCACGCGCAAATTGCCGCCCGGGGGCGTTCCTACGAACAGGACATCGACAAGGACTACTTGCGCCGGATTGAAAAAGCCTACGAACGGCAATTCAAACACGCCCGAGGGAGCCGCGTCCTATGGGTGGATACGTCAGCCTTAGATTTTGCCGGAAGGTCAGAGGACCTTCAACGCATAATGGACATCATCAGCCAACCCTGGTCGGTCGGCGTTCATCAGGTCGGACCCTGATCAGGCCTTGACCGCTTTCAAGGCCTCGACCATGGTGGCGCCAATCTGAGCGGGGCTGTCCACAACGTGGATGCCGCACTCGCGCATCACCGCCTTCTTGGCCTCTGCACTTTCTTCCTCGCCGGACACAATGGCGCCTGCGTGGCCCATTGTCCGCCCTTTTGGAGCCGTCACACCCGCAATGAAACCGACAACCGGTTTGGTGCCGTTGGCGGCAATCCAACGGGCGGCTTTGACCTCTAAGTCACCCCCGATTTCACCGATCATGATGATGCCGTCTGTGTCGTCATCCGCCATCAACAATTGAACAGCCTCCAATGTCGTGGTGCCGATGATGGGGTCTCCGCCGATTCCAATGGCGGTCGATTGACCGAGGCCTGCCTTGGTGATCTGATCGACGGCTTCGTAAGTCAACGTACCGCTTTTGGAGACGATTCCGATGCGGCCGGGGTTGAAAATGAAACCGGGCATGATGCCCACCTTGGCCTCTCCCGCCGTCATGACACCGGGGCAATTGGGTCCCACGAGGGTGCAACCTGAGAGGGTATCGAGGTGCGCCTTGACCTTGACCATGTCGGCGACAGGAATGCCCTCCGTGATGCAAATGATGACCTTGATGCCCGCGTCCGCTGCCTCCAAGATGGCATCGGCTGCAAAAGCAGGGGGCACGAAAAGAATGCTGGTGTCCGCACCCGCCTGCTTTACGGCATCCTCTACCGTATTGAATACGGGGCGGTCCAGATGCGACTGCCCGCCCTTGCCCGGCGTAACACCGCCCACGACGTTTGTGCCGTACTCAATCATTTGGCTGGCGTGGAACGTGCCTTCTGAACCGGTGAAGCCTTGGACGATGATGCGGGAATCCTTGTTGACGAGAACGCTCATGAGGTCGGGTATTCGATGTGGGGTTGACAGCACGTTGTGGCGTGCGGCGCAAAAGTAACGCGGGTCAGGACACCTTCGAAAAGGGCTTGGCGCTAATTTGCCCCCATGCCTGCGCACCCTCTCGACGGAACGACAATTTGTGCCCTGTCCACCCCCCCTGGACGCGGCGGTGTAGCGGTGGTCCGCATCAGTGGTCCGTCAGCTTGGTCCGTGGTGGATGGCCTTTGCAATGGCCGCCTTTCCGACTGTCAGCCTGGACGCGCCGCTTTGCGCACGCTGTATGATGGGGCCCTGCCACTGGACGAAGCCCTGCTGCTTCCATTTCGCGGGCCAAGAAGTTTTACCGGCGAAGACATCGTTGAATGCCACATTCACGGAAGTCCCTACATCGCCCAGCGGCTGATGGAGTGCTTGGTCGATGCCGGTTGCCGACCTGCATTGCCGGGGGAATTCACCCAACGTGCCTTCCTTCATGGCAAGCGGGACCTCGCCCAAGCCGAAGCCATCGGCGACCTCATCGACGCCGATCACGCAGGTGCGCATCGCTTGGCCCTTCAGCAGCTCGGCGGAGGATTCAGTGATGAAATCAACGCCTTTCGCCAGGCCCTTATCGAATACACGGCCCTGATGGAGCTCGAACTCGATTTCGGGGAAGAGGACGTGGAGTTTGCGGACAGAGATGGCTATCGGTCTCATGTAACCGGCCTTTTAGAGCGGATCGCCCAACTCCTCGATGGATTTACCACAGGTCGCGCCATTGCTGAAGGTGTCCCGGTGGCCATTCTCGGCGCGCCCAACCGGGGCAAATCCACCCTGCTCAATGCGCTGCTCCGTGAAGACCGGGCCATCGTGTCCGACACGCCAGGAACCACACGAGACACCTTGGAGGAGACCCTGACGTTGGAAGGCATCCGGTTTCGGTTCATCGATACTGCAGGCTTGAGAGAAACGGCCGATGACATCGAAGCCGAAGGCATCCGACGCGCTTGGTCCAAAGCCGCCGGCGCCCGGTTCATCCTCTATTTGCTCGATGCGCGTGATCTGACGAATGCTGATGACCGACTCCGCGCCGAAAAAGAAGTGCAGGAGGCCGCTGAAAGGCTGCATGAGGCCGCCGCTGAACGCGGCGAACCGACTGGCGCCATGATCGTCCTGATCAACAAGACCGACCTCACTCCCGCTCCGGAAAAATGGTGCCCGCCTGCCGCAGAAGAAGCATTGGCCATCAGTGCTGAAGAACGCCTTGGCCTGAACGCGCTTGAAGTTCGGCTCGGCCGGGACTACCGCAGCGCCTTGGCAGAGGACCGCATCCTGGTGACCAACCTGCGTCATCGCGAGGCCCTTCAGCGCACAAGAGAGGCATTGCAGCGCGCATTGGACGGCCTCAATGCTGGACTCAGCGGGGACTTGCTGGCGGTCGACCACAGGGAAGCCTTGGAGCAATTGGGGCGCATCACTGGGGCCGTCACGCCAGATGACCTTCTGGACCACATCTTCGGCAACTTCTGCATCGGAAAGTGAACCTGCCCTGCGGCCCTGAGGTTGCTAAGGCATGCTATCCTCGATTTTGCGTCATGCGTTGACCGTCTCCCTGCTGTCTGCCGCCTGCACGACTCCCGCACCGCCCATGTCCACTTTACTCAATTTCGGAAAGAACGACCTCGCGACCTGGCGTGGACTGAACGACGATGTGATGGGAGGGCGTTCGCGCTGCAACGTCAAATACAGCAAGTCCACCCTTTCATGGGAAGGCACGGTTTCACTGGAGAACAATGGTGGATTCAGCTCTGTCCGTTCCCCATGGCGTGAAAGGGACCTCTCCACTTTCGACTCCGTTACCCTGCGCTGTCGCACCACCACTGGTATACCTGACGACTTCACCTTGACGATGGAAGTTTCCCAGCAATGGTGGATGCCCTATTGGAAGGTCAACTTTGAAGCCCGTCCCGATTGGACTGAAGTGACCATCCCGTTTTCGGAACTCAAAAAAAGCAGTGCCATGACGGGCGAATTGCCCAAGCTGTGGACATGGGGCGATCTCAGTGCTGTCCTGCGAATGGGCTTCATGAAATACGACGGCAAAGCCGGCGACTTCGGCCTCGAGGTGGATTGGATGCGCTTCTCAGGAGAAGCTGAAGTCAAAAACTGAGGTTGAACCCTCCCGTCATGACACGGGGCATGCCTGGACGCAGACCAGCTGGACGCGCCGAAGCGACGTAAACGGCATTGGTCAAATTCCGGGCGGAGAATTCCAGGGCAAAACCATTGCTGAGGGTACACCGTGCCGTCAAATCCAATACCGTACTCCCCCCGACTGTAAAGGCCTCATCAAGCTGGGTCTGGCCCGCTTCTGTGCGCATGCCCTGGGCACTGCGTACAGCGGCATCAACGGACCAAGAGGACCGAGACCAACCGACACGCAAGGCGCCCTGGTGACGAGAGAGATAGGGCAACTCATCCCCCACCTGCACTGAACCCCACGCTTCGTAATCGCTCTCGAATGCCGTAGTGAAACGACCGTCGGTAAAGGTGTACGTCAGTCCCATTTCCAAACGATGTCCTTCTTGTGGCCGGACGCCATTGGTCAAGTTCAACATGGTTTCCACTCCAAACACACGCGTGGATCCCCCGGTGAACACCTCGCCGTCTCCCGAGCCACCACTGGACGCAAAGTCTGACCCTTGTAGGTTTTGGCCAAAGTGACCAAAGCCCACCACCGACAATTCGGTCTTGGAACGCAACCAACGGCCACCCAACTCGTGGCTCCAAGCAAACTCAGGCTCTACACCCTCGGAATTTCCCGGAGGGAGAAAACCACGGTGCACCCCTCCAAATACGCTCCACTCTGGACCGAGCTCCTTCTGGAAACCCAGACCGGGCAACCAAGCGGTTGTGGTGTTGCGACGGGTCTGCAGATTGGTGCCTGCCCTGTCCACGTCTGCCGTGCCGTAATCCTCCCTTCCCGCGAGGATGTGTTCCACCCGCACGCCGGGGATCAAGGACCAGCCCTTCTTCCCCCATTTGGCGCGGGCATAGCTCGCCAAGGCCCGACTCCATTCAATCCGGTTCGACTCTGTCCCCGGTGTTCCGAGTTCAGGAGAGACCAATTGACCAGACACCATTTCCCATTCGTCCGTCCACTGGAACCGATCCATGTCGTCTTCGTGGAGTCGAACCGAGGCCTCAAAACGCTGCCAGCCTGAGCCCGACCCGTCCCACACCAGTTTCGACTCTGCACCGCGGGCGTGATAAGCCCGGTTGTTGGCCTTGAGCCGGACCACACCGGCATCACCGTCCCTGAATACACCAATGGCCTCGGTTTGTACTTCCGAGTTGTTCTCACCGGAAAGCAGCGCCCCCAACTTCACCCACTCACCCGATGCTCCGGCTGCACGGTCTGCTTTGTACCAGTTGCGGTTCACCTTGGTCGCATATGCGCGGTTGGTCCAACGCCATCCTTCTCCAAAGTCCAAGACATGGGTCAGCAATGCTTGTCGCTGACTGGCTTCCATTTTGTCTCGGTGACTGCCTGCGTAGCGCCTGTAGGGCGTGGCTTCGAAATCATCGGGGAGCAAACCGGCATACGTTTCGTGGCTTTCTTCTCCGACCCTTCCAAGCTTAAGTTCGATCCGCTGTGGGTGTGACGCCCCTTCGCTCGAACGCCAACGCAGTTTACCAAGAAGGTCCAGCTTGTCGAATCCCGTTGCACCTCCGCCATCCAAAGCCTTGAAGCCGGCACTGCCCGTCTGCAAGGCCTCCACCATCCATCCGATGCGGCCGGCCCCATCGCCAACGTGTGCATGCAGGCGACCGGTACCGAATTGGCCCATGCGCGCATCTACCCTACCCGACAATGCCGAAGGAATCGGGGTGCTGATGAAGTTGATTGCTCCGCCCACCGTATTGGGACCATGGGCGATTTGACTCGCTCCCTTCATGACCTCAATGCCGTTCATGCGGCCAACGGATGGAAAGTAGTATGCGCTGGGCGCCGTGTATGGAGCAGGGGCAATGGGGATACCGTCCTCCAAAATGGAAATGCGGCTGCTCCGCTCTGAACCACTCCCGCGGAGGCCAATGTTGGGACGCAGGCCAAACCCGTCCTCCTCTTGGATATAAACTCCCGGAACGGAACGCAGGGCGCGGTTAATGTCCACATCGCCTTGGCGCCTCAACGTTTTGGCCGAGAGGACGGTCACGGCCCCTGGCACTCCGAGGGGACGCCCCCCCGTCAAGGAAACGGCTTCCACCAATGCCTGGGGCAGGTCCAAAACGGCCTCCTCCATCCTAAAGACGCCCCCTCGCGCAATGGCTTCGGATGAAAGCTGGCGGTCCCCAAAGCCCAAACAACGCAGGCGCCACAAGGTGGCGGGTGTAGAAAGGGCAGAGTCCCCCACCTCAATCAGCCCATCGGCATCGGTAACATGGCCAACTCCGTCCTCCGAAATCAAGGCCACTCCCGGAATTCCCCTGCCGTCGGCATCAACCACGCGCACCTCGACTTGACCGTGTAACATCCCGTTCAAAGCGCAAGAGACCAACGTCAAAGTCAGCAGAAACAGTGGAGCAATTTTCATGAGGATCCTTATTTGGACGCGTTCTAAATAGCGTCACAAACCTCTCACGAAACCCGCGAATAAACCCTCCCCTTTTTGAGGTATTTATACTTGGAAGCAGATAAAAGTTGAAGGTGCTCAGTCCACCTCGCCGTCGCCCAAATACTTCCTGACGAAGCTCAATCTCACCACAGAATCAGGGAGATAGACCATCTCGAGGTCAAAACTGTTGAGCAGGCATTGTCCATAGGTACCGCCTCCGAGATCAAACTCATCGAAAGTGGATTCATGGACATACGCCTCGGTATACCCCGTGGCTCCAATCTGCTCCAATATCCAACCGTGACTGGCCACATTTATCACCTCCCAGCTGCAGAGCGCCTCTTCAAATTCTGGATACGAATTGAACCCGGTCAGCAGATAGGTGAGGTCGGCCGAACCGACCACCAAATCATTGGGCCAGCTCAAATTCATGGCGTGTGGACCTTCGTAACCGTATGCGGTCAAAAAAGTAATCAGGACCTCAACGTTGCTCGTGTAGCTGATGGACGATTCTCCTGGCGTGCTGAGCACTTTCTTGACCATGAGGTAGGAATCTGCCGGTAAACAATCGCACAGCTCCACACCTGCAGACGCATCGCTAACTTCCTGCCCCCAAACTATGGCAGGTTGGAACAGCACAAACGCTGTGAAAAGCAGTAAGAGGCGAAGCATGACCTTTGGTTACACTTCTAAGATACGGCCTTGTAACCTCTTGTCCTTGACGTTTACAAATTCAGCTATGAAAAATATTAATTCGTCTATTCCGCGGCGCCTTTTGAACCCATTCTTTGCTGCAGTGACCTGCTTATTCTTGGCGCCCGTTGGCACCGTCTCTGGACAGATGTCGGTACCACGGGTAGAGCAGGCTGTCCTCGAAGGCGATGCAAACCCCTTGGACACCGTGCACACTTTTCTCGGAAAACTGGGTCTCAATCTGAGCCAAACAGCACTGGAGAACTGGGCAGGTGGTGGTGAGAGTTCAGTGGCCTTCACGACCATGTGCAACCTGTCGGAGACCCGTGAAAAAGGACCGCGTGGATCCAGCTGGGGCCTCGATGCCGCATTGGGCTTGCTCCGCCAGCAAGGTGGATGGCGCAAAACTGACGACCGACTCATCCTGACAGGACAGTGGAACACGGCGATGCAAAGGGCATTACAAGATGCGCGCCTGTCCATCCTTGTAGACGCCCGTACACAGTTCCTGCCGGGTTACAACCTGGTCAATGGCCTGCCCGACAAGGACCAGCGTATTTCGGACTTTCTCTCACCCGGGTACCTCGTAGCGGCGGCAGGACTCGCCCCCAAACCAGGCAAGCGCAGCAAACTCTTCTTTGCCCCCTTCACCGGCAAGCTGACCGTACTGCTCGACGACACCCTCTCCGCAGCGGGAACATTTGGTGTCGAGCCCGGTCAGCACACCCGTTTTGAGCTCGGTGGTTACCTCCGTTGGAATGTCACATTGCCTTTGATGGAAAACGTCAGCTGGACCCATCAGGTCGACCTTTTCTCGAACTACCTCAATTCACCAGGCAACATCGACATCAACTGGACAGGTCTCCTTGAATTGAAAGTCAATGAAGTCCTGCGCACCACCATCAGCACCCACCTGATTTATGACGATGATGTGGTCCTCGAAAAGGAGCCCGAGACCACACAGACCAACGACCAAGGCGTCACAACCACCATACCCGCCGTGCTGGGGCCCGGTACCCAATTCAAAGAGGTACTCTCCATCGGGGTGTCCTATACATTATAGACCGTCGGCTTCACGAGGAGGTCCGGAACGCTTAATTTGGCGCCCATGAAAATCATGGTATTCCCCGGACAGGGGGCGCAGTTCTCCGGAATGGGTCAAGACATGTATGAAGCGCATGCCTTCGCCCGGGACCGGTTTGCCGAAGCATCCGAAATCCTGGGATTTGATATCGCCAGTATCATGTTTTCGGGCTCAGATGAAGATCTGAAACAAACCAAGGTCACGCAGCCCGCCATCTTCCTGTATTCGGTGATTTTGGCCGAAGGCATGGGAAAAGCCTTCGACCCTTCCTGTGTGGCCGGCCACAGCCTCGGCGAATTCAGCGCACTGGTCGCCGCGGGAGGACTCAACTTTGCAGAGGGCCTCAAGCTGGTCAGTGAACGTGCACTCGCCATGCAAGCCGCCTGTGAAGAGACCCCCTCAACCATGGCCGCCATCCTCGGGCTCGAGGATGCGCTTGTCGAAGAAGTCTGCGCCCAGACAGAAGGCATCGTGGTACCGGCCAATTACAACTGTCCCGGACAGCTGGTGATTTCAGGAGAAGTGCCCGCGGTGGAATCCGCATGCGAAGCCCTCAAAGAAGCGGGTGCGCGCCGCGCATTGATGTTGCCGGTTGGTGGGGCTTTCCATTCTCCCCTCATGGAACCTGCGCGTGAACGGTTGGCTCAGGCGCTTGAAACTGCGGACATCCAAAGCCCGCGCTGTCCTGTGATACAAAACGTCAATGCGACGCCCGAAAGCGACCCTGAGGTGATCCGCCAAAACCTCATCGCTCAGTTGACAGCCCCCGTCCGTTGGACCCAGACCATGGAATGGTGTGTGGCCGAAGGCGT
Source organism: Flavobacteriales bacterium (assembly GCA_022428205.1). Classification (GTDB taxonomy): domain Bacteria; phylum Bacteroidota; class Bacteroidia; order Flavobacteriales_D; family Sanyastnellaceae; genus UBA8752. Next base: position 12,022 of record JAKMCW010000020.1, read on the forward strand.
GAAAGAAGTGGTAGAAGTGGGACCAGGCAAGGTGTTGCAAGGTCTCTTCAAAAAGGTGGACAGAAGCCTGCCTACCGCCTCAGCGGTGGTGGCTTAAGCCTCTCCCTTCCTCCCCTCGACGTACGAAAAGAGGTTGGCGTAATCCGCCTCGATGGCCGCAAGGCGCATCTGCAAGTCACGGTTTTCCACCGCCAAGCGATCGCGCTCGGCGCGCAGCTGTGAGATGGTGTGCTTCAACGTCACGAAATCACGGGCCAATTCACGGCGTTCAGCCTGTAGCTGTGCATTGGCAGCGCCCTGAGCCTCCAAGGGCTGATGTTGCACTTTTCCCTTGGTCACTTCGGTCGCTCCCCCGACGGAACTGACATCGACTGCTTCTTGTAGCGGCATTTCTTTCGTGCTCATGAGTTCAAGCTACGGGGCAAGACAAGCCATGACCCCGAGAAAAAGCGCAGGTTATCAAGGGGCCATTTTTAATGACTCCCAGTAGACCGTCTGCCCGCCTTGGAAAAGGCCGGAAACAGTCCAATCCCGGTCATCAATGCCCCAGTGCCGGCCATGTAGTACAATTCCTGTATTCGGCTGATGTCGCCTTGGAAATGCATCCCCGACACGACAGCACCAAATCCAATGCCGATTTCGAGCGCCATCAGCATGGTGCCCAATGCAAGGGCAATTCGTCCTGGCTGGGCCAAGTCAGTCGTCCAGGCAAAAATGGTGGGCATGTTGATGCCTATGCTCACGCCATAGACCAACCCCCCAATGGTCGCCCATGTCTTGGTCTCCGCCGACCCAAGGATGAACATGCCCGCCGCCAAGAGAAATGCCCCAATCAACAGCACTGGAATGCGGCCGTGGCGGTCACTCCACTTGCCTGCAATGAACCGCATACAAATGGAACTGGCCACAATGATCGTGTTGAAAGACCCTTTGTAGACATAGCCCAAGTGGTCCACGAAATCGGGTGTGATGGTCAGGTATACGCCAAAAGCGATGGCCGCAGGCAGGAGCACCAATGCGGCAGGCCAAGCTTGAGGGTCGATCAGCGCTCCCTTGAATGGGTTCAAATCTGTCCGCCTCACAGGCCGTGCATCGGGCAGCGTCTCCTCCAAAGGCCAAGTGAGCAACATGCTCGCCGCCCCCAACAGCGCCGATGCGATAAACATCCATTCTATGCCCCACTCCACGGTGAGCCAACTCCCCAAGGCTGGACCCGAAGCCATTCCCGCGTTGCCTGCCACACCCAAATAGCCGAGCGCCTCACCCCGTCTGTGCTTCGGAATGCGGTCGGTCAACATGGCGCTCGTCCCCGGCGGCCGAAAGCCCGTGGACAAGCCGTGAAAGAAGCGCAAGGCCATGAAGGCCGCAATGCTGGTGGCCACCAGATAACCGAAGCCAGCCACGGCGGTGACGGCTGAGCCGATGAGCATGACCTTGCGGCGCCCTGCCTGATCGGCAATGCGTCCGCTGAGAAAACGGGTCAGAAAAGCAGCCAAGGTGAACATGCCCACGATACCACCGAGGTAGGCCTCACCCCCCATGCTCGCCAAATGCGCCGGCAATTCTGGCAGCAGCATCCCAAAACTGGCCATAAACAGTACGGTTCCACCGCACAGCATGAAGAAGGCCCGGTCGTAAACCTTGTCTGCTTTTGCGGCGGATACCGGAGGATGCGGAGGTGAAATATCGGCGTCTCTGTCCATGTTGGGGGCTCCCGCGTGGTGCATGTTCATGGGCAGCTTGTGCAAAGGAACCCCACAAGACCACCCATATGTTTCCCAAATGCCGAAAAAGGAGGCATCTTTCCATGTTCAGATGAATCCGACTTCGCTTCCCGCTTACCCAACCAAAGTCCTGCTGGCTTGGGCCGAAGCCATGTTGGGACACGAAGACCTGAGAGACTGGCTCATGGGCTCCGACCATCCCGAGTTGGGGGTGTTCTGTCATGCCCTTCACAATGAGCCCACCTCGAGGGCTTGGCTGCGGCACCACGGCCACGCGCACCTCATGGCGCTGCTCGAAGGGGCGGAAGGCCAAGCCAAGGCTGTGGAGTGGCTGCGCCACACCGCCAACGACACTCTCGCCGACATGGCGCTGGCGGCGGACAACGATGACGAAGCCTTGGCTCGGCTGATGACGGGCGACCCTGACGTCCAGGGCATTTGGGCGCAGATTGCGCTGCGCATACGCCATGTGAAGAACGACATCGAGGCCGCCAACAACGACGTGCACCGCATCGACCCGAACTGACCCATGCCCGTCAACACCGTATTCAGTTGGTTTATCCGCAAGCGCCTTCACCAGATTGCGCTGTTTAGGAAATACCCATTGGAAGTCCAGGGCGATGTGCTGCGCGACCACATCGCCGCGCTTGCCCAAACCCGGTTTGGCAGAGAGCATGGCATCACCCCAAGGATGGGCCTTGACGCATACCGCCGGCAGGTGCCCATCCGTGATTACAACGGTCTGAAGCCATGGATCGATGCGGTTCGTGAAGGAGAATCCGATGTGTTATGGCCGGGAGCGGTGAGGTGGAACGCCAAATCTTCGGGCACCACCACAGACCGCAGCAAGTTTATCCCGGTCACTGAAGAAGCGCTCGAGAAGTGCCATTACAAGGGCGGAAAGGACCTGCTTGCCATGTACGTGGATGCCGTGCCCAAAGCACGTTTGTACGGCGGGCGACATTTGATCGTCGGTGGCACAGGACGGGCTGAAGAGGCCGACAATGGTGTGCTGACCGGGGACTTGAGTGCCATCATCATCAACAACCTCCCATGGTGGTGTGAGTGGCGGCGCACCCCAGCCCGCTCCATTGCACTCATGGCCTCTTGGGAGGAGAAAATTGAGCGCATGGCCGAAACCACCATCGAGCAGGACGTGCGCATCATCGCCGGTGTACCCAGCTGGACGCAGGTGCTGCTGGAGCGCATTTTGGAACGCTCGGGGAAATCACACTTAGGTGAAGTTTGGCCCCACCTCCAACTCTACATGCATGGCGGCGTCTCATTTGCCCCATACCGTGACGCTTTTGACCGCATGATGCCGCCTGGCATCCACTACATCGAAACGTACAATGCCAGCGAGGGGTTCTTTGGCATTCAAGACCGCTTGGGGGCCGAAGACATGCTGTTGATGCTCGACTATGGCATCCACTACGAGTTTATCCCGTTCACTCCTGGGGACGACCTGTCTCAATCGCCCCACGCAGACACCCTTTCATTGGAGGCGGTAGAACTGGACCGCGACTACGCCTTGGTCATCTCCACCAATGGGGGCCTGCACCGGTATTTGTTGGGCGACCTGGTCAGGTTTACCTCCCTGGCCCCCTTCCGCATCCGCGTTTCAGGACGGACCCAATCCTATCTCAACCTCGCCGGCGAAGAGTTGATGGTGGGAGATGCCAACGTAGCGCTGGCCCAGACCAGCCGCCAATTCGGCCTCGAAATCAAAAACTGGACGGCCTGTGCACGGCCTGGAGCCACGCCAGCATTGGGGCGTCACCATTGGATTATTGAGCACGGCCAAAGTGCCGCCGGCAACATCAGCCCCCAACTGTTTGCCGCGGCCCTTGACCGCCAATTGCGCAAACTGAATTCTGACTACGACGCCAAGCGAACCGGGGACCTGGTCCTCGATCTCCCGTTGGTAGAATGGGTCCACACGGGCACGTTCGAAAACCTGTTGAAACAGAAAGGAAAACTGGGCGGACAGAACAAAGTCCCCCGGCTCTCCATGGACCCACAGTGGGTTGACGAAGCCAAGGCCATGAAAATTGAGCCCCCTACCGCACATACCGCGGTATTCGGATTGTAGGAAGCCCTGCCTCCCCCTACCTTGCCGCCTCCAACCGAACGAACATGCACCTCGCTATCGCAGGCAACATCGGCTCCGGGAAAACCACCCTCACGCGGCTCCTGGCCCAGCACTACAAGATCACCCCGCACTACGAAAGTGTGGATGACAACCCCTATCTGAATGACTTTTACAAGGACATGCAGAGGTGGTCTTTCAACCTGCAGATTCATTTCTTGACGTCAAGATTTGGCCAACTGCACGCGCTGAAGTCCAGTGGACATCCCATGGTACAAGACCGTACCATCTACGAAGACGCCTACATCTTTGCTCCCAACCTCCAGTCCATGGGCCTCATGACGTCCCGTGACCACGAGAACTTCCTCAAACTGTTCGAATTGATGGAGCAGTTTGTGACCCCACCAGATTTGTTGATTTACCTGCGCAGCAGCGTCGGCAACCTGGTCGAGAAGATTCAGAAGCGCGGACGCGAGTACGAGGAGTCCATTCGTTTGGATTACCTCAATCGCCTCAATGAGCGCTACGAAGCCTGGATCTCGACCTACACCAAGGGCAAGGTGCTCGTCATCAATGTGGACCACATGGATTTCGAGAACAATCCAGAAGAATTGGGTGAGATCATCACCAAGGTCGACGCAGAATTGAACGGCCTGTTCTAAACCGGCTGCACCATTCTCCCTTCATGAAAAACGGCCCTCGAAGGGGCCGTTTTTCATTGGAGAAGATTAAATGTCGAACTCACAGCGCTTTGCGCTGCGTTACGTCTTCAACCAAGACCATTTGAAGGTGCACTTCATCCGAGATCAAGTCGTCGCCCAGCCCATCGAAGAAAGACCCGCTGCCATAGCGCACATCGAATTCTGACCGGTCAAATACCATGGTCACATTGGCGACCACAGGATCGGAAGACCCAAAATTCACAATCGCCGAGGCTGGCTTCGAAATGCCCTTGATGTTGAGTTTGCCGCTCAGGATGAGGTTGCCACGGCCGTCTGATGTACCGCTCTCCATGGTGAAACTCGCCGTGGGGTGGTTTGGCACATCAAAGAAGTCCTCGCTGCGGAGGTGTTGCTCGAGGCTTCGCGCTGACATTCCCTCTTGGTCGGTCGCCTTGATGGCATTCATCTCGATGACCACATTGGCAGACACAATCGCATTGTTTTCGACCATCATGGTGCAGGAGCGAATGGGCACTGTTCCCTTTTCGGAGATGCCCACTTTACTGCCTTTCCACTGCACCACGCTTTGGTCAGTGTTCATGGTGTATTGGCCATCACCAGGCAGCTTGCCTACCGCGCTGACGCCTTGAACTTCGGCATCGCCACATTGGCGCAAGGCCTCCAAGAAACTCACTTCACGCTTGGACTCTCGGCAGTAGCGGAGCTCACCTCGGCTGAGGCCTTCCTCGAAACAGCGACAAGGATCGTCCACGGGAACGGCGGACACTTCTTCGATGCCAGTGGCATCGGACTTGCCTTCTGGCGCAGCGCTGTCTGTTGAACCGCTTTCACCTGATGCGCAACCCGCCAGGAGGGCCAAACAGGCCACCCCGATAAATTGCGCCTTCACAATCTCCACGGCTTTCATGCGTCTTGAAAGGTGGCGGCCTGAGCGGTGGGGTTCACTGCTGGAGCAGGGGCCTCGATGGAGCCATGGTCGTGCCCTTCGTGATCATCGCCGTGTCCACCGAGGATGGGGGCAATCACCAGTCCCACGAGACAGGTCAATTTGATCAGGATGTTCATGGAAGGACCAGAAGTATCCTTGAAGGGGTCGCCGACCGTGTCACCGGTGACAGCGGCCTTGTGGGCATCGCTACCCTTGTAGGTCATCTCACCGTCGATTTCGACGCCGGCCTCAAAAGACTTCTTGGCATTGTCCCAAGCGCCTCCTGCGTTGTTCTGGAAAATGGCCCAAAGCACACCGCTCACGGTAACGCCAGCCATATAACCACCGAGGGTCTCGGCTGCCCATGCAGGGTCAGCGCCAAACAGCAGTGGAACCAAACCAATGATGAGTGGGAAGGCGATGGTCATCGCACCTGGGAGCATCATCTCCTTGAGGGCGGCCTGTGTGGAGATATCGACACACTTGCCGTAATCAGGCGTGCCGGTTCCTTCGAGGATACCGGGAATCTCCTTGAATTGGCGACGCACCTCTTGTACCATCTCCATAGCGGCCTTGCCTACTGAGTTCATGGCGAGGGCAGAGAACACCACCGGGATCATTCCGCCGATGAAGAGGGCGGCAAGAACGTTGGCCTTAAAGATGTTGATGCCGTCAATGCCGGTGAATTCCACGTAGGCGGCGAAAAGGGCGAGGGCAGTCAAAGCCGCAGAAGCGATGGCAAAACCCTTTCCAATGGCCGCTGTGGTGTTGCCCACAGAGTCGAGGATATCCGTGCGCTCGCGCACCTCTTCAGGAAGCTCGCTCATTTCAGCAATACCTCCGGCGTTGTCTGCAATCGGGCCAAAGGCATCGATGGCGAGCTGCATGGCGGTGGTGGCCATCATGGAACAAGCGGCAATCGACACCCCATAAAATCCAGCAAACTCATAGCTGATGTAAATGGCGGCAGCGAACAGCAAAATGGGACCGAAGGTGGAGATCATGCCCGTGGCCAAGCCCGCAATGATGTTGGTCGCCGCTCCCGTAGAGGACTTCTGGACGATGTCCATCACAGGCTTCTTGCCCAAGCCCGTGTAGTACTCCGTCATGTAAGAAATGGCACCTCCAACGATGAGGCCCACAATCACAGAGTAGAAAACGTTGATGCTACCGAAGGTGCGCGTTCCCTCTCCAAAGAAATCCATCTGCAACGTGTCGGGCAGCATGGTGTCGATGAGGAAGTAGCAGGCAATGGCCGTCAAAATGATGGACCCCCAGTTGCCCCGATTCAAGGCTGCTTGCACTGCGGGCTCTTTGGCGCCATCCTTGATGCGGATCACAAGTGAACCGAGGATGGAGAAGATGATGCCGAGGGCTGAGATGATCAGCGGCAACAGGATGGTGGACATGCCGCCATAGTTGTCCGTGATGTTGCCGCCCATGTCATTGATGACATAATTACCCAGCACCATCGCTGCCAATACCGTGGCGACATATGAACCGAAGAGGTCAGCACCCATGCCGGCTACGTCACCCACGTTGTCGCCCACATTGTCGGCGATCGTAGCGGGGTTGCGGGGGTCGTCCTCAGGAATACCTGCCTCCACTTTACCGACCAAGTCGGCACCGACATCGGCAGCTTTGGTGTAAATGCCGCCGCCCACACGGGCAAACAGCGCAATGGACTCAGCGCCCAAAGAGAATCCAGCCAGCGCCTCGAGGATGACGGTCATGTCCTGCACACCCGTCCAAACACCTCCAGAGAAGTAGTTCAGCAACAGAATAAACAGGACGCTCAGACCGAAGACCGCCAAACCAGCGACGCCGAGGCCCATCACCATACCGCCGGTGAAGGACACCTTCAGGGCGTGGGCGATGCCTGTGCGGGCAGCTTGGGTGGTGCGGACGTTGGCCTCGGTAGCAATGCGCATGCCGATGTTGCCCGCCAATGCGGAAAACACAGCACCGATGACGAAGGCGACCACGATGAACCAGTGGGTGGACTCCACCATGGTGGAAACCAGTCCGAGCAATGCGCCCGCAACCACAACGAAAATGGTCAAGATGCGATACTCAGCGCTCAAGAAGGCCAAAGCGCCTTCATGGATGTACTGAGCGATCGTGCTCATTTTGTCATCACCAGTATCCTGGGCGCGAACCCAACGGGACTGGACAAACATGTAAATGAGGCCAACGATGGCCAAGGCGGGCACGAGGTAAAGGATCGTGTCTAGCATAGGAAAAAATTGAAGCTGAGTAGATCAGCTGGTTCAGGTGTTTCGGGCTTAAAGATAATGCCCAATGTCAGGCTACGTAGTTGACTTCTTTGACTGTACGCACAATGTCCGCGACCTGTGGCAAAGCCTCCTCAATGAGGGAAGTAGAAAATGCAAAGGGCGTATCAGACTGGCACAACCGGCGAATGGGTGCGTCGAGGTAATCGAACGCATGGCGCTGGATGCGGTAGGTGATTTCCGTCGCGATCGAAGCCACGGGAAAGCTCTCCTCCACAATCACGAGTCGTCCCGTCTTCTTGACACTCTCCACGATGGTGTCGAGGTCCAAAGGCCGGATGGTCCGCAAATCAATGATCTCGGCCTCAATGCCTTCCTTGGCCAGCTCGTCGGCTGCGGTGTGGACGGTCTTGAGGATTTTGCCGAAACTCACAATGGTGCAATCGGTACCCGGGCGGCGCACATTGGCTTTTCCAATCGGCACGAGGAATTCGCCCTCGGGGATTTCCCCTTTGTCGCCGTACATCTTTTCGGATTCCATGACCAATACCGGATCCTCGTCTCGGATCGCAGCTTTAAGCAGGCCTTTGGCTTCGTAAGGTGTAAACGGCGTCACCACTTTCAATCCAGGCATGCTGGCGTAAAGGCTCTCATAACTCTGGCTGTGGGTCGCAGCAAGCTGTCCGGCTTGGCCATTGGGTCCGCGGAACACCATGGGGCAACTGAATTGACCACCACTCATCTGCAGCATCTTGCTGGCGTGGTTGATGATCTGGTCGCTGGCCAAAACCGCAAAGTTCCACGTCATGAATTCGACGATGGGGCGAAGTCCGTTCATCGCAGCACCCACCGCAATGGCACTGAAGCCAAGCTCACTAATGGGGGTATCAATGACCCGCTCGGGGCCGAACTCGTCCAACATCCCTTTGGATGCCTTGTAGGCGCCGTTGTATTCGGCCACTTCTTCACCAAGCAAGAAAACGCGGTCATCACGGCGCATCTCTTCGCTCATGGCCTCGCACACCGCTTCACGGAATTGGATGGTACGCATACTGGTACAATGTTCTGTTTAAGGGGCGCGAAGTTACGCCTTGAAAAGCATGTTACCGCCAGGTTCGACTCGGCAGGGCATCCGGGATTAACTTCGCGGTCCCGAAGGTCGTTTTTTACCCCCCCACTATCACCGTCCAAGGCATGGAATTTCTCGTTTGTATCAGTAAGGCTCCGGATACCACAACGCGCATTGCGTTTGTGGAGGGCGATACCCGCTTCAATGAAGACGGGGTGCAGTTCATTGTCAATCCCTATGACGAATGGTACGCACTGGTGCGCGCCCTGGAGATTGTGGAAGCACAAGGCGGCAAGGTGGTGATTGCCTCTGTGGGCGGCGCTGACTGCGACCCCATTCTGCGCAAGGCTTTGGCCATCGGAGCCCACGAAGCGGTGCGCATCGACGCACAACCCGAAGATGCGGCCCAGGTTGCCGCTGAACTTGCAGCATATGCCAAAGGCCAGTCCTTCGACGCCATCCTTTGTGGAAAGGAGACCATTGACCACAACAGCAGTGCAGTTCCCGCCATGTTGGCCGAGCACCTCGATGTGCCGTGCATCGCCTTGGCGACTTCGCTGGACTTTGCAGACGGAAAAGCGGTAATGACGCGCGAAACCGCGAACGGCATCGAAAAAATCGCCGTCTCTGGGTCGTTTGTACTCAGTGCGGCCAAAGGCATGGCAGAGCAGCGTATCCCTAACATGCGGGGCATCATGGCGGCGCGCACAAAACCCCTCCAAGTGGTCCCAGCCCAAGGGGGCGCTTCCGGAACCCGCATCGAGCGCTTTGCACTGCCACCCGAAAAGGCCGGTGTCAAGCTGGTCGATGCAGACAACCCTGCCGAACTCGTGCGCTTGCTCCGTGAGGAAGCCAAAGTCATCTGAACCCCGAAAGCAAGAAGATCATGAAGTGCATTGCATTCATTCAAACCAAGGAAGGCCAGGCCACGAAAGCGAGCCTGGAAGCGGCAGGTTTCGCTGCGGGAATGGGCGAAACAGTGGCCGTTGTTTCCGGTGAACTCAACGGGGACGGCGGCATTGGAAACACTGGGATCTCCCGGGTGCTTCAAGGCCCTGGCCACTTGGACGACAGTCAGATCGGCAAGCTCATTGCAGCTGCGGCAGACCAAGAAGGCGCCACGGTGGTGGTCTGTGCCCAGGACCACTTGGGCAAGGCTGTTGCCGGCCGCGTGGCCGTGCGCATGAATGCCGGACTCATTGCAGGCGTGACCGCCGCACCGCAGGGAGACAGCTACATCCGCAATGTCTTTAGCGGCAAGGCCACGGCCCATGTTCAAGGCACGACGGACAAGCTCGTGATCACCACCACCCCCAACGCCATTGGCATGGCTGCCGCCACGGGCGGGACTGCCGCATTGGAGGCTTTCCAGGACGACCTCGGCGATCGGAAGGTGGAGGTACTCGAAGCTGCAGCACCCAGCACTGGAGGACGCGCTCCGCTGCCAGAAGCAGAGCTCGTGGTTTCCGCCGGAAGGGGCATGAAGGGTCCTGAAAATTGGGGGCTCATCGAAGACCTTGCCGATGCTGTCGGCGCGACGACCGCTTGTTCTCGTCCAGTCTCTGACATCGGATGGCGTCCCCACCACGAGCACGTGGGACAGACTGGCATTGCGATTCGCCCCAACCTCTACATCGCCGTCGGCATCTCCGGTGCCATCCAGCACCTCGCAGGTGTCAACGGATCCAAGGTGATTGTGGTGATCAACAAAGACCCGGAGGCCCCCTTCTTCAAAGCGGCCGATTACGGTATTGTGGGCGACGCGTTTGAGGTTGTCCCCAAGCTCACGGAAGCATTCAAGTCCCTCTGAGGGAATCGCTTAACTTGACGGTCACCGGACACCAGTCATGAACAGATCTCTGCTTTCGGTATTCGATATCAGGCCAAGTGGCGCCACCACGGGCGCCTACAACCTCGTGCTTGAGGAAGTGAACGGTCCACGCAAGTTGCCGATCGTCATTGGGATGCATGAAGCCCAGTCTATCGCCATCAAGTTGGAGAACATGACGCCGAGCAGGCCGCTGACGCACGACCTGTTTAACAGCCTCTGTCTCAACTTCAAAATTGCCTTGACCGAGGTGGTGATTTACGACCTCGTTGAAGGCATTTATTTCGCCCGCTTGATTTGCCACCAAGACGACAAAGAGGAGGTCATTGATGCCCGCACCTCGGACGCAGTCGCCCTGGCTGTGCGCTTTGGCTGCCCCATTTACTGTGAGGAAAAGGTGCTGAAAATGGCCGGCATCCTCCCCGATGGCGAGGAGAAGGAAGTAAAGCCCATGCCTGAGGAAAACCCCGAAGACCCCTTCGGTCTGGAGGAACCTGTCGAGCCGCAAACCAACTTCGGCACACTGAGCGTTGAAGAGCTCCAACAAGAGTTAGACCTCGCCATTCAGAAAGAAGACTACGAACGTGCAGGAAAGCTGCGCGACGAAATCGAAAGCCGCACCAATACATGAGGGCCATCCTAGGAATTCTCGTCTTCACGGCGCTCATGTGGCTGTTTAGCACAGCCCGCAAGTCCGTGGCTTGGAGGACCATCATTGGCGCACTCGCCCTCCAATTTGCGATGGCCATTCTCGTATTGAAGGTCCCCTTTATCAATGCTGTATTCCGCTGGATTGCGGAGACTTTTGTGCAGGTCATTGGATACACTTGGAAAGGCACCGATTTCCTGCTGGGACGCTTCTCGGATGGCCAGGTGGGCCCTTACCTGGAAAACTTCGCCTTCCGCATCCTCGCGACCATCGTGTTTTTCAGCGCCCTGAGTGCGTTGCTGCACCACCTGGGCATCTTGTCGTTTTTCATCCGTGGCTTTGCATGGGTCATGCGGCACACGCTGCGGCTCACCGGTCGGGAGAGCCTGTCCGTGGCGGGCAATGTTTTCCTCGGTCAGACGGAGAGCCCGTTGTTGATCCGTCCATACTTGGACCGCATGAGCCGATCCGAACTCATGCTGGTCATGACAGGGGGAATGGCCACGATTGCGGGATCGGTTTTTGCCGCTTACGTGGGCATTCTCGGGGGAACAGACCCTGAAACGCAGGCCTATTTTGCGACCCACCTGCTGACCGCTTCCCTCATTTCGGCGCCAGCCTCAGTTGCTGCCGCCAAACTCCTGGTGCCCGAGACAGAACCCCAAGTGGCAGGCGACGCCAAAATTGTCAAGTCCAGCGCTTCGAATTTCCTCGAAGCCATCACCAACGGGACCCGAGACGGCCTTTCCCTCGCCGCCAATGTCGGAGTGATGCTGCTCGTCTTCACGGCCTTTGTCTACATGTTCAACGACCTCCTCGGATGGGTGGGTGGTTGGTCTGGAATCAACGCCGTCTTGGCGGCCAACACTTCATTCGAAACACTCAGCATGGAGTGTATCCTCGGGTACATCGGTGCACCCATCGCTTGGTTGGTCGGGGTATCCTCGGAGGACATCGTCGTCGTGGGCCAACTGCTCGGCGAAAAGACGGTGATCAATGAGTTCTATGCCTATGAAACACTGGGCAAGCTCAAGGGTGGAATGAGCGACAGGAGCGTGCTGATTTCCACCTACATCCTCTGCGGCTTTGCCAACTTCGCCTCCATCGGCATACAGGTGGGCGGCATTGGGGTTTTGGCACCGTCGCGGCGCGGAGAATTGGCCCAATTGGGGTTCCGCGCATTGATCGCCGGTACGGCGGCGTGCCTGTTGACCGCTTGCGTGATATCCATCATGCATCCTTGATCCGGTTGGGCCTCGAAAGCCCCCGTATCTTTGCCCCATGAAAGTAGGCATCATCATGGGCAGCAAAAGTGACCTGCCCGTCCTCGAACAAGCAGCCGAAATCCTCACAGAACTCGGTGTTCATCACGAAATGACTGTTGTCAGTGCGCACCGCACGCCCGACCGCATGGTGGAGTACGCGCGCACTGCGCGAGACCGCGGTATTGGCGTCATCGTCGCGGGGGCCGGAGGTGCGGCCCACTTGCCCGGAATGGTCGCCTCATTGACCAGCTTGCCCGTGGTGGGTGTTCCCGTGAAGAGCAGCAACAGCATCGATGGTTGGGACAGCATTCTCAGCATTCTTCAGATGCCCTCTGGCATTCCCGTGGCCACTGTAGCGTTGGACGGCGGACGGAATGCAGGCCTCCTCGCCGCGCGCATCCTGTCGTCCTCAGATGCTGCACTCGCAGCGCGCCTTGACCAATATGCAGAGGGGTTGCGGGACAAAGTCATGGGCACGGTTGAAACGGTGGAGGCCAAAGGCCGCCAAATCTCACAGGGATGAGTCAAGGGCGGACCATGCGGACGCTGAACCCGTCTGAATTTGCAGTCAAGGACCGTTATGCCATGTTGGTGGGCACCGTCGCGCCAAGGCCCATCGCGCTCGCCAGCACCATCGACGGCACAGGCCGCCGCAACCTCGCCCCTTTCAGTTACTTCAACGTCTTCTCCATCGACCCTCCCGTTTTGGTGGTCGGGCCCACACTGAGGGGGCGCGACGGTACGGTCAAGGACACCTTGGCCAACGCCAGAGAGAACATGGAAATCGTGGTCAACCTCGTGGACCACGCCATGGTGCAAGGCGCTTCCTTGACCAGCAGCGACTACCCTTCCAACGTGGATGAGTTCGCCAAAGCCGGCTTCACCCCAGTGGCCTCGGACACAGTGGCGCCTGCGCGCGTGGCTGAAGCGCCTGTGGCCTTCGAATGCAGGGTAACCCAGATCGTGGAGCTCGGTCAAGGACCCGGCGCAGGTCATATGCTCGTCTGTGAAGTCTTGCGTGTACACATCGCGGAAGACGTGCTCAATGCCGAAGGCCGACCCGATGCCCACGCCCTCGACCTCGTAGGCCGTTGTGGCGGGAACTACTATGTTCGGGCTTCTGGAGACGCTTTGTTTGAATTGCCCAAGCCCACATCGGGAGGACTCGGCATTGGCGTCGACGCCATCCCTCAGGACATTCGCGATTCAGAATGGCTCACGGCCAATCACCTCGCCCTGTTGGGGTCAGCAACGGCCATGCCCGATGAAACCGATGTAAATGAACACAAGCTGCTCGAGCTCTCAGACCTCTTCATGGACCATGAGGATGATGCTGTGGCCCTCGAAAAGGCCCTCTTTGAGGAGGCCATACAGCGGCTTGAACAGGCCGATGTGGATGGAGCGTGGATGACCTTGCTCGCGTACAACCCCGGTTGACGTCCGGAGGGGCGATATTCGCTTTATGAGTTATGAGATGAAAGGGACCGTCAAGCGTCTGTTCGACGTTTGGAAGTCCGAAACGAGCGATTTCTACAAGCGCGAATTCGTGGTGACCACTGCAGAGCAGTACCCATCCGATGTGAAGTTTTCAGCCTTGAAGGAGAAGTCCGATCAATTGGGTCAGATCAAAGAAGGCGACCAGGTCTTGGTGAAGTTTGATGTACGCGGACGGGAATACAACGACCGCTACTACGTCGACCTCAACGCATGGCGCGTCGAGAAGATGGGTGCCGAAGCACCTGTTGGTCAAGAAGGCGGACAGGCCCAACCAGCCCCTGCGACAGCCGATATTCCACCGGCCCCTGCTTTCAACCCAGGAACGCCAGCGGCTTCCAACGACGACCTCCCATTCTGACGGTGGCCGCATGAACGCGGCGCCTCAACATCACCCCAAGACGGACCGTTTCGCTTGGGTGCCCTCACCGCTCGCCATCGCCCTCGGCCTCACGGTCGTTACGGCGATGGCAGCGCTGTTTTTGGGGGCTGAACCTGCAACCGTGGCCACTTCCTGGCGAGACGGGTTGTGGAACCGTCCCTTGCTTGTGTTCGCTTTTCAAGCGGCCTTCATGCTCGTGCTCGGCCATGCGCTCGCCTTGACTCCGGCTGCGGACCGGATCATTGGAAAAGCCGTCAACATGGCAGGCACCACCAATGCCCGCGCGGCGTCAACCGTGGCCATTGTGGCTTGTTTGGCGGGGTGGGTAAATTGGGGACTCGGCCTCATCGTTGGGGCCGTCCTCGCCCGCAAAGTGGGCGAATACGCCAAACGGCACGGGATTCCCCTGCATTACGGCCTCATCGGAGCAGCAGGCTACAGCGGGCTCATGGTGTGGCATGGCGGACTGAGCGGATCGGCGCCCATTAAAGTGGCCGAGCAAGGGCACCTCGCAGACCTTGCAGAGATTGCCGGCATTTCGGCGGGCACCTTGCCCGACGCCCTGCCATTGGGGTTGACCGTTTTTTCGGCGCACAACCTGCTGATGACCGGAGCCCTCATCCTCGCCGTGGGCGCAACGGCCTTCTGGCTCGGCCGCAAATTGGACCAATCGGGCACAGCAGGACCGGCTTTACCTGTGGCCGTTGCCCAAGAAAGCCACGGTCGTATCGCCCATCACCTCCGCATCCTACCGACCCTGTTTGGTGTTGTACTCATCGCGTTGGCACTGCGTGCCGCATGGTTGCACCCCGATGCAGCCCGACTTGGCTTCATCGACCCTGACTGGACCAACCAAACCCTGCTCGGTCTGGCCTTTCTCCTGCACGGCAGCCTGAAGCGCTTCCTTGCTTCCATCGATGCTGCCATTGGCGGTACAGCGGGCATCCTCATTCAGTTCCCGCTCTACTTTGGTATCATGGGCATCATGTCGGGAACCGGGCTTGTGGAGGCCCTCTCCATGGCCATGGTCCGCCTTGCTACTCCTGAGACCTTTGAGCT
>JAKMCW010000044.1 GCA_022428205.1 Flavobacteriales bacterium
GTAAAGTGCCCACTGAAAGGACAGACGCTGCATCCGTAGGGGATGTGCCGTCGAGGATCTCTTGTTGGTCGCACACTCCATCTCCGTCAGTGTCTGTAGAGACAGGAGAGCAGGCATCTTCTGCATCACTGCCCATGAGCAGTTCTTCCATGTCGCACAGGCCGTCTCCGTCTGTGTCGACCCCAATCGGGGTGCAGGGGTCCGTATCGGACCATCCGGAAGCCAGCTCGGTGCCTGCGCACCAACCGTCTCCGTCGAGGTCCAGGTCGTTAGGGCTACAGGCGTCGAGTGCATCCCATGACTCGAGCGTTTCCAACTGGTCGCAATACCCGTCTCCGTCAGTGTCTTGGTTGTAGGGATCGCACGGGTCGTTCATAGAGGAACCAATGACCTGTTCGAGTTGGTCACAGAGTCCATCTCCATCAGCATCGGCGCCGAAGGGGTCACAGGTGCTATTGGGGTCTGAGCCATTGGCGATTTCGGCGCTGTCACAGAGGCCGTCCATGTCTGAGTCTTGCACATCCGGACTGCAGGGGTCATTCAGGTCTGAGCCCAAGGCGATCTCCTCTGAATCACAATAACCATCTCCATCGGAATCGGTCGTTGCGGGCGAGCACGGATTGTTGGGGTTGGATCCCAGCAATTGTTCTTCGATGTCGCAATAGCCGTCGTTGTCAGTGTCCGTGTTGTAAGGCTCGCAGGGATTGTTGGGGTCGGTACCCATGAAAATCTCCAATGCATTGCAAGCCCCATCACCGTCTACGTCTTCAAGTCCTTCATCACCCAAGTCACAGGGATTAAAAGGATCGGTGCCCAGTTCCAATTCAGCTGCGTCACAAGTGCCATCGCCGTCGGTGTCCGGTGAGTCTTCTTCGCAAATTGAAGCAGAGTTGGCAGCCAACAGACACCCGTTCTCCGAAGGGGTGGGGTCCTCGAGGATGGCTTCCAATGTCTGTCGGTTGATTTCACTTGAGAGGTATGTCCCGAGCCAGTCTCCCCGGTCGATCACGATGCCATCGCAATTGAAAATCACAATGCCCGCAGGACGCATGAAGAAATGCTCGTAAATCAGGTTGTCTGGAGAGTCGATGAGCATGTCATCAAAGGGGAACATCCAGCCATTGTCACTGCCTGGTCCCATCCAGTCCATGACCACCTGCGCTGCATCAATTCTGTCTTGCACGATCCGGTGCTGGTTGAAGTAGAGTCCATTCGGTCCCGGAATTGGGAATGCCGGGCAGTTGGTGGGACAGTTTTCCACGTCCAACGCATGGGCTTCGGCGACGTAGACGGGAATCCAATTAAAGTCGTCGATGTGCTGCGAAGTCCACTCTACTACCTGTGGTGAAAGGAAGGGGTCCCAATCGTTTTGGAACCTGACACAGGTCGAAGAGCCGTTAAAAATGATGGTCGGCTTTTCAGGGTCAACCTCATTGGACAACAGGAATTCCTCACCGTCAAGGGACCAAAGGTGAAAGTCACCAACCGTGTCTCCGACATTATATCCGCCGGTAAAGTCATTGACTTCACCACTGTACGGGACCGCGTCAATGCTGTCCGCTGGTTGTGGTTGGGAGTCCAAGCCCAGCCATTCAAAGTGCTCGTTTTGACCGAAAACTTGGGTGGTTCCCAAAAGGGTCATTAGAAAGATGGTGATCGTTGACCTCATTCTGCGTGCAAATAAAACAACCAATACGACGTATCGGTTGCCTGCCTTACAAACCTTTTGTAGCTGCTGTTGTTCAATGCGCCGTTAGATCGCGACCAAAGCATCACTGGGCACCCAACCGGCATTGCCATTGGCCAGTCGAACTTGGCGCCAAGCGCCTTCGCTTCTGAGCACTTGCACCACCGTCCCTTCGTGCAGCACGAACAGCATGGAAGATTCGTCGCCGATTGATGGCCCGCTCATGACTTCTACCCGCGGTGACATGAGCACTGCACCGTCATTGGATTTCGTCAATTCATGGGTTTTATGGCCAAGGAACCCCACCAACAGGGCCATGGCGCCCAAGGCAGGGGCAGCGACAATCAAAGTGCGCCGCGTTGCTGTGTCTTTGGAAACCATTCGGAAGTAAAACAAGCAAAAGGCCAAGGCCCACAAGGCGATGGACAAAAAAGTCCATGAGGTGAGTCGTTGGGCGGAAGTCAATTCTCTCCACAGTGGTCCCAGTGCGATTTCTGGCATGGCTTCAATCCGGTCGACCACGGCTGCGCGCGCGAGTAGCATGTTGGCCTGGAGGTCATCGTCGCTCGGTCTGAACCGCTTGGCCCGCTCAAAGTGCAGGATGCTAGGGCCAATTCGACCTGATTTGTAATAAGCGACGCCGAGGTTGTATTCCAATTCGAACGAAGTCCATGCGGCCGCTACCTCCTCGTACTGAGCAATGGCGCCTTCAAAGTCGCCTTCGAGGTAGGCCGCGTTGCCAGCAGCAAATGACGTTTGAGCGGCATTGGCATCCGGGGCGGCCATGCATGGCGTCGCGAGTAGGACAGAACTCACCAAAACCAAGGTCCATGCAGAGGCTGCGCTCCTTGCGCCGCTCGACGTGTCTTCTCGTTCCAGTGACTTTGCAGCAGATTCTAGGCGCTCTGCAATGTCGGCCGGCTTGGGCGCACCTGGGGCGAAGCGCCCTCTGTCGAGAATGCCAATCAGCTCGATCCATTCTTGCGAGCGCTCCGGCGCCAAATGGGAGAGGCCCAGGCGATAGGCGTCCATGCCGGCATCGCTCCGCTTGATGCCCAGTTGGCCCTGTAGGAAGTTGTGGGCCGCTTGACCAAGTGCGTCGAGGTCGTTGTCCCCCTTTTTGGCTCGGGCAATGGCGGCTTTGAATTGTGCTTTGGTGGCCCGCTTTCTCTGCAGGGCAGGGTCACGGCTTTCCTTGTCTTTCTTCCGTCGTGCCAACCAGCCCAATAAAAAGGCGAGGGGAGGGAGGCCGAGCAGCGCCATGTGGAAGGGGCCTCCGTAAAACGGCATCGACTTGGGTTTCAAATTGGTTTCCGTTCGGATGAACCGCATGTCACGGGTGAGGATGGTCACATCTGTTTTGCTGTTAAATCCAAAGGAGGGGCCGTCTGATTGGGCATTGCCAACCACATCCAAGGAGATGGGAGGGACATTCAGCGAGACAAACCGATCGAGGGTGTAGTCGAAATAAGACAGCTCGGGCAGCGACACGCTGTATTGGCCCGGCGCCCGAGGAATCACGAGGTAGGTAATGGAGCGCCGCCCTCTTTGGCCTTGCAGGTCTGTGGTGATCCTGTCTTGAATTTCGGGGTCGAACACCTCGAGGTCCTTGGGCCATTGGATTTCGGGAGCTCCGATGAGCCCGAGGTTGCCATTCCCTCTAAATTCCAACTTCAAGTTGATGGCTTCGTTGGCGGTCGGTTGTGTCTGGCTCTCGGTTGTCCAGCTGGTGGAAAGGCTTTGGAAGGTTCCGAGTGAAGTGGCCGGAACAGGAGTGGGCAAAGGTGATACCGCGATGGTCACAGGGGAAGCTGAAGCAGCCACGGGACGGGTATTGAAGAAGCTGATCCGCGTCTGTGCATCGACATCAAAGCCAGAAATCACCAGGTCACCGGTCTGTGTTGGGTAGAGGATGTCAGTTCGGACCGTTGCCACTTGCACACGCTGCCCACCAATGATGGTGTTTTCCCACCGAGGGTCTTCACCGGATACGGTTTCTTTCCAAACCCCGGTGAGCTCGGGAAAGGTGTAATTCCGGACATCCAAGGCGTCCATCCTATTGAGAATGCGGTATTGGACCCGAATGGGTTCGCCGAGGTGTGCCCTCCTTTTGTCGACTTCGATTACCGCTTCAAATTTGGCAGGGGGTTGGCCTTCCTTACTGCCCGGTTTGACGACCCTGAGGTTAATGGGCTTGGTGCGCAAATCTCCATTGCGAGATTTAAAGGTGAAGGCCGGAATGCGGAAGTTGCCCACTGAAGAAATGACGGCAGAGTATGCGTAGCTCCGCTCTGAAGTCATCGCTCCATTGATGATTTGCGTGCTGGTTGAGGTGCTCGGGCCGCTGATGTACCGGAGCCCGTTGATGGATGGAGGGTTTTGAAATTTGGCATTGCCCCCCTTGAACACAAAGGTGATGCGGAAGGCTTGACCTGCGACGACTGGGTTGCGGTCTACCACGACAGAAGCCTCCTCTTGCGCCACTGCTTCTTGCGCAAAACCGCAACAAAGCACCAACGCCAAAAGGCCCATGGTGAAGTGCCATCCGCCCGGCCGACCGATGCATGGCCATGTCGTCCACAACTCATTGATCCTCGCCATCACCAGTCTTTCTCGATTTTGATCTTCTTGCCTTTTCCGCGCTTGGCGTTTTCCTGTGCCTGCAATTTGGCACGAAGTGCGGCTTCATTGCGCTCCAACATGTCCAAAATGCGCTCGGCATCGGCCGGTTGAATTTGCCCTTCTTGCGGGGGCTGTTGCTCCCCTTCTGGCTGCTGACCTTGTTGAGGTTGCTGACCGTCTTGGTTCTGCTGACCGTCTTGGTTTTGCTCTCCGTCTTGGTTCTGCTGTTGCTCCTGTTGCTCCTGTTGCTGGCGCATGGCCAAGGCGAGGCTCAAATTGTACCGGGTCTCTTCATCACTGGGGTCCAGACGGAGCGACTCCTTGTAGGCCCCGATGGCCCCTTCGGCATCTTGTCCTCCCAAGAGCAGGTTGCCCACGTTGTTCCACGCATCGGCTTTTGAAGCAGGGTGCTCTGCCTGCGCAGCGGCCCGCTGGAATGCCTTCATGGCTTCTTCGGCGTTTCCGCTTCCTGCAAGTGCCATGCCTCGGTTGAGGGCCATTTGGCCAGGCTCGGCGCCTTTCCATGTCTCCGCAGCCCCAAACAAGCTGTCCGCGTCTGCAAAATTTCGGTCGAGCATCGCCTGAGTGCCTGCCACCGCATCTGCCTTGGTTCCCTGTTGGCCACGGGCGCTCTGCGCGGATCCATATTGAGCGGAACTCAAAATGAAGCACAGGCAAATGGCCCCTGCCCATTTCGGCTTCCTACTGCTGGTTGGCCAAATGCCCTCGATAAGCAGCAGGGCCA
Organism: Flavobacteriales bacterium; assembly: GCA_022428205.1. Taxonomy (GTDB): domain Bacteria; phylum Bacteroidota; class Bacteroidia; order Flavobacteriales_D; family Sanyastnellaceae; genus UBA8752. The sequence continues at coordinate 5,055 of JAKMCW010000044.1, forward strand.
ATGCCATCAAGAAAAACCAAGGGAACTGGTGCACATAATCGGTGTAGGCCACTTTACTCGTGTTGCCGGTTTCCAATTCTTCGAGGCTATTTAAGAAGGGATCCAGGTCTACGAATCCCGACCGCGCCCGCACATAGGTTCCAGCGCCAGCCTCTACCATGGCCACGAGCATGCGCTCATCCAAAGTAGAGACGACGGGCTGTCCATTGGCATCCTCCTTGTATCCCGTCTGTCGCCCGTAGCGGTCGAATTGGGGAATGGGGCCGCCCGATTCGCTGGCCATCCCCGCCGCATGCACCAGGATGCCGGCCGATGCCGCTTCGTCTGCCCGCGCAAGGGCATCGTCTTCGTGGTTTTCTCCATCGGTGAGCACCATCACGACTTTGCTCGCGTGGCTCTCAGGGTCGAAGGATGCGACACATTGTTCGATGGCAGCGCCGATGGCCGTGCCTTGGACAGGTATGGCCTCTGGACCGATGGCATCGAGAAAGAGTTTGACCGCGGCGAGGTCCAACGTCAGCGGTGCCTGAACGTAGGCGTCCCCTGCGAAAACCACGAGTCCCGCGCGGTCGCCATCGAGTCGTCCGACTATCCTTTCGATGGTGCGCTTGGCCAGGTCCAAACGCGACATGCCCAAGTCTTCCGTCATCATGGAGCGGCTGACATCTAAGGCGATCATGATGTCGACACCCTTGGCCTCCACCTCCTTGAGGCGGGTCCCCATCTTCGGAGCGAGCATGCCCATGGCCATGAAGGCCACAGCCGTGCGCCAGAGGGCAAATTTCCACACCGACCGGCGGGGCCGTGCATGGGGCCACAAGGTGTTGACCAAGGCGAGATCTACCGAGCTCGCCGTTTTGCGTTGCTTCCAACGGTAGTGGCGGGCAAAGAACAGCAACGCGACGGGGGGGACAATCAAGGCGGGCCAGGCACCGGGAAGGTGCAGTTCAAATTGTGGCGCGGCGGTCTTAATTAAGAGGTAAAAGCTGCCCACCGCGGCCCAGAAAGCGAGCTCGAACAGCACCAGTCCCGTCACGTGGGTAAACACCCTGTATGTCCGTTCCTTCGTCATGGCAGGCTTCTCAAAATGACGTGGCGCAAGAAGGCTTCCAACCCTACGAGCAGTAAGGCAAGCCAGCCGAGGTAGGCAAACTCCTCTGTGCGCTTGTTGTAACGGAAGACATTGAAGCGGGTCTTTTCGAGGGTGTCTATTTCCTCATAGACCTCCCTCAGTTTGGCGCCACTGGTGGCCCGGAAGTATCGGCCGCCGGTGGCCTCGGCAATTTTCTTGAGGGTGCCTTCGTCGATGTTGACTTCGACCCAGTCGTAGATGAAGCTGCCATCGGGCCGCTTTCTGACCGGACTTTTGGCCTTGCCCACTGACCCCACACCGATGGTGTAGACCCGAATCGACTCGAGGGCGGCGAGCTGTGCCGCATCGAGCGGTTCAATTTGACCCGCATTGTTCTCCCCATCGGTGATCAGGATGACCACCTTGCTCTTGGCGTCACTCTTGCGCAGCCTATTGACGGCTGTGGCCAGGCCCATACCGATGGCTGTGCCGCCCTCGACCATGCCCGTTTCAAGTCCCTCCACGCCATCGATGACCACACGATGATCAGTGGTCAAGGGGACCCTCGTGAAACTTTCGCCTTCATACACGACCACGCCGACCCTGTCGTGAGGGCGGTCTTCCACAAATTCGCGGGCGACTTCTTTGGCTGCTTCGAGGCGGTTGGGCCGAAAGTCCTTGCTGAGCATACTCGCAGAAACGTCCATGGCCATCACGATGTCGATGCCCTCCCGAGTCATGTTTTCTATGCTTGAAGAGCTCTGGGGCTGCGCGATCACGGCGACCATGGTGCCGAGTGCGGCGGTGCGGAGAACATCTGGGAGCAGGGGGATCCACTGGTCTCTGCGTGGCGCATTCAACCCCAAATGCTGCAGGTTGATCCTGTACGTGGGCAATTGGACCGGCCTGAACACCCGCCAGAGGCTCCAGCCTCCGGCCAAGGCGAGCAGCCACCAGGCCATGGGGTTGGCCCATTCGTAGCGCCCGCTGGCCATTGTGAACACCATCAGCCAAATGGCCCAGCCCGCGAGTTGGGCAATGGCCTGCCTTCCACGCAGCCGCATCAAGTTGCCCGCTTCACCCATGGTGGCCTTCATTGTCAGTGCTGTCCGAAGCATCCTCCTCGGATTGTGGAGTGGTGCGTTCCACCCATTCGATGCTCTCGCGGATTACCCTCAGGTGGGCATCGCCATCCATGTCTTGTTTGGCAAATTTGACCAGGTCTGAATGCTGCAAGATTTGGACGACCCAATGCCGCTC
>JAKMCW010000073.1 GCA_022428205.1 Flavobacteriales bacterium
ACAATGGTCTGCATGTCCGCGCTGCTCGCGCTGTCTGGGGTCGTGACCGTTAGGACGTATTGCCACGTTTCATTGGGACCCGCATCAAAAATGCTGCATCCTCCAATGGTCTGAGCGTGGACGGTCACTGTGCCCGTGACCAGCGCAAGGCAAGCCAAAAGTTGGGAAAGAATAGGTTTCATGGCTGAGGGAAGGGTAAAGGCTCAATTGTAGGAATCCGCTGATTTAGAGTGCTGGTGTCAGTTTTCAACTGAATTCCTCTTTTGAAGATATGGATTTTTTGTAAGAGAGCATCTGCCCCATTCATTTGGCCTTGCTCGGTTCATTGTAGACCCGCTTGATCACGGTATCCGTCATGAGCTTCATGTTATCCAATGTGCCATTGTCTCCATACAAATCACGAATGGAGTCCAGCTCGGCCTTTAAGCCCTCCACCAAAGCGGGATCAGCCTCGGCATACAGGTTGTGCATCTCCTGAGGGTCAGCTTCCATGTCGTACAGCTCCCACTCGTCCATCGAATAGTAGAAGTGCATCAATTTGTAGCGGTCCGTGCGGATGCCATAATGCGGCTGAACCTTGTGCCATTTGGGGTATTCGTAATAATGGTAGTACACCGATGATCGGGCTGCTGGCCCCGTTCCTGCCAAAGCAGGCTTGAAACTCTCACCCTGCATCTCCTCGGGAATGTCCAGGCCAGCAAAGTCCAGCAAGGTTGGCGCGAAGTCCACATTCATGGCCATGGCATCCACGGTGCTGCCCGGCTCAATGACACCCGGACATTGGATCACGAAAGGCATCTTGAAGGATTCCTCGTACATCCAACGCTTGTCGAACCACCCGTGCTCCCCCAGGTAAAAGCCCTGGTCGGAAGTGTAAACCACCAACGTGTTTTCGTCGAGGCCAGTCTCCTCCAAATAATCGAGCACCCGGCCAATGGCACGGTCTACTCCGGCTACACAACGGAGGTAGTCCTTGATGTAAGTCTGGTACTTCCAATGTTTCAAGTCGTCTCCCTGAAGCGTGTCATTCGGGGTCCAAAACTGCCCTTGGTCCCCATAGGACAACCAGCGCATGGAGTCCTTTCTCGTCTCCAATCCTGCAGGGGGAATCTGCTTCATGTCACGGCGGTTGAGGTGGTTCTCAATCTCCATCATGTTCTCGCTCGCCGCCAATCTTCCGGCGTATTCGTCGTCAAACGTCTCTGGCACTGGGAAATCGAAGTCCTTGAAAAGGTCGTGGTACATGGAGTCCGGACGCCAGTCGCGGTGCGGCGCTTTGAACTGGTACAACAACATGAAAGGCTTCTCCCCTTCCCTCTGAGACAGCCAATCAATGCAATCGTCCTCGATCACCTGCGTGCAGTGGCGCTCGTATTCAGTAACCGTATCGGTGCCGTTCACACAAAATTGAGGCTTGAAATACGTCCCTTGCCCACCCCAGTTGATGAGGACCTTGGAGTAATCAAATCCCGTGGGCTCTGTTCCAAGGTGCCATTTTCCAATCACTGCAGTCTCATATCCATTGGCTTGAAAGAGCTTGGGGAAAGTCACTTGACTTCCGTCAAAATCACCTCCATCGACATTCTTGTAGAAACCGTTCTCATGGGAAAATTTACCCGTCAGAATGGAGGAGCGGCTGGGGCCACAAATGGAGTTGGTGCAATACACAGCTTCCATGCGCGCGCCGTTTTGGGCGATGCGGTCGATGTTGGGCGTGGGCGCCAATTTGCTGATTTCGCTGCCGTAGGTGCTGATGGCTTGGTAGGCGAGGTCATCTGCCATGATGTACAAGACGTTCATGGGCTTTTGGTCAGCCGCCTGCTCAGCGTCAGAGGCAGTGCCGCAGGCGGACAGGATGGCACAGGCTGCGAAAAAAAGAAGGACAAATCGCTGGTTCATGGGATTGTGGTTTGGGTCAGTCCGCTCACTCCACAAGGAATGGGACATTGGCGACAGAAACTTGACGGTGTTCATTTTGGGCAAAAACAAAGACCCGATAAGCACCGGGTTTTCTGGGGGTGATGAAGGTGGCGGTGTTCTTTTCCTGGGAGACCACTTCCACCTCCATTTCTTCAGGACGCTCTTGAATGTCTCCTCCAATTTTCTTGGAAAACGACTCCGGAAACAGGCGAACCACCATGTCCACATCCTGCGAAGCACAGAGCGGACAATCCAGTTCCAGCACGGCACTTTCACCGGCTTTCACCCTGTGGTCCTTGCGCCAGGGAATGCCATTCAGGCTGATGTTCATGATGGACGGTGCGCGCGGCTCAGGCCAGGATCCGGTCCAACAATAGGCCATGGCATCTACGGCGTCCGTGGGCACCCCATCGGGCGTGAACATGCCGTGCCAAGTCGCCGTGGACTCCTGCTTCTGCCCCCAAAGGAAACAGTAACTGCCCAGGCACTGCTCGCGGTCGGCGTCAATCAACTCCAAATAGCGCCGCTTGCGCTGTTCGGCTTTGACCCCTCCTGGCGGCTCCAACTTGGCCCCCCACGATGTCTTTCGCGCTTCAAATGGGCCGTTGACCCCCCACTCGGTCACGATGTATGGCTTTTCCCAATTGAAACGCCTCACATTGAGCGGCAGGTTCTCGATTGAACCGTAGGCATTGACCCCCAAAATGTCTACGCTGGGGCAATGGGTCCGAATCATGTGAGACTTTGCGGGATCGAACCCCGCAATCACCGTCATGGTCGGGTGGTGGGGATCCACCTCATGGATAAAGGCTGCAATCTCCTCCACCGTCTCCCACATCCTGAGGTTGCTGTACTTGAGGTCCATCTCGTTGCCAATGCCCCAAACGAGCACTGAAGGATGGTCTTTGTACTTGAGGACTTCGGTTTTCAGCTGTTCAATTTGACCGCGAACGGCATAGTCGTCGTTGTAGTCCATTCCCGAACGCTCAGGCCTCACGTACAAGCCCAGGGATACGGTCATGTCGTACTTCAATGCCGAATCCAGCAAGTTGGCCTTGCCCGTGCTCCACAACCGGAAAGAATTGGCCCCAGACGCCTTGAGCAGCGGGAAGTGGTCCTTCGCACCTGCCCCCAGGATCTGGTACGGCTCACCATCGAGCAACAACCCGAAGCCTTCCTCACTTTCGTGGATCTCCACATGAGCAGGGCCTGTCTGGGCGCAAAGGCCCAAGTGAATCCCTCCCACCAACAAAAGCAGCATTGCACCCCTCATCCTCCCTTCCATTTGAATGGTTTTTCTGGGTTGCCCCTGAATTCAGTCACTTCGAATGAACCGGCCTTGAACTGGGCATCTTCGAGCACCGTAAACCGTGCTTCCTTGAGCGCATTCCAACCGAAAGTCTCGTATCCAGGGATGGATTTGATGGGCACGCGAACCCGCCATTCTCCATCCCCCACTGGAGTGCAATACTTGGGATGGATGACCTTCTGCACGCGGCGCTTTTCTCCGGAATAGGCCAACAGCAACAGCCGCATTTTCGGAACCTTCTCGCCCCACACCCGAAACTCAAGCGCGGCCGTTCTGTGGTGGGCCGCCATGTCCACTCCCAGCCACTCGTGGACACCAAATCCAAAGGCATTCCATGGCTTTTTACCCGACAACTTCACATCGGCCAGCACAGATTCAGAAGCTGTTTCATCCCCACCTTCTTGGGGCACAAAAGAGAATTGATCGGACTCAGCGGGGTTGATCCCCCACCAAAACTCTTGGCCGCGTCCAATGGCCAAAGGCAAGGAATTCACACGGTAGGTCGAGGCGTCAGGTGACAGGCCATAATGGTGTTCATGGGGGACAATGCGGATGTCATCCACATGAACGTCACCCTTGCCCTGAAACTCGATGCGGAGCTCTTTGATATTGGCCATGTTGACCCCATTCCGCTCAGGGCGGAAAGCCTGCAAAGGGATGTGCACCCGGGTCCAATCCTGACCAATGCCCCCTCCCTCCATGTCGAGGATGCTCATCTTGGTCACACAACGCTTGCCACCGTAATCCTGAAGGCTGAAAAACATCGGCACCTTGGTCAGGAACCCCTCATCCACGCGCACCATCAATTCAATCGCCCCGTCCAAATAAATGCCCGACAGGTCCTTGCCGCCAAAGTCGCGCCACTTGAACCCCATGCCCACATACTTGCACCCCTCGGACTTGTCCCAGCGCAGGTGCATGTGGTCCTCGCCAGCATAGCTGTTGGTGGTTACCGCCTTGAAAGACCGGCACGGTGCCTCCTTGAGTCCAAACACCTGCGTGTCATCGGAATCGGTAAAAATCTCAGTGTACTCAAACCCAGCCCAAGGGTCCTCTTCCGCTTGCACCTCATCGTACAAAGCCACGTCCTGCAGATGGCCGCATGATGCAACCAACACAGAGAAGACCAACAAGAACAGCCGAAAATCCATCATTGATCGAGCAAGGAACTGTTCTCGGTGAACATGACGAAATCGATGTCGGTGCGGACATCCACATCTGCATTTTCGGGGCAGTTGGCATTCGCTGATGGGCAAGACTGACATTGCAGTCGAATGCCGGTGATGTCGGCCGGCGTGCGGACGTTGTCGCCCCCTTGGCTCTTCACATCAAAGGCACTGTAGGGGATCGACACGTACTGCCAACCCAACCAGTCGACCGGACGGATTTGATACTTGTAGACCTCCATGTCGGTCTGGAACACGTCCGCTCCGTTGTTGGACAGGTCATCGTTGAATGCCGCTGGAGATTCCGAGAGCAAAATGTTGACGTATTGGTCGGTTGCCAATGCGCCGTCCAAGCCCGACAACACGCCGAGGTTCAGGTAGAAATTCTCTGCACTCACCGTGACAGCGGACAGGTCCAGCGGTAAGTCAATTTGACCGAGCATCCATTCGTTCCACCCCATGCGTCCCCCCATCTTGAAGTAGTTCGCGCCCATCAGCGGCGCATCCTGGGCCACATCAAACGTCATGTTTTGCGAAAACTGATGAAAGACCAGTGCCTCTTCTGGAATCCCCCCTTCAAAGTCTGCCACAGGAATGCCCTCATAAGAGCGGGTGCCCAGAACGGTGAGCTGAGCGCGCATGGTGTCGGGCTCGTCCAAGATGGTCAATTCTACCGTGCAGTCTTCGGTGGTGAAAAACGGCACCTGAGAGGTGTTTCCATTCCATTTCACAGCAGAAGGCTCCAGTGCATCAGAGTAGCCCGAAATCAACTTGACGCTGCCCGAGGCTGTTCCTTCGATGCGCAGCGTCCAATCCACATCCTTGTTGAATGTGGCAGAGAACCCCACTTGATCTCCTGCAGAAAAGTCCGGCGTGGCGGTGGTCAACTCCAATGAATCCACCACAGCAAAAGCGCCAAGCAGGTTGACAATAGACGGTCCCTCAAACTCCTCGGTGGAGCATGCATAGAAGCCGATGCAAAGGGCCAATGGGAAAAGGAAGTATTGAACAGTTCTCATACGCGGACGGAAAAGACGAACATGAGTCGTCGGTAATTGAAATCAGGAGCGCCTGGTTGGGCAAAAGAAGCCCCCCAGCCACTGTACTGGACGTTGGCATAAACGGCATCACTAAAGGCATACCACATGCCTGCAGACAGGATGTGGTCGGTCAAGTCGTAATCGACCTGATTGAAGGTGCGGATCTCACCCAGATCCGTGCGCTCCGTCAGAAACTCCCGGCCTTGGGCGTCCAATTGTTTGATGGAGGCCTGAACGAACAGCCGCTCGGCCACCTCCACATTGGCAAAAGCATGCAGCAACGAACGGTTCAAATCCACCGCGGCCACTTCTTCTCCCGACCGGGTGGTCTGTTCCGCGTCGTAAGCCACAGATAGGCTCGCGGCTTTGTTCCACGACAAGGCTCGGTCCGCATTCCACGTGAGCCGCAACGCCCACTGTGCGAAGTTTCTGAGGTCGGGAATTCCTTGTCCGATGACCTCCCGGTACACGCCACCATCGAGCCCGTATTCAAAAGTGGCATCCCCTGATTGCCCCTGTGCCCCAAAAAAGAGACCCTGTCGGTTGGGCGTGGCATCGCCATACGGTTGCACATTCGAAAAAGCGGGGTTAAAGTCCATGAGCGTGCCCGACAACATCTGGTTGTAAAGGCCATCTGAGGCCAAGAGGTCGAACATGGCCATGGGCCTCGACAGCACTGCATCGGTGTAGTTGGGATAAACCGCCAAGGGCACATTTCCACCCAGGTCGAGCCGTCGCGTTTGAGCGCCACCGCTTCTAAATCCAGGGTCCACATGCCGAAGACCGACATGAAATTGGAAGGAAGAATCCGACCTCATCCACGCGTCCTTCCACTCAAAAAAGACCCCCTCTGTGGTGTAACCCAAGGAGTCCTTACCGGCTTCGTTCAGCTGGGAATACAACCAGTGTCGCTGTGAATAGCCCCCTTGAACCGTCCGGTCCACCTTCCAGTCTCCCACCTCTCCTTGACGGGACACGCTGCCCCTGAGTACTGGGTTGCGCAGCGAGAGGTAGGTCGTTCCGCTGGCGGGCACCTCAAACAGGTTGACCCAATTGATTTCAGCCCGGGTTTTTTGATTCAACTGTGCTGCAACACCACCGCCGCCAAACAGCATGTCTGGAATAAACAAAGTGTTGGTCAGCGACTCAGACCCCCGCGGACGGGTGATGAATCCATCAAATTCAAGCGTCCGGATGGTGCGGTCAAACTGCAATGAAAAGTCGGCCTGCAGTCCCTGCAATCGCCATCGGTTGCCCTCATAGAAATTCTCGTAGCGCAAGATGTCCCGGTAGGCGCGAAAGGCTTCACCCTCCCCTTGTGAGAGGTCCTCATCCGGATTGAACAAGGTGAACCGAGATTGCTTCAAATACAGGTCACCCACACCAAAACGAACCTTGTTTTTGATCACCCCACTGGCCCTAAGCTGACGCACATCCACAGATGTCCCCGCACCAAAAAACCCTCCGAAACTGTTGCGCACGCGCAATTGGGCAAACACCTCCAGATTTTCAGCGGGCGCTATGTGTACATTCAGGTCCAGCAAATTGTAGCCCTCCGACAGGTTCCGTGCCGAAGTGGTGTCCGGGGCATCGCTCTCCCCAAGGGCGTCCCTAGAGAAAAAGGAACGGGAAGCTCCGTCAAACCACACGGTTTCTTCGGACTGTCCCAAGGCACTCATGCTGGCGGCAAACGCCCCCAAAAAGACGAGAAGAAAAGGCCTCATTTGGTTCATCAAAACATCATTTTCAACTCCAGCATCGTCTCCGATCCCGTCAAGTGGTTCTCAATAAAATTCGGGTCGAAATACCGGTACCTGCTGTGCCGGACAAACAACATCGCCCGCTCCCCAACCTTGTAGTCAAGGCCCATTCCAATCATGCGGTTGCGCTGGTTTCGCTGGGCATTGTAGCCATAGAGGGATTCTGCACCCAGCCATTCAAAAACCGCACTCGTGGAACTGGTCACCCCTGCGTCGCCCAGGTTGGTATCCTCATTGCCAATCACCCGCTCAATCCCGTAGCTCAAAATGACGTTGGCTTCTTCGGACACTGCGATGCTGGCATCGAATTCCTGGGTGAATTGGCTGACCACCGCATCGGGTCCCAAAACAGGCAAAGCGCGCAGCGACCTCTGGCAGGAGTTCAAACGCGACAATGAAAACAAGTAGACCTCCTTTCCGCCCCATTGGGTTTTCAGCTTCGCCTGGAGTTCCGCGGTGCTGAAGAACTTTTTGAACCCGGCCATGCCCGTGGCGTTGGTGTCCAAGATGTCCACGTCTTCGAACACCCCGCGGTACATGGAATTCAAGGCGTTGTATGGCCCCCAATTCTGACCAAAGAGGTAGATGCGGGACAACAACTGGCCATTGACCTGATGGATGTAGGATACACCCGCCCGGGAGGTGTCGATCTCTGCAAAAGCCCCGATTCCCCCGTTGATTTTGAGGGAGCCAACGCTGACATCACCGTTGATCGACAGGCCTTGGCGGTTGTTCACGGGAGCACCCAGTCCCGTCATGGGGCTGCGGTACGGAGTCCGCACCGTGGTGTTCACCCCCCCCACATTGGGAAAGACCTCGAGTACGGTGGTATTCAGAAAGTTGCCCGTCACATTGACAAACTGCGGTGAGATTCTGTACGCCTGAAAATGCAGCGGCAAGCGGCTTTTCTTGCCCGGCTTTACCGTCAATACGACAGCCTCTCCCGCCCCGAGTTCATAATCGGGACCGTTGTAGCGCCCAAGGCCCGCTTCTAAATGCACCGTCCACTGGTCTGACTTGTGCTGAAGCTCCAACGTGTGGATGGAATAGCTTCGGCTGACGGTGGTCAAGCTGTCGACATCCGCATGCGAGGCCAGCAGGTTGTAGGCGATCCACAAAGAGTCGCTCACGTCTTTGCGCCATTGAAAACAGCCCGTGTAGTTGTCGCTTTGGGTCAAATAAGAGCGGTTGAAGCCACTCTTTCCAATGACCCCCTTCACCCGAAGTCCCCCGGGCAAATTGCTGCCCTGCAGAAAAATGCCCTGGAAAGCCCTGGCGCCATAACGCACGCCTTCGTCAATCAAGCCATTGCGGTAATAGGAACCATACCGGCCCACCGGCGTTGGAGTCAATGGCGTTCCCGGCCTCCGCTCAAACAGGCTAAAGCGGTTAAACGCCTGATTGCCCCACACGGTCAAGCGGCTTTGGCGGTACCAGGATACGCCGCCCGACCGAACGGTGAAATCGCCATGATCCGTCTTGAAAGAAGCCCTGAGATTCAAGCCGAGGTTCAAGGTCAGAGGCTGAGTGAAAGCATCCGACGACCCCTTGTACACGCTGTTGATCATCAGGTCCGCACCAAATCCGATGCCCTCCTGGGTCCGCCCCATCATGTTCAGCAGCAACATGGGTTCGCGGTAGGCATCACCCACCAGAATGGCCGTGGTTTTGCCGCTGTTGTTGGGGAAGGTCTCATCCTGGGCCCTGACATAGCCGAGGAAGCGGTAAAACCCTTTGAACCCAATGGTACTTCCCGCCTTTTTGACCAAGGGTGCGCCCGACCTCAATGGCGGAGCGGTCAACAACGAGTCCTGCGAGAGTGCGCTGGTTACACTGCCTCCCAAAAGCAGCAGGCAACACAGGATTTTCGCAGTACATGCATGTCTGGACCGCTTTGGGAAAGCGGACAACGACAAGGAAGCCGATATGAAACCAAAGCCGGTATTCATCAATTTAAAGGTTCGTCAAAATCCTTGACACATCGAAAACCAACATGGCTCATCCCTGTGGTTTGAGAATGGGCCATGCGGGCCGTGACCCTGTAACTCGCACAGTAACTCACATTGCACAAAAAAGACCCGCCGCGCATGACTCTTTTCGGGTCGAAGGGCTCAAACGGGTCATGCCAAGTTTCGGGTCCTGCAGGGTTGACTGAAAGCGGCTCTTTTGAGCACTCATCGTAGTAGCGTGGATCGTACCAATCGGCGCACACCTCCCACACATTGCCCGCCACGTCGAACAACCCGTATCCATTGGCCGCGAATTGTCCCACGGGCGCCGTACCGAAATGACCATCTTCCAAGGTATTCTCCGCAGGGAACGCTCCGGACCAAGTATTGCAACGGGCGGGACCTTCATCCAAAGGCGCCCCTCCCCACGGATAAGGCCCCTCTTGCAGTCCCCCACGCGCCGCCCATTCCCATTCAGCCTCTGTAGGCAGGCGCACCCCCCTCCATTCTGCATAGGCAACGGCATCCAAGTAGCAGACATGCACCACAGGGTGGTCCATCATACCGTCCAAATTGCTGGCCGGGCCAAAGGGGTGCTGCCAATCGGCACCTTGCACCCAAGACCACCATTCGCCCGCATTTCCAAGGCCGACACTTTCTGACGGAGGTGCAAAAACCAAGGCGCCCGGAGCCAAGTCCGCAGCGCCTGGCGGCGGCGTCCCCGTTGGGTATTGGGCCTTCAATTCTTCCCAGTCCAAAGGTTGCTCTGCAACGGTCTTGTATCCAGTGGCCGCGACAAACTCCATGAACCTGGCATTGGTCACTTCATACGGATCCATCCAGAACCCATCCACCGCCACCCTGTGCTGCGGAAATTCACGGGGCAAGGCCAAAGAATCGTCCGAAGCACCCATCAAAAAATCACCACTGGGGATCTTGACCATTCCATCGTGCCCCCTCTTGGAAGCCGCGGTTGAATCATCAGAAACAGCCACAGAACTGCAGCTGCACAGCAGAACAACCGCTCCAACGGCCCACCCACTGCACTGTGATTCAAAACCAACCATCAGTGGACGGAATTGAACGATCCGAGGGGGTCCTGCTTCCAAGTGATGCCCTCCTGCCAACGAGGGGCCCGGACCGATGAGAGATAGGCCATCAAATTTGCCCGCATGGCTTCCGTTTTTTCAGGCAGGGCTTCAGACAAATCGACCTGCTCGCCCACGTCTTCGGAGAGGTTGTACAACCGAGCCTCTCCATCATCTTGGAACAGCACCAGTTTGAAATCTCCCTGCCTCACGGCCGAATGTGGACGCTTCAACGCAATGCCATTGCGGTAAGGAACATGGAAATACAGGCCGTCCACGGGACGGTGGACCTCCACCTCATCCCCAGAAAGAACGCTGGCAAATGAGCCGCCATCTATGCTGTCCATCTCCGATACGAAACCCTCTTCTGCACCCGCCAAAGCCAAAATGGTGGGCAGCAAATCCACACCCGAAACTGGAACGGTCCGGTGGGCATTCGGCGGAATGCCTGGGCCGCGCACCATCAAAGGCACCCGCAGCCCTCCTTCCAATGCATCCCACTTGCCGCGGCTCAAGGGATGGTTGTAGCTGCGCTCGTATTTCTTGGCACCCGGAATGTTGGGAACGGACCCGTTGTCTGACATGTAGAACACATAGGTGTTGTCGGAAAGGCCCAAGGCCTCGACCTCTTCGAGCAAGCGGCCGAAACCGTGGTCCAGATCCTCGGTCATCGCCGCAAAACCAGGATTGATTTGGTGGGCGCCCGGCGGCTTGGATTCATATTTGGCCAAACGCTCTGCTGTGGCCTCCAGGTTGGCGTGCACCGCCCAATGGGAGACCTGGAGATAAAATGGCCGATCTGCATCGGCTTGCGCACGCAGGAATTCCACGGCTTTGTCGGTAAGCTCTCCTATGCGCTTGGGGTCCTCCCTCACAACCGGGTCCCATTGGGTGCGGTTGTTGACGAAGCCCCCGGCTCGGTTCTGATTGGGGCCATCGCTGACGTCATATCCCAGGTTCTCGGGCAAGCTGCCCATGCCCCATTTTCCAAAATGGGCCGCCACATAATTTGAATCCAATGACTTCAATCCACGCGGCGGACTCCACCAACCCTCGTGGTCGATGTGGTCAGAATTCATCCCGACCCGAATCAGAGAGAGCCGGGCTGGCGTCTTGGCAAATTGAATGCTGTACCGAGAGGGCGCACACACCGGTGCACCGGCATAGGCCTGGCTGAACCTCATCCCCTCCGCTGCAAACGCCTCGAGGTGGGGCGTCTCATGGTAGTCACTGCGAGAAAGGGAGTCCCCGGGAATCATCTCCACAGAGGTTCCGTTCCAGCCTTGGTCGTCCACCAAAACCACGATGAAGTTGGGCGGTGCGGATGGGGCAACATCCCCACCATGTTCTCCCGTGCAGCTGCTCAACAGAAAAATACTGCCCAGGAGTGCCGCCGTCCTCGCACGGCGCAATCCTTGAGTGCTGGCGTCGCCGCCCCGAAAAAAAGACCAGCTTGGAAGCATCATTCGGTACGTTCTTGTTTCATAGAGCCATCGATGTGATACTCATCACCAAAAGTGATGTGCGGCGTTTTCTGGGCCACAGGAGGTTGGACAATCACCCTGCCCATGCTTTCGGAGACGCTGCGCGATCCGTCCCATCGGCGGAGCAACACCACCTTCATGGAGTCCAGGAGGGGTGCACTTTCAACGTCCGAAGCCAGGTTGATCAACTCTGCGGGGTCACTGAGGTGGTCATAGAGTTCGTAGCCCATTGCCCCGTTTTGCCCCCACTCGGTCAAGCGGTACCGGTCGGTCACGATGGATCTGCCTTTGCGCCACACTGTCAATGCGCTGCCCCTCACCGTGTCTTGAACTTTGTCCATGACCCCTTTCAAGCTGCGACCAGAGACGTAATCCGGCACCTCCACTCCAGCATACTCTGCAATCGTAGGGTAGAGGTCGACCAACTCCACAGGAGCATTCGTTGACGGCAACCCATCCATGGAGCCCGGAGGACGGATGATGAGGGGCACCCGTGTCGCGTCTTGAAACAGTGTGCCTTTTTGCCAATGGCCATGCTCTCCCAAGTGATACCCATGGTCCGAGACAAAGACCACCAGCGTTCGGTCCGCCAATCCCGTGGATTCCAATTTGTCCAACACCCTTCCCACTTGCGCATCCACAAAAGACACCGTGGCGCAATAGGCCTGTTTAATCTCTTGAGCCAAGGGCTCTGCCAATCCAATTTGCAGCGGTTGGGCCCGAATGGACTTGCGGGCCGGGACAGGCAAGGATGGCAACAACTCATCGTGTGCATCGGGAATCACCATCGCCCCCCGATCCAGTGCCTCGAAATATGCCTTTGGCGCTGCAAAAGGCGTGTGCGGCCGGAAGAAGCCAAGGGCGAGAAAAAACGGATCGCCAGAGGAAGCAAAAGCCTCCAATTGCTCTACTGCCTCGGTGGCGCCAATGCCGTCGGTTTGCTCCTCGTCCTCGCCATCCATGGCCAGCCAACTCAATGTCCCGCCATACCGACGGGGTTTGAGGGTGTTGATTTTATACTCTTCGCGCTTTTCCCGGCCATAGGGATTGATGGTCTGGTCCCAAGAATGGCGGTCATCGATGCCCGCGGTACCAATGGTCCCTGGGTTGTCGTAGTGGAAGATCTTTCCGATGCGAACGGCCTGATATCCGTTTTGACGGAACCGTTGGCTCAGGGTGACCACATCGGGGACCGCAGAGCGGAGGTAGACGTTGTTTTCGTGGATTTGGGTTTGGCCCGTGTACAGCCCTGTCATGAACGAAGCCCGAGAAGGACCGCACAAGGGATATTGACAATGGGCGTTCTGAAATACCGTACCCTCTTCGGCCAGACGATCAAGGTGGGGTGTTTGCACGAGCGAATCCCCATAGGCACCCAATGCGCAATTCAAATCATCTGCTACGATGAACAGCACGTTCATCTTTTGATCACTTGGAGACGCTCCTTCAGGCCCGATCGTTGGCGCATCTCTCCCGCACCCAGTCATGAGCAAGGCGGCAATCAACGGTCCCAGACCAAAGGCGCATTTGTGAAACATCGAACATTGAATAAGCCCATAATAAGGCGCGACATCATCATTGGATGTCACACGAAAAGTACATAAAATGAAGGAGTTACACCCCTGTATGTAGGAATAATCCCACAGGTTGGCCAGGTCGCCCCAGGGCCGTCACGCGTCAAACATGACAATCGTCATTACCGGACGTGCGCAGGCATCAATACTCAGCCTTGGGTCCGCCCCCATGTTTGCTCTGTCAACGAACAACAACCAAAACCCCAACGCCATGAACAAGTTTACCTCCTCCCTCTTCGCCGCAGCCTTCGTCATGTTCTCCTGCGCTCCCGCTTTGGCCAACACCACCTCAACAGAGGCCAACACAGACCATTCTATCGTCTTGAACGATGTGGTCAAAACCACCTATAACGTCAATGTATTGGCGGTGCACCCCGATGGAAACCGGGCGTTCTTCAATGGCAATTACCCCAGCCTAAACCAAGCCTATCTGGCTTACCAAGGGTTCTCCTTTGAACTGCCCGAATCCTCCACCGTCATCTACGCCAACATCACCGACTCCAACGGTACGGTGATCTTCTCCATCCAGAATTGACCCCCGTGTGGCGCCTTCATTTTCCCTGCCGCCACAAACAAACCCCCTTCATCATGAACAAGTCCATTTCCCTTCTCGCTGCCTTCGCCAACACAAACGCCGTGGCGAACACCCACAATGATCGAACCACCGATGTTTAAATGGACCAAGCCCGAAACGGCGAGGTCACCCTTCAGGTCATGGCCGTAACGCCCAGTGCAATAGATTGACCAAGCGTGTTCAAAGCAGACACCGCAACATGAACGGTGCACTTCAAGCTTACAAGCGGTTCGTTTCCACCCTCCCCTATGGTTCTCGCATCATTCGCATCGCCTTCCTAGACAGCGATGGCCGAATCATCTTCAGCCACAATGGCTGATCGACACCGAAAGTCAATGGGTTCAACCCCATTCCTAAGAGTTCCCAGGGCAAGTATTCACAGACTGTATGGGTCCCAAAATGAGAAAGGCAGCTTCGATTGAAGCTGTCTTTTTCATGCCCCAAAACAGCAGGAAACCAAACGGACATGGGAATGATCACGGTCATTCAAGCCCTGAGCATGGCTCAGTTCACCAATCGAATGCGCTGCTCGTGTCGAATGTCCAATGTGCTTTGGAACCACCCCGCCTTGCCTTTCACCCAACCTTCGACGCGGATGGGAGCGCCTTCCACCAAATACTCAAAGGCATGGCCCGACAGCAACCGCCCCACGAGCTCAGAGTCCAGCGTCGCCTCCAAATGAACCGGGGCCTCGGACTTTTTTGGGACCGCTTCTGACGAGGTGAAGCGCAATGTCCCCACCGA